>JAYKIG010000044.1:0-47187 GCA_035286045.1 Cyanobacteriota bacterium | reverse complement strand
GGGATCGCGAGCTTCTCGGCAGCGTCGAGCACGTCCTTGTTGTCCAGGCCCAGGTCCCGTGACAGCTCATAAATTCTCATCTTGCCGCTGCTGGTCATTCAGGTCTCCGATCGGGCGGGGCAACAGTTGCCACCGAGCCGCAGCCAAGCTGGGGCCATTGGTCATCTTGCCTCAATGGGTGCAGCCTCGGGAGGCGCTCCTCAAGGGTGTGCAGGATGGAGTCATCCACGGCACAGCGCAAAGATCGTTGCAGGCGACGCCGACGACGTGCCTCCTCCAGGCAGGCGGGTTGGGGGCAGAGATAGGCCGAACGACCCATCCCCCGATCCAGAGCAAGTCCGCCTTTGGCAGGGAGTCTGATCACTCGCCAGAGTTCTAGCCGATTCCTGAGCTGGCGGCAGGCCACGCAGCGTCTCAGGACGGGCTTTCCCTGGGGGGGCATCACCGCTCCTCCGAGGCGGCCAACTCCGGCTCCGCTGGGCTGAAGTCGGCAGAGGGTTCCTCTTCGTAGGCCTCCTCAACCTCATCTTCCGGCAGGGGGTACAACTCCCGCAGGCGGGCATCCTCCTCAGCCCGGGCCGCCTGCTCTGCCGCCAGGCGGGCTTCTGCTTCCGCCTGCTGCGCTTCGTCCTCCTGCCGCTGGGCGATTTGCACGGCCACGGTTTGATCTTCCTTGGACTGGTCGTATTCCTGGGAGTTTTTGATATCGATCTTCCAGCCGGTCAGCCTTGCCGCCAGGCGTACGTTCTGCCCCTCCCGGCCGATGGCCAGGCTGAGCTGGTCCGGGGGAACGAGCACATGGGCGTGGTGACCCTCGGGATCCACCAAGCGCACCATCTCCACCCGGGCCGGGCTGAGAGAGTTTGCAATGTATTGGCCTGGGTCGGGCGACCAGCGGATGACATCAATCTTTTCGCCCCGCAATTCATTCACCACCTGCTGAATGCGGGAGCCCCTCGCGCCGATGCAGGCCCCCACCGGGTCCACTTCCCGCTCCACGCTGTCGACGGCCACCTTGGTACGGGGGCCCACGGAGCGGCTCGGAGGATTGGCCTCCCGCGCTACGGCCACGATGCGTACGGATCCTTCCTGAATCTCCGGCACTTCATTTTCAAAGAGATACACCACCAGTCCTGCGTTGGCCCGGCTTACAAAAAGCTGGGGACCACGGCGAGGAATTTCGCTCACTTCCTTGAGAAACACCTTGAAGGTGGCGTTGGCCCGGTAGTTGTCATTAGGCAACTGATCCCGGCGAGGCAGCTCCGCCTCCACCTCTGGCCTTCCCAGGCCGCTACTGACAGCCATGATCACACTCTGCCGCTCGAAACGGATCACCCGGGCTGTCAGGACTGGATCTTCCAGATCGGCAAACTCCTCCTGGATCATGCGCCGCTGCTGATCCCGCAGTTTTTGCGCAAGCACCTGCTTGGTGGTGGCGGCAGCCATGCGGCCAAAATCATCCTTTTCCGGGGTGACATCCAGAACCACCGTGTCGCCGATTTGAGCGTCTTCGGCCACTTGTAAAACTTCTTCAATGGCGATCTGGTGGTCTTCGCTTTCCACCTCCTCAACAATGATTTTGCTTGCCAAAACCCGATAGCCCTCCTCTTCAAGATCGAGGGCTACATCAAAATTAGAAAAGTATTCTTCATCAAAGGGATCTTCACTGATTCCCAAATAAAGCGTGCGCCGATAGCGCTCATACCCCTTGAGCAGAGCCTCACGCAGGGCCGCTTCCACCACCTGCGGTGGCAGCTTTTTCTCCTCACTGATGTCTTCAATCAGATTGTTGAGTCCTGGGAGTAAAACAAGGGCCATGGCATGGATGGGAAAGGTGAAAGGAAACGGCTGGATTGGAAGGCTGTTCAGCCGTCCTCGGTGGCGCTGAGGCGAACCTCCACCACGGCATCACGGGGAAGCTTCACGGTGCGACCTCGCACGTTGATCGCAATGGAATCCTCGCTCCGCCCCAGTAGAAGTCCGCTCTTCCGGGTGGTGCCTGCCCCCTCGGAATGAAGAGTCACATCTACAGGGAACCCCCGGAAGCTGGTGAAGTCCCGGTCGGTTTCCAGGAGGTCGCTCAGACCAGGGCTGCTCACCTCGAGCACGTAGGCCGATTCCAGCAGTTCGGCCCCTTCCAGGGCTTCCCCGAGGGGGCCACTGAGGGCTGCGCAGGCCTCCAGGGTCACATCGCTGCCATCGGTCCGTTCCACCACCACCTGCACCGTCATCGGGATGTGATGGGAGAGGAGATGGACATCCTTCACGGCCAGGCCAGCCGGTTGGGCCACCTGGCATGCCAGCTCGGTGATGGTTGGAATGAGCGGATGGGCCAAGGGCGGAGCAGCGGCGGGAACCGCCAGACCCATAGTGGAATCCTCCCAATGAAAGCCAGGGATGCCACTGGTGCATCGTTGGCAGGGAGAGTGTGCCCGGCGGACACAAGTCCCACCATAAAGGATGCCCTTGCACTGACCCCTCAGATCCGTCTTGTTCTAGGGGGTGCCCGCTGGCCCGCTGGCTCCCCCAAGCTGGGGGGAGAAATCAAAGCTGGGCGCTTCAGCGTAGTAGTCGCTGCTGGAGACCTCGCCCCGCAGGGTGGGGTCCTGGTTGATGCACTGGGCGCACTGCTCGGGGGTGCGCAGGTATTGGCAGACCCGTGCCCAGAGCTTGGCGCGGGTGCCGGGCGCCCCCTGGCTGAAAACCACCAGATCCGCTCCCCCCGCCATGCTTTGGATTTCAACGGTGCAGAGGTTGCAGCGCCGCCGCATTCCGGGGGGGATTGAAGTCATGGCTGGCGAAACACTCGCCGAAACTTAAGGTGAATCGGGCCTGGGAAGGGAAGGATCGTCAGATCTGATGAAGATCCTTCAAACGCCTCTCTACCAAACGCAAAGATCGGAGGGGGAAATCCGGCACGTGATGGGGTGTTGGCCCCTGCCTGAACCCACCTAGTTTCGATCTATTGCGTCTGGAGACCTTCCTCCCCTGAACCCTCCTCTGAATCGGTTGTTTCGCCGGCTGGGCTCCCTGCTGATGCCTTTATTGCTGATGCCCCTGTTCTGGCTCGCCCCATGGGCGACCCTTCCTGCCGAGGCAATCCCCATCCGGGCTCCGGGCTCCAGTGCGGCCAACGCTCCCGAAGTTGCCGCTACCCCCCTCAGCCCTCCAAACCCCGAATCCCCTTCATCCGCGCGCGAAGCAGCCCGCGCTGCTCTGGCCACCACGGCCAGTCCCCACAGTTTTGTGGCCGATGCTGTCCGGCAGGCCGGGCCTGCGGTGGTGCGCATCGACACAGAGCGCAACGTGGATCGCCAGGCCTTTGATCCTGCCCTTCTCGATCCCCTGTTGAGAGATCTGTTTGGGGATCCTTCAGGAAGCATGCGCGAGCGGGGTCAGGGCTCTGGAGTGGTCATTGATGCGGACAAGGGCTTGGTGCTCACCAATGCCCATGTGGTGGATGACGTCGACTCCGTGGAGGTGACCCTGGCTGATGGTCGCCAACTGGATGGCACCGTGGTGGGCACGGATCGGGTGACCGATCTGGCCCTGGTGCGGATCCCCAGCAAGGGCAAGCTCATAGCCGCCCAGTTGGGGGATTCCGAAGCCCTGGAGGTGGGCGACTGGGCCATTGCCCTGGGGAGTCCCTACGGCCTGGAGCGCACGGTGACCCTCGGAATTGTGAGCAGTCTCCACCGAGATATCAACAGTCTCGGTTTTGCCGATAAACGGCTTGACCTGATCCAGACCGACGCTGCGATTAACCCGGGGAACTCCGGGGGGGCGCTGATCAATGCCAACGGCGAAGTGATCGGAATCAACACCCTGGTGCGTTCTGGCCCAGGGGCCGGCCTGGGCTTCGCCATCCCCATCAACCTGGCCCATCGGGTGGCCGACCAGCTGGCTACCGGCGGAACTGTGGTGCATCCCTATCTCGGCCTCCAGCTTGTGCCCCTCACCGCCAGGGTGGCCCGTGACAACAATCGGGATCCCGATGCCTTGGTGAAACTCCCCGAACGGGATGGAGCCCTGGTGCAGAAGGTGCTCCCCGACAGTCCTGCCGAGCAGGCCGGACTCAAGCGGGGTGACCTGGTGGTGGAAATTGGCGGCAAGGATGTGCACAACCCTTCGGCCCTCCTCCAGCAGGTGGAGAAGTCGGTAGTGGGCAAGCCTCTTTCCCTAAAAGTGCTGCGGGGGCAACGGGAGCTCCAGCTCTCGATCAAGCCCGCCCAACTCCCTGCCCCCACGAGCTGAGCCAGCGCTTTGCTACGTTCGCGCCCCTCCCCACGCTTCTTGCTATGTCGGATCTGCAGACCCAGATGAAGCAGGCCGTGGCCACCGCAGCGGTGGCTCAGATCCGGGATGGCATGGTGCTGGGTTTGGGATCCGGATCCACGGCGGCCTTGATGATTCAGGAGCTGGGGGCCAGATTGAAGCGCGGGGAATTGCGGGACATTACCGGTGTGACCACCTCCTTTCAGGGGGAGGTTCTGGCTTCTGAGCTGGGCATCCCCCTGCAAAGCCTGAATGCCATCCATCACATCGATCTGGCGATTGATGGGGCCGATGAGGTGGACCCCGCCCTCCAGTTGATCAAGGGGGGCGGAGCCTGCCATGTGCAGGAGAAGCTGGTGGCCTGTCGGGCCGAACGTTTCGTGGTTGTAGTGGATGCCACCAAGATGGTGAACACCCTCAACCTTGGCTTTTTGCTACCAGTCGAGGTGCTGCCTGGTGCCTGGCGTCAGGTGAAAGCCCAGCTGAAGGAGATCGGTGGCGAGGCGGAACTGCGCATGGCGGTACGCAAGGCCGGACCGGTGGTGACCGATCAGGGCAATCTGGTGCTGGATGTGAAATTTGCTGGTGGCATCAACGATCCGGCCCATCTCGAGAAGGAGATCAACAATCTCCCCGGTGTGCTGGAGAATGGGCTTTTTGTGAACCTTACCGACCAGGTCTTGGTGGGCGAGATTGTTGATGGTGTGCCCTCCGTGCGTGAATTGCTCAAACCTTGAGCCGCAGGCGCACCGATTCGGCATGGCTGTGAAGTCCCTCGCTTCGGGCCAGTTCCATCACCGCTTTTCCGGTGGCCTGAAGGGCTTCCCGGTTGAAGCCGATCAAACTGGTGTGCCGCAGAAACGTTTCTACACTCAGGGCCCCTGAGAACCGTGCTGTGCCGCTGGTGGGCAGGGTGTGGTTGGGGCCTGCAAGGTAATCGCCCACGGCCTCCGGGCTGAAGGCCCCCAGGAAGATGGCGCCTGCATGACGGATTTGGTCGGCGAGGGGTTCGGGGTGCTCCACCAGGAGCTCCAGATGTTCTGGAGCGAAGGCGTCGCTGAGCCGGGCCGCTTCGTTCAGGTCCTTGCACACCACGATCAGGCCCCAGTCGCTGAGGGCCTGGCGCACGATGGCAGCCCTGGGGTGATCCGTCAGCTGGGCCTCCACCGCGCCGGGCACGGCTTCAGCCAGCTCGTTGCTGGTGGTGATCAGGATCGCCGCAGCGAGGGGATCATGTTCCGCCTGGGCCATCAGGTCCGCTGCCACCTGGTCGGCTCGGGCACTGTGGTCGGCGATCACCAGCACTTCGCTGGGGCCGGCGAGTGAGTCGATCCCCACGCGTCCATACACGGCCTTTTTTGCCAGGGTGACCCAGAGGTTGCCAGGACCACTGATCACATCCACACGGGGGATCGACTCCGTGCCCCAGGCGAGGGCGCCGATTGCCTGGGCCCCGCCAACCCGATACACCTCTCGCACGCCGGCCAGGTGGGCAGCCGCCAGCACGGTGGCATTGGGTTCCCCATCCCGGCCGGGGGGGGTCACCATCACAATGCGCTCCACCCCCGCCACCTGGGCGGGGATGGCATTCATCAACACGGTGCTGGGGTAGGCGGCCCGCCCCCCCGGCACATAGAGGCCGGCCCGTTCCACGGGCCGCCAGCGGCGTCCGAGCTGTTCGCCATGAATTCCCCGGATGGCCAGATCTCCAGGCCGCTGCTGCTGGTGGAACGCAAGGATGCGTCCATGGGCCAGGGTGAGGGCCTCCCGCAGGGGGCTGGCTAGCCCATCCCAGGCGTCCTGCAGCCGGGTTTCCGGAACCCTGAGGGGGTCTGGCCGAACGCCATCGAAGGTTTCGCTGAGGCGCAGCAGAGCGGCATCTCCCTCCAATCGCACCTGTTCCAGGAGGCGGGCCACCTTCTCCTCCTCCTGGCCCATCTGGCTGCCCTCCGTGCGACCAGCGATCTGCTGGAGCCTGGCGGCGGCGGCCTCAGGGTCTCGGAGGCAGGGAAGGATGGCTGTTCCGGAAGGAGCCCCAGGGGCGGGATGGGAGGCAACCACGAGGAACGAGATGGGGTTTCTTCAGGCTAGGGGGTGGCTCGGGTGGGCACCGGTAGCAGAAGGAGATGGGGTAGGATTGCAGATTGTTCGGACGACGCCCGGGTTCGTGGCCAATAACAGATCCTCAAAGAAACGCATCGAAGTCGCTGAGCGCAATCGTCTGCGCAACCGCAGCTACAAATCGGCCTTGCGCACGCTGATGAAGCGCTGCTTCACGGCCTGCAGCAGCTACGGCCAGGAGCCCGGGCCTGCCTCCAAGGAAGCTGTGGAAACCAGCATGAATGCGGCCTTCAGCAAGATCGACAAAGCCGTAAAGGTGGGTGTGTTGCACCGGAACTGCGGGGCCAACAAGAAATCCCGGCTCAGCGCGGCCGTGAAGAAAGCCCTTGAGCCTGCCGCATCAGGATCCTTGGTTGGCAGCTAGAAGAACGGGAGCCTGTTGATGACCCCCCCGGCCACGGCGCCGATCCTGGTGGACAGTCACTGCCATCTTGTCTTTCGGCAATTTGACGGTGATCTTCAGGAGCTGGCGGCCCGCTGGCGAGAAGCTGGAGTGACCGCTCTGGTCCATGCCTGCGTGGAGCCCGCGGAAATTCCCGCGATCCAGGCGCTGGCTGACCAGATTCCCGAGCTTCGTTATGCCGTTGGGGTCCACCCCCTCGATGTGGGCAAATGGCAGCCCACCACAGCAGCTGTGCTTCGGGATGCGGCTCGGGCCGATTCCCGGGTCGTGGCTGTGGGGGAATTGGGCTTGGATCTCTTCAGGGAGAGCAATCTCGAGGAGCAGTTGGCGGTGTTGCAGCCCCAGCTTGATCTGGCCTGGGATCTGGGGCTGCCGGTGATTGTCCACTGCCGGGACGCGGCCGGTCCCATGCTGGAGGTGTTTCGCCGCCGGCATGCTCAGGGCATCTGCCCTCCCGGGGTGATGCATTGCTGGGGAGGTACCCCAGAGGAAATGGAAGCTTTTCTGGATTTTGGCTTTCACATCAGCTTCAGCGGCACGGTCACCTTCAACAAGGCGGACGCCATCCAGGCTTGCGCCAAGCTGGTGCCGGCGGATCGCTACATGGTGGAAACCGACTGCCCTTTCCTGTCCCCAGCGCCTCGCCGGGGGAAGCGCAATGAACCCGCCAATGTGGCTGCCGTGGCGGCGAAGGTGGCAGAGCTCCGGGGCGAAACCTTGGAGGAAGTTGCCTTTACCAGCACTGCGAATGCTTCGCGCCTTTTTAGGCTGGACCTTCACACTGTATGATTTCCTATTGGCCAAGTGGCGGCAGCGCCCCTTCTCCTCGGTGTCGGCTTCCTTGGTGATCCTTCCCACGGCGATGGTTTCAACAATCGGCGAGGCGCTTCTGCGCGAGGCCCCATGCCTTTGGGGATCGTCCCCCTAGCTGGCTTGAGCGCCGGGCCTCCATCCCTCTGGGGAGGTGGGGGCTCCTTTGTCATCCGTCGTTCTGGGCGCCCCCTCCCCCGTTCCACCCGTCCTCCAGTCTGCAGGTTTCCGCATGAGCAGCGCGATCCAGGTCGCCAAGACCGTCACCTACCTCCCCGATCTGGTGGAGGTTCAGCGGGCAAGTTTCAAGTGGTTCCTGGAAAAAGGCCTGATCGAAGAGCTCGACAGCTTCTCACCGATCACCGATTACACCGGCAAGCTCGAGCTCCATTTCATTGGCGATGAATACCGGCTGAAGCGTCCTCGTCATGACGTGGAGGAAGCCAAGCGCCGGGATGCAACGTTTGCGTCCCAGATGTATGTCACCTGTCGTCTGGTGAACAAGGAGACGGGCGAGATCAAGGAACAGGAGGTTTTTATCGGTGAACTCCCCTTGATGACCGAGCGGGGAACGTTCATCATCAACGGGGCGGAACGGGTGATCGTCAACCAGATCGTGCGCTCCCCAGGGGTTTATTTCAAGGATGAACAAGACAAGAATGGACGGAAAACTTTTAATGCCAGCTTGATTCCCAACCGGGGTGCCTGGCTGAAATTTGAAACGGATAAAAACGATCTTCTCCATGTCAGGGTCGATAAAACCCGCAAGATCAACGCCCATGTGTTGATGAGGGCTATCGGTCTTTCAGATAATGATGTTCTGGATAAATTAAGACATCCTGAGTATTATCAAAAGTCAATTGCTGCCGCTAACGACGAAGGAATCTCGTCCGAGGATCAAGCCCTGCTCGAGCTCTACAAGAAGCTCCGTCCCGGTGAGCCCCCTTCCGTCAGCGGCGGCCAGCAGCTCCTCCACAGCCGCTTCTTCGATCCCAAGCGCTACGACCTGGGTCGGGTCGGCCGATACAAGATCAACAAGAAGCTGCGTCTCACCATTCCCGATGCGGTTCGCACCCTCACCCCAGAGGATGTGCTCTCCACGATCGATTATCTGATCAATCTGGAATTGGATGTGGGCGGGGCCTGCCTGGATGACATCGACCATCTGGGGAATCGACGTGTGCGATCCGTTGGTGAATTGCTGCAGAACCAGGTGCGGGTGGGCTTGAACCGCCTTGAGCGCATCATCAAGGAACGGATGACCGTCGGCGAAACCGACTCCCTCACCCCTGCCCAGCTGGTGAACCCCAAGCCCCTTGTGGCGGCGATCAAGGAGTTCTTCGGCTCCAGCCAGCTGAGCCAGTTCATGGATCAGACCAATCCCCTGGCGGAGCTGACCCACAAGCGGCGCATCAGTGCTCTCGGCCCCGGGGGCCTCACCCGGGAGCGGGCTGGCTTCGCTGTGCGCGACATTCACCCCTCCCATTACGGCCGCATCTGCCCGATCGAAACCCCGGAAGGCCCCAACGCCGGCCTCATCGGTTCCCTGGCCACCCACGCCCGTGTCAACGAGTACGGGTTCATCGAAACCCCTTTCTGGAAAGTGGAGAACGGGGTGGTGGTGAAGAGCGGCGAGCCGATCTATCTCTCTGCCGATCTGGAGGACGAATGCCGCATCGCTCCAGGGGATATTTCGACCGATGCGGATGGCCTGATCACTTCCGATCTGGTGCCGGTGCGGTATCGCCAGGATTTTGAAAAGGTTCCACCCCAGCAGGTGGATTATGTGCAGCTCTCACCGGTTCAGGTGATTTCTGTAGCCACCTCTCTCATTCCATTCCTGGAGCACGACGATGCGAACCGGGCCTTGATGGGATCCAACATGCAGCGACAGGCTGTGCCTCTGCTGCGGCCCGAACGACCGCTGGTGGGAACGGGGCTGGAAACCCAGGTGGCACGAGATTCCGGGATGGTTCCGATCACGCGTGTGAATGGCACCGTCACCTTCGTTGATGCCACTGCGATCGTCATCCGGGACGATGAAGGATTGGAATACACCCATTATCTGCAGAAGTATCAGCGATCCAATCAAGATACTTGTCTCAATCAGCGCCCCATTGTCAAACAGGGCGATCAGGTGATTGCGGGTCAGGTGTTGGCGAATGGATCCGCCTGTGAGGGAGGTGAGATTGCTCTGGGACAGAATGTGATGATTGCCTACATGCCGTGGGAAGGTTATAACTATGAAGATGCCATCCTAGTCAGTGAACGTCTGGTTCATGACGATCTCTACACTTCTGTTCACATCGAGAAGTATGAGATCGAAGCGCGTCAGACCAAGCTTGGGCCTGAAGAAATCACTCGTGAAATTCCTAATGTCGCCGAAGATAGCTTGAGGAATCTTGATGAAATGGGCATTATTCGTATTGGTGCTTATGTCGAAAGTGGCGATATCCTCGTGGGCAAGGTCACTCCCAAAGGCGAATCAGATCAGCCACCTGAAGAGAAGCTTCTCCGTGCCATCTTCGGTGAAAAGGCTCGTGATGTCAGAGACAATTCCCTGCGGGTTCCCAGCACCGAACGGGGCAGGGTGGTGGACGTTCGCATTTACACCCGGGAGCAGGGTGACGAGCTGCCGCCGGGGGCCAACATGGTGGTGCGGGTGTATGTGGCTCAGCGCCGCAAGATCCAGGTGGGCGACAAGATGGCTGGCCGCCATGGAAACAAGGGAATCATCAGCCGGATTCTCCCGAGGGAGGACATGCCCTACCTCCCCGATGGCACGCCGATCGACATCGTTCTGAACCCGCTGGGCGTGCCCAGCCGCATGAATGTGGGCCAGGTCTTTGAGTGCTTGATGGGCTGGGCCTCCTCTCACCTCGGTTGCCGCGTCAAGGTCATTCCCTTCGATGAGATGCACGGGGCGGAAAAGTCCAAGCAAACCGTTCAGGCCTATCTGGAGGAAGCGGCGAAGCAACCCGGCAAGGATTGGGTCTATGACCCCGAAAATCCCGGCAAGATTCAGTTGATTGATGGCCGCACCGGTGAGGCTTTCGACCAGCCCGTCACCGTGGGCTACGCCCACATCCTCAAGCTGGTTCACCTGGTGGACGACAAAATCCATGCCCGCTCCACCGGCCCCTACTCCCTGGTGACCCAGCAACCCCTGGGTGGCAAGGCCCAGCAGGGTGGCCAGAGGCTCGGAGAGATGGAGGTCTGGGCGTTGGAGGCCTACGGCGCGGCCTACACCCTGCAGGAGCTGCTCACGGTGAAATCCGATGACATGCAGGGCCGCAACGAAGCCCTCAACGCCATCGTCAAGGGCAAGCCCATCCCCAGGCCGGGAACCCCCGAGTCCTTCAAGGTGTTGATGCGTGAGCTGCAGTCCCTTGGTCTGGATATCGCGGTTTACACCGATGCCGGTGAAGAAGTGGATCTCATGCAGGACGTGAACCCCCGTCGAAGCACGCCGAGTCGTCCCACCTACGAATCCCTGGGTGTCGCTGACTACGACGAAGACTGATTTCCTCTCCCTTTCCTGTTCCCCGCACTCCCCTTCCCGCCATGTCGAACAGCACACCTCGAAGTGAAAACTACTTCGATTACGTCAAGATCACCCTCGCCTCCCCCGAGCGGATTATGCAATGGGGGCAGCGCACCCTGCCCAATGGCCAGGTAGTCGGGGAAGTCACCAAGCCGGAAACGATCAACTACCGCACGCTCAAGCCAGAGATGGATGGGTTGTTCTGCGAAAAGATCTTCGGCCCCTCCAAGGACTGGGAATGTCACTGCGGCAAGTACAAGCGGGTGCGCCACAGGGGCATCGTCTGTGAGCGCTGTGGAGTGGAGGTCACCGAAAGCCGCGTGCGCCGCCACCGCATGGGGTTCATCAAGCTGGCAGCCCCCGTCTCCCACGTCTGGTATCTGAAGGGCATCCCCAGTTATGTGGCCATTCTTCTCGACATGCCCCTGCGGGATGTGGAGCAGATTGTCTACTTCAACTGCTACGTGGTTCTCGATCCCGGTGATCACAAAGACCTGACCTACAAGCAACTGCTTACCGAGGACGAATGGCTGGAGATTGAAGACCAGATCTTTGCGGAGGATTCGGAGATCGAAAACGAGCCCATCGTTGGGATCGGTGCCGAGGCCCTGAAGCAATTGCTTTCCGATCTTGAACTCAACGAAATTGCAGAGCAGCTTCGTGAAGAGATCAGCGCCAGCAAAGGGCAGAAGCGGGCGAAGCTGATCAAGCGCCTGCGGGTGATTGACAACTTCATCGCCACCAATGCCAGACCGGAGTGGATGGTGCTGGATGTGATTCCAGTGATTCCCCCAGACCTGCGGCCCATGGTTCAGCTGGATGGGGGACGGTTTGCCACCAGCGACCTCAACGACCTCTATCGACGGGTCATCAACCGGAACAACCGACTGGCCCGCCTTCAGGAAATCCTGGCCCCCGAAATCATCGTTCGCAACGAAAAGCGGATGTTGCAGGAGGCCGTGGACGCCCTCATCGACAACGGTCGTCGGGGTCGCACAGTTGTGGGAGCGAATAACCGGGCCCTGAAATCCCTCAGCGACATCATCGAGGGCAAGCAGGGACGCTTCCGCCAGAACCTCCTGGGCAAGCGGGTCGATTATTCCGGCCGCTCAGTGATTGTGGTGGGACCCAAGTTGAAAATGCATCAATGCGGTCTGCCAAAGGAGATGGCTATTGAGCTCTTTCAGCCTTTTGTGATTCACCGTCTGATCCGTCAGAACATCGTGAATAACATCAAGGCGGCCAAAAAGCTGATCCAGAAGGCCGACGACGAGGTGATGCAGGTGCTCCAGGAGGTGATCGAGGGACACCCCATCCTGTTGAACCGGGCCCCCACGCTTCACCGTCTCGGGATTCAGGCCTTTGAACCCAAGCTGGTGGATGGTCGTGCCATCCAACTTCACCCCCTGGTCTGCCCAGCCTTCAACGCCGACTTTGATGGCGACCAGATGGCTGTGCATGTGCCTCTGGCGATTGAAGCCCAGACCGAAGCTCGCATGTTGATGCTCGCCAGCAACAACATCCTTTCCCCGGCAACCGGTGAACCGATCATCACCCCTTCCCAGGACATGGTGCTCGGGGCCTACTACCTCACGGCCGTGAATCGGGCCAAGAACAAGCCCGAGTTCGGGGATCGCTCCCGCACCTTCGCCGGGCTGGAGGATGTGATCGCAGCCTTTGATGAGAAGCACCTCCACCTCCACGACTGGATCTGGGTGCGTTTCCATGGGGACGTGGAAGCTGATGAGGAGGCCGATGCACCCCTCTCATCCGACACCCTCAGTGACGGCACCCGTGTCGAGCAATGGAGATTCCGGCGCGATCGTTTTGATGAAGATGGAGCGCTGATCAGTCGCTATCTCCTCACCACCGTGGGTCGCGTGGTGATCAACCAAACCATCATTTCCGCCGTGGCCGCCAAATAACCCTTTTCCCCCCTGAGTCCCTTTTCCTTTCTGATCTGCACCGGCCATGAGCACCTCCTCCAAGAAGAAAGCAGCCAAAGCCGCTCCCGCCCCTGAACCTTCCAAGGTGGAAGGATCGTTCGGCACCGTCGCTCCACCCTTCCGGAACCGGGTGATCGACAAGAAGGTGCTGCGAAATCTGGTGGCCTGGGCCTACAAGCACCACGGCACAGCGGCCACCTCATCCATGGCGGATGAGCTGAAAAACCTGGGTTTTCATTACGCCACCCAGGCTGCGGTGTCCATCTCTGTGGACGACCTGCGCATCCCCTCTGAGAAGGCCCGCCTGTTGCAGGAAGCGGAGGAGGAGATCACCAATACCGAGGAGCGCTATCGCCTCGGAGAAATCACCGAGGTGGAACGTCACACGAAGGTGATTGATACCTGGACGGAAACAAACGAGCGACTCGTTGAGGAAGTCAAACGCAATTTCAACGAGAACGATCCGCTGAATTCCGTCTGGATGATGGCCAATTCCGGGGCTCGGGGAAACATGTCCCAGGTGCGTCAGCTCGTGGGGATGCGCGGTTTGATGGCCAACCCGCAAGGGGAGATCATCGACCTGCCTATTCGCACCAATTTCCGCGAAGGGCTCACGGTGACGGAGTACGTCATCTCCTCCTACGGGGCCCGCAAGGGTCTTGTGGATACGGCTCTGCGTACGGCCGACTCGGGCTATCTCACCCGCCGTTTGGTGGATGTGGCCCAGGATGTGATCGTGCGGGAAGAAGACTGTGGGACCACCCGTGGTCTGTTGATAGAAGCGGATGAGAAGGGCCGCTTTTTCAGCAAGCTGGTGGGACGCCTCGCCGCTGAGCCGATCGTGGATCAGAATGGCCAGGAGCTGGCCTCCCGGGATGGGGAGATTGATGCTCCCTTGAGCCGCGCCATTGAAGCGGCGGGCATCCGGGCGGTGGTGGTGCGATCCCCCCTCACCTGCGAGGCCTCCCGGTCGGTCTGCCGCAAGTGTTACGGCTGGGCCCTGGCCCACAACCAGCTGGTCGACCTGGGCGAGGCGGTGGGGATCATCGCGGCCCAGTCGATCGGGGAGCCTGGCACCCAGCTCACCATGCGCACCTTCCACACCGGTGGTGTGTCCACGGCCGAAACGGGTGTGGTGCGCTCCCTCGCTGCTGGGGTGGTGGAGTTCGGGGCCAAGGCCCGAGTTCGCCCCCATCGCACGCCCCACGGCGTGGAGGCCCATCTGGCGGAAACAGATTTCACCTTGAACCTCAAGCCCACCGACAAGGGCAAGGGTCAGAAACTGGATATCACCGCAGGCTCCATTCTGTTTGTGAATGATGGCCAAACCGTTCTCTCCGACACCATCCTCGCCCAGATCTCATCGGGCGCACAGGTGAAGAAGAGCGTTGAAAAAGCCACCAAAGATGTGATCTGCGACCTGGCGGGTCAGGTGCGCTTTGAAGAGGTGATCCAGCCCCGCGAGGTGACCGATCGTCAGGGGAACATCACCCATAAGGCTCAACGCTTGGGTCGGCTCTGGGTGTTCAGTGGCGACGTTTACAACCTGCCACCCAATGCTCAACCGGTGGTTCAGGGTGCCAAGGCAGCCAAAACGGGTGATGTGTTGGCGGAGAGCCGCCTGGTGAGTGAATACGGGGGAGCGGTCCGCCTGCGGGAGTCGGCGGGCGACTCCCGTGAGGTGCAGATTGTCACCACCAGTCTGACCTTGAAAGATTGCAAGCTGGTGCATGAATCCACCCATTCCGGTGAGATCTGGCATCTGGAGGACAAGGAGGGAGCGAAGTATCTCCTGCGCACCGCTCCTGGAAGCAAGATCGGCTCCGGCGAAGTGATTGCCGAATTGGCTGATGATCGCTTCCGAACGAAAACCGGTGGCATGGTGAAGTTCTCCCCTGGTCTTTCGATTCGCAAAGCTCGATCTGCCAAACATGGTTTTGAGGTGAGCAAGGGTGGCACCCTGCTCTGGGTACCCCAGGAAACCCATGAAATCAACAAGGACATCTCCTTGTTGATGATTGAAGATGGGCAGTGGATTGAGGCTGGTACGGAAGTTGTCAAAGACATCTTCAGCCAGACGGCTGGTATCGTCACCGTGACGCAGAAGAACGATATTCTTCGCGAAATCATTGTCCGTTCCGGCAGCCTTCACCTCATTGCCGACAGCAAGGTATTGAGTCGTTATCAGGATGGCCTGATGGTGAATCCTGGCGATGAGATCGCCCCTCAACTGAAGGCCGAGTCGATGGTGTTTGTGGAAGCGGTGGATACAACAGAGGGGGGAGCCCTTCTGCTGCGGCCCGTGGAGGAGTATGCGATCCCCGATGAGGCCTACCTGCCGGAATCACTTACCGTCAAACAACCGGGAGGTCCCCACCTCGGTCTGAAGGCTACCCAGCGGCTCACCTTTAAAGATGGGGAACTGGTGAAATCTGTGGAGGGCGTGGAGCTCCTGCGCACCCAGCTGATTCTGGAAACCTTCGACACCACTCCCCAGATGACGGTGGATGTGGAGGCCACCGCCGATAAGCGGGCCAAAACCATTGATCGCCTGCAGCTGGTGATCCTGGAAACCCTCCTTGTGCGGCGCGACACCCTTTCCGATGCCAGCCACGGCTCCACCCACACCGAGTTGCAGGTGAACGATGGCGATCTGGTGAAGCGAGGCGATGTGGTGGCCACCACCCAGATCCTCTGCAAGGAGGACGGCCTGGTGCAGCTTCCCGAAGCCACCACGGATGAGCCCATCCGCCGGCTGATCGTGGAGCGGGCCGGTGACACCCGCTCGATCCCCATCCAGGGCATCAAGCCCGTTGTGGCGATCGGAGACCGTGTGGTGGAAGGCGACCTGCTGGGCGAAGACCTGAAGGCCCCCTGCTGCGGCCAGGTGGAGGCCATCAGCGATGGGGAGATCACCATCCGCCTGGGCCGGCCCTACATGGTGTCTCCCGATTCCGTGCTCCATGTGCGGGACGGTGAGTTGGTGCAACGGGGAGATGGACTGGCGCTGCTGGTGTTCGAACGGCAGAAAACCGGAGATATCGTGCAGGGTCTGCCCCGGATCGAGGAGCTGTTGGAGGCCCGGCGTCCCCGGGATTCCGCCATTCTGTGCCGCAGGGGCGGCACGGTTCAGATCAAGCAAGGGGAGGACGACGACTCGATCACGGTGTCGGTGATCGAAGCCGATGATGCCCTCACTGATTACCCCATTCTTCTGGGCCGCACCGTGATGGTGAGCGATGGCCAGCAGGTGAATGCCGGTGAATTGCTCACCGATGGTCCCATTAACCCCCACGAATTGCTGGAGTGCTTCTTTGAGGATCTGCGCACCAGGAAACCCACCATGGAGGCCGCTCAGGAGGCCATTTCCAAGTTGCAATTCCGCATGGTTCTGGAAGTGCAAAACGTGTATAAGTCGCAGGGGGTCTCGATTGACGACAAGCACATCGAGGTGATCGTGCGCCAGATGACCAACAAGGTGAGGATCGAGGATGCGGGCGACACCACCCTCCTCCCTGGGGAGCTCATTGAGCTCCGCCAGGTGGAGCAGGTGAATTCCGCCATGGCCATCACCGGCGGGGCCCCAGCTGAATTCACCCCCGTGCTGCTGGGCATCACCAAGGCCTCCCTCAACACCGACAGCTTCATTTCGGCCGCGAGCTTCCAGGAAACCACCCGGGTGCTGACGGAGGCGGCCATCGAGGGCAAGAGCGACTGGCTGCGGGGTCTGAAGGAGAACGTGATCATCGGCCGGCTGATCCCTGCAGGAACGGGCTTCAGCGGGTTTGAGGAAGAACTCCGGGCTGAGGCGGGCCCCCATCCCGACATCCTGGAGGAGGAGGCGGCCGGCTATCGGCGCATGCAGAACCTCCGGCCGGATTACACCGTGGAGCTGCCTGCTCCCCCGGTCAATCAGGCTGTGCTGGACGACCCTTCCGACGAGGATCTTGAGGCCACCCGCAGCCGCCATGGCATCGAAGCCTCCGCCAGCAGTTTTGCGGCCTTCCTCCGCCCCACCCCGGAGGAGGGGTTGGAGGAAGATCTTCTGCCCGATCCCGATGCCCTTGAGAATCTGCAGGAGGAGGGCCTGTTGAGCGATGACTGAGACCACCGAACTCGGGACGCCCCTGCCCCGGCGGCGCATGCCCCGCTGGGGCTTCCATCCCCACAATGAGCTTCTCCATGGCCGGCTCGCCATGATGGGGTTCATTGCCCTGTTGTTTGTCGAATGGAAGCTGGGCCACGGCATCCTCTCCGCCCGTTGAGCCCTCATCCCACGGTGAGCCCCCCCCTGCTGGGCAGAAGTGTGGAGGATCTCGAGGCCTGGGCTGTGGCCGAAGGCCAGCCCCCCTTTCGCGGGCGTCAGATCCATGAGTGGCTCTACCGGAGGGGGGCGCATGACCTGGCCTCCATCACCGTGCTCCCCAAAGCGTGGCGCCACACTTTGCAGCAGCGGGAGATGGAGCGGGGCGAACCGCTGGTGGGTCGCCTGGTGGAACAACACCGCCGGGTGGCGGCCGACGGCACCACCAAACTGATTCTGGGAACCAGCGATGGTCTGACGCTCGAGACCGTGGGTATCCCCACTGACGACCGGCTCACGGTCTGCGTGAGTTCCCAGGTGGGTTGCCCCATGGCCTGCCGGTTCTGCGCCACGGGACAGGATGGGTTGGCCCGCTCCCTGGCCCTCCATGAGATTGTGGACCAGGTGCTCAGCGTGCGGGAGGCCATGGATCGGCGTCCCACCCATGTGGTGTTCATGGGGATGGGCGAGCCCCTGCTCAACACCGATGCGGTGCTTCAAGCGATGGCGGTGCTGTGCCGGGATCTGGGCATGGCCCAGCGGCAGATCACGGTGAGCACGGTCGGCGTGCCGGGCACCCTGGTGTCCCTGGCAGACAGGGCTCATCAGGTGCTGGGCCGGGCCCAGTTCACCCTGGCGGTGAGCCTGCATGCTCCGGATCAGCGCCTGCGGGAGGAGCTCATCCCCACCGCCCGGGCTTATCCGATCGACCGGCTCCTTGCCGACTGCCGCCACTACGCCAGCCAGACCTCCAGACGGGTGAGCTTTGAGTACATCCTTCTCTCCGGGGTGAATGATGCTCCCCACCAGGCTGATGCCCTGGCCCACCAGCTGCGGGGATTCCAGAGCCATGTGAACCTCATTCCCTATAACCCCATCAGCGAGGACACGTTTGAACGTCCTTCCGAGCAGAGGGTGGAGCAGTTTCGCCAACGCCTGCTTGAACAGCACATCGCCGTGAGCGTTCGGGCCAGCCGTGGGCTCGATCAGGATGCGGCCTGCGGGCAGTTGCGCCGCAGCCTGGCTCCCACCTGAATGCTGCCATGGACATCACATCCCAGCTCATTGAAGCCCTCCTGCAACGGGGTGTGCGCCGGGTGTACGGGGTGCCGGGCGATTACGTGCTCGGGCTGTTCGACCGGCTGGAACGCTCCCCGATCGATGTGATCTGCATGGCGGGGGAAGAGGGGGCTGGCTTTGCGGCGGATGCCCATGCCCGCCTGATGGGTCTCGGGGTGGCGGTGGTGACCTACGGCGTGGGGGCCCTCAAGCTGCTCAATCCGGTGGCGGGAGCCTATGCGGAGCGCTCCCCCCTGCTGGTGATCAGCGGCGCACCGGGCCTGCGGGAATCGGATGAGCATGCCCTGCTCCATCACCGCATCCGGGCCAGCGACACCCAGGAGCGCTTCTTCAAGGAGGTGTGTGTGCAGACGGCCTGCCTGGATTCGGGACGAACGGCGGTGGACAAGATGCTCCGCGTGCTGGAGGCCATGCGCCGGGAATCGCGCCCGGGCTATCTGGAGTTGCCCCGCGATTCCCTCACCCGCCCGGTGCCTGGCCCGGTCCCCCCCGTCATGCTGCCGGTGGAGCCTCAGGTGGCGGATCTTCATCGCCGCACGGGCCTGGCGATCCTGGAGTGGATGCGAAGCCGCCAGCGGCCGGTGGTGCTGGCGGGTGTGGAGGTGCACCGCTTCGGGCTCCAGCAGCCCCTTCAGGAGGTGTTGGAGCGGGAGGGCTGGCCCTTTGCCACAAGCCTCAGCGGCAAATCCCTGCTCAGTGAGCAACACCCCCAGTATCTGGGGGTGTACGAGGGGGCCATGGGCGCCGAGGCGGTGCGGGAGGTGGTGGAAGGGAGCGATGGGCTGCTGATCCTGGGCATGCCCTTCAGCGATCTGGATACGGGGGTGTACACCATGCAGCTCAAACCGGAAGCCTGCCTGCGGGTGGAGATGGATCAGGGGCTGCGCTGGATCCAGGGCGACCAGGACACCCTCGATCCGGTGACCCTGCTCCAGGTGTGGCGGGAAGCTGGGCCCCCACCCCAGCCCACGGCCTACCGGCCCCCGGTGAGTCCCCTGCCGCCCCAGCCCTTTGCGCCCGTGGCGGATCAACCCCTGACGGTGCGCCGCCTGCTGTTGGCAGTGGATGCGGTGCTGACCGACGACACAGTGGTGCTGGCCGACACCGGCGATGCCACCTTCGCCTCCCTGGCCCTCCATCTGAAGGAGGCCAATGACTACATCAACAGCGGCAACTGGGCCTCTCTGGGGTTCGCCTTGCCGGCGGCCGTGGGCGCGTGGGGCGCCCGTCCGGATCAGCGACCGTTGGTGCTGGTGGGGGATGGGGCCCTGCTGATGAGTGCCATCGAGCTGGCCACCCTGGCCCGCTACCGCATCCCCGCCCTGGTGGTGGTGATGGACAACGCCGGCTATGGCACGGAGAGACCCATGCTGGATGGTCCTTTCAACGACGTGGCGCCCGTGGACCATCCGGCCCTGGCCCTGGCCCTGGGATTTCAAGCCGCCCGGCGGGTGGCGACGGAGGGGGAGCTGTGGGATGCCCTGCAGGCTTTCCTGCAGATGACGGAGAGCCCCACCCTGATCAGTGTGGCTCTGGATCCTCACGATGCCTCCGATGCCCTGCGCAACCTCACCGCTGCTCTGGGCAAGAAGGTGAAGGCAGGAACCCAGGGCTAGGCCATGCCCCTGATGCGCTACGAGGATCCTGAGGGTGGGGTGCACGTTGCCCGGAGGGATGGCTCGGGCCGTTGGGAGCGCCTCTGCGGCGATCCCCTTGGCGCAGCGGCAACCCCGTGGGAACCCAGTGGGCAAGAGGCCCAGGTGGCGAGGCCCCTGGCACCGGTGCAAGCCACGGCCATCTTCTGCATCGGTTTGAACTACCGGCGCCATGCCGCTGAAACCGGCGCGGCCCTGCCGGAATGGCCGGTGCTGTTCATGAAGTCGCCCGGGGCGGTGCAGGATCCGGGGGGACCGATTGTCCTGCCCAGGGCGTTGGCCAGCGGCCAGGTGGATTACGAGGGGGAGCTGGCGGTGGTGATCGGCCGGCGCTGCCGCAATGTGAGCCGCGATGAGGCGCTCGGGGCGGTGCTGGGATTCACCTGCGGGAATGATGTGAGCGCCCGCGACTGGCAGAAGCAATGGGGGGGAGGGCAGTGGTGTCGAGGCAAGACGTTTGACACCTTTGCGCCTCTCGGCCCGGTGCTGGTGCCCCCCGATGAGCTCGAGGATCCCTGTCACCTGGGCCTGCGCACCACCGTGAACGGGGAGATCGTTCAGGACGGAGAGACCGGCGACATGATTTTCGACGTTCCTTCTCTGATTTCTTTCCTGAGTGGGAGCACCACCCTGCTGCCTGGCACCGTGATCTTCACCGGCACACCCGAGGGGGTGGGCATGGCTGCCCATCCCCCGCGCTGGTTGCGTCCTGGCGATGTGGTGAGCGTGGAGATTGACGGCATCGGCGTGCTCACCAATCCGGTGGCGGAAGAGATCCCTTAGCTCGTGAGGCTGTGGCCATGGGAAGGCCAACCACAGGGAAATCGTAAGAAAGTTTACGCGCCTACCCGAAAATCCTGCTATTTTGACATTGTAAGCTCGTTAACAAAATGAGTTTCCGCTAGCGAACGGCTGATCCAGCCTTAAATCCGGCCTATGAATCCGCAAGTGTTCCCCTTTTCTCGCCACACTGAAAGGCAAAAGGTTTTTCAAAGGCGCCCTTGAGCTGGTTGCTGAGCTTTTTCCTGTCGTATCGATGAACTACTTCATTTTTCCTTCCGCTTCTTCCCTCGATGAGGGACAAGCTCTCACCACCATGGTGCACACCATGGGTGTGGCCAACGGAACGATTGTGTATTGGTCGATTGACGGCCTCAACATCGATGCCAGCGATTTTGGCGGGGGTTCACTCCATGGTCAAGCCCCTGTCGTGGTGGATGCCACCGGCATGGGGATGTTCGCGTTCACCCATGTAATAGCCAACGATCTCAAAACAGAAGGGCTGGAATCGCTTCGGATCAGGCTGTTCAGCGATGCGGCCCGAACGGTGCAGGTGGGGGCAACGGCCACGGTGAGCATCGCGGACACGTCCGTGGCGCCTGGACCGGTCCTTCTTCCCACATACACGATCACGCCATCCGCTGCGTCGATCAACGAGGGGGATGTGCTGACGACCACGGTGGCCACAACGAATGTGCCTGAGGGAACGGTGCTGTACTGGTCGCTGTCGGGAACGGGGATCACGGCGTCGGATGTGGTGGGTGGAGCGCTGACGGGCAGTGGGACGGTGGGAGCCACGGGGGGATTCAGCTTCAGTCAGACGCTGGCGAATGACCTGACGACAGAGGATGAGGAGACTCTGGAGATCCGGCTGTTCCGTGATGCGGCGCGAACGGTGCAGGTGGGCACGACAGCCCAGGTGGACATTCAGGACACGTCCCGATTCCCGACCTATGCGATCGATTTGTCTCCGACCAACCTCGATGAGGGCGAAGGGCTGACGATCACGGTGAAGACCACGGATGTGGCCAATGGCACTGAGCTCTATTGGGCCATCAGCGGCACCAACGTGGATGCGACCGACTTCAGCAGCGGCACCCTCACGGGGCAAGGCACGGTTGTCACTGCCCCCAATGGCTCCGGGCAGTTCACCCTGTCCCACACCATCGCCAATGATCTGAAAACGGAAGGCACGGAAACGCTGAATTTCAGGCTCTACAGCGATGCGGCCCGCACCAGGCAGGTGGGCACAACGATGTCGAGGTTGATCAACGACACTTCGCTCACGCCAGCGGTGGCCCCCACCTACATGATCATGCCGATGGCGAGCCTGATCGATGAAGGGCAGGTGATGACCACCATGGTTCACGCCACCGGTGTGGCCAGTGGCACAACTGTGTACTGGTCGCTGGATGGCACCAATGTGGACGCCGCTGATTTCAGCACGGGTGCCCTCACGGGCTCTTCCCGGATCATCACCGATGTCAACGGCATGGGGATGCTCCATCTCAGCCACACCATCGCCAATGATCTGAAAACGGAAGGTCGGGAAACGGTCACCATCAACCTGTTCAGGGATGCGGCGCACACGCTCCGGGCGGCCCCTGCGGCATCGGTCTCCATCAACGACACGTCCACCCTGCCAGGGTCAGCGCCTTCGGCAGCCCCCCTGCCCACCTACACGATCACGCCCGCATCCACCCCGGTCAATGAAGGGGTGAATCTGTTCACCACCGTTCAAACCACCAACGTGGCTCCAGGCACCATGTTGTTCTGGGAGGTGTCGGGGGTTGGAATCACAAATGCGGATTTCATCCGGGGCACGATGATCGGCGTTGGCATCGTGAATGCCCGCGGCCGGTTCCAGATCGGGCAGACCCTGGCCAATGATCTGACAACGGAAGGGCCGGAAGTGCTCAACATCAAGGTGTTCAGCGATCCTCGGCGCACCCAGCAGGTGGGCGCCACGGCCGTGGTGACGATCAATGACTCCTCCCAGGCGCCTGGAATTCCTACCTACACCCTGAGCCCTTCCGCTACAGCGTTGGATGAGGGGCTCTCCCTGACAACGACCGTCAATACGACGAATGTGGTGAATGGCACCCTGCTCTACTATCAGATTGGTGGTGCAAATATTGATCCCTTTGATCTGAGTGTCGGTACCACCATGGGGCAGTGTGTGGTGATTGGGGGACGGGCCACCTTCACCCACACCTTCAGCAAAGACCTCAAAACAGAGGGTGATGAGGTGGTGGAGATTCGCCTGTTCACCGATAAGCCCGGCGGCATTCAGGTGGGGAATACGGCCCAGGTGACCCTCCGGGACACCTCGAAAGCCATCCCTGTGGCTACGGAAGTGTTCCAGCCCGAGGACACGCCCTTTGCCGTCCTAAAGTGGGCTTCTCCTGTGCCCGTTCCCACCCTCAAACGGCCGGATTCCGTTGGTGCACTACCCACGAACTGGGGCGACAGGTTTGCTCCCCAGCCTTCTCCCGGTGGCCTTCCAGCCCTGTATCAGGATGTGGACCCCTCCCAGCTGTTCTATGGAGGGATTGCGCCGGAATTCTTCAACCGGAATGTGGCTGGCACCAATAATCCTTATTACAGCACCGGCCAGGTGGTGTCCTGGTATTCGCAGCGGGAGGGGGCCAGAGAACAGGTGGTGGTGGATGGGGCCAATCAGGTGGTGACGACGGAGATCTATGGATACGACAGCACCATGCCGGGCCCCACGTTCAAAACCAGGGTGGGTGAACCGGTGGTGGTGCGCCATTGGAATGATCTTCCCTTGTATCCGGGCATGCCAGCCATCCCCCAGCGGGAATCGGTGCACCTGCACGGTGGCCATAATCCAGCCCATACAGATGGCTATCCATCCTTTGTGATTAATCCTGGGATGTATCGGGATTATTACTATGCCAATACCGTGCCTATGGGGAATGACGGCCTCCCGGACTTTACCGAGTCGCCGTCCACGATGTGGTATCACGATCATGGCGAAGATCTAACCGATCTCAATGTGATCAAAGGATTGGCGGGCTTCTGGCTCACCTTTGACGACACCGAGCTCAATCTGATCAAGAACAAGGTGCTGCCGGGTTGGTGGAAATCCACCGCCGAGTGGAATGAGGAGGAATTCATGAGCAATAACTCCCCTTACGACATCCCACTGGCGATCAGCGATCGCCAATTCAATGCGGATGGCTCCTTCTTCTATGACGGCTTTCCGATTGGTGGCAACACCGACGGCTACCTCGGGGACGTCATGCTCGTGAATGGAAAATCGTATCCCTATCTGGCTGTGGAGCCCACCCAATACCGGCTTCGTCTGCTGGGGGCTTCGGCTGCCCGGTTCTTTCATCTCAGCATTCAGGATGAGAATGGGGTGAAGCAGTCGCACCTGCGGGTGGGCAACGACAGCTGGCTGTTGCCCAACCCGATTGAGATGACGGAATTCACCATGGCGCCAGCCAACAGGGCGGATGTGGTGATGGATTTCTCCCGCTATGCACCCGGTACGGTTCTTTACCTGGTGAATACGGCGGAGCAAACCAGCGGCACGGGGCCCAAGGGGGATCTGCAGAGGATCGGCACAACTGAGGTTTCCGATTTCTCAGAGCGCATCATGAAGATTGTGGTGGGAGAGGCAACGCCCACCACTCCCACGAGCACGATTGATACCACATCCCCTTTGCGCGCACACAATCCCATTCAGCCTTCGGAAATCAGCGGTCGCCGCACGTTTGAGTTTGGACGGGGCATGGGCATGTGGCTGATCAACCAGACGGAATTCGATTCTCAAAAGTCGTTTACTCCCCTACCTGTGGGTGTGGCGGAAGAGTGGACCCTGGTGAATGGCAGTGGGGGCTGGTGGCATCCCATTCACATTCATCTTGAATCCCATCAGTTGGAGTTGCTTGAAGGTCGCAAGCCCAGCCCGGATTACTTTCCGGAGAAGCAATTTAAAAGCGATACCACCATATTGGGGCCGAATACAACGGCAGTAATCTATTTGAAATTCCGCACCTTCCTTGGCCCGTTTGCGTTTCACTGCCATACATTCCAACATGAGGATTCGATGATGATGTTTAATTTTGATCCCCATCTTGAAGGTGAGGGTTATGCACCAGGTTCCCCGATTCCTTCGGATCGAAATCACACTCCGTTTCCTTATCAATCCGCCCACCACCTCGATACTGTCGTTACCGGCCCTGGCGGTGCCACAACAGATCCAGGCCCCCTGAGCCCGCCCGCCACCCAGCTGTCCACCTCCACCCGGCCTGCTGATGGCGGCCCCCCAGAGCTTTCGCCCCTGCTCCTCTCCATTTTCCCCCATGCTGCCTGGGGCACTGCCGGAGCGGATCGGATGGTGGCCACTCCCAACAATTCCTATCTCAATGGCCGGGAGGGGAACGACTACCTCAAGGGGGATCGGGGGAACGACATGTTGGTGGGGGGGTCGGGAGATGATGTGATCAGTGGTGGGAAGGGAGATGATCTGCTGGCCGGTGAATTCGGCAGCGATGTGCTTGTCGGCGGGGCTGGGCGCGATGGCTTCTACTACGTCACCCCGGATCCCGGCGGCACGGATGTGATCACCGACTTTGAGGCCGGCAAGGACTTCTTCTCCTTCGACCATGCCCTCAGGAACACCATCGGCCCTGATGCCACCTTGAGCTTCATCGGCAGCGCCGCCTTCTCCGGCCAGTTAGGCCAGGCCCGTTTTGCCAACAACCTGCTTCAGGTGGATCTCAACGGCGATGCCAACTCCGACATCAATGTGCGCCTGCCCGGCATCACCACATTCGATGGGGCCTGGCTCACCGTTCCCCTGGCCTAGGGAGGAGCCAGCTGCAGAAGGAAATCCTCCCGGCGGTGAAAATCCGCTTCCTCCCCCC
Source organism: Cyanobacteriota bacterium (assembly GCA_035286045.1). Taxonomy (GTDB): domain Bacteria; phylum Cyanobacteriota; class Cyanobacteriia; order PCC-6307; family Cyanobiaceae; genus Cyanobium. The sequence continues at coordinate 21,372 of JAYKIG010000044.1, read as the reverse complement.
CATGGGTCAGGGCCCAATAGGTGAGATCCCCCTGGGGGTGTTCCATCACGGCGGTGATGCCCAGCTGAAGAGCTCTCTGACGGCAGGCCAGGGCCAGCTCCCGGGGCAGCTCCAGCCACAGATTCAACACCAGGCTCTCCTCTGAATCTTTCACTGCAAAGGGGAGAGCGTCCCGATCGCCCATGGGCGCCAGGCCCCGCCTGTAGCCGTCCAGCCGGTAGAGGTTCCAATCGCCGTTGGGGGCCAGGTTGACTTCCCAATAGGGCTCCAAGCCCTCGGCCGCCAGAAACAGCTCGAAGCAGGTGTGTTTCCAGAGGCCATCCAGGCGGTGCGGGGCTCCTGTCGTGCTGGGGGTGGGGAGCACCACGGAGGCCAGGGGACCCTTCAGCTGGTAGGTGATTGCAAGACGATCCCCCCGCCGCCCCACTTCACCCCCCAGATGGAGCCCCAGGGGAGCTGGAGCGGAACCAAAGGGCCGAAGGGAAAAGGCCTGGGTGCCCTCTGGCCGGCAGGGTGCTCTCATCGTCTCTCCTGCAGTCGTTTCAACAGGCCTCGGATGTCTCTCTCCTGGGCTTCGATGCTCTCTGTGAGGCGGAACTGCACCAGGGCCCGATCCAGGTTCTGACCGGGCCTCTGGGTGTGGAAGTAGACGTTGCCCGCCAGATGGTCCGTGAAGAAGCGCAATCCCAGCTCAAAGCTCAGCAGCCGGATGGCGTCGTAGAGATAACGGTGATCGGCAGGCCCCAGAAACCGGTGCGCCACGGCGCCGTAGCCCTCCAGCAGGGCCTCGCAGAGGGTCAGGTCGAAGGTGATGGCATCGAGGGCTGGGGTTTCCTCACCAAGGGGATTGCAGCCCGAGCGCAGACAATCGCCGATGTCGTAGTGCACCAGGCCCGGTTTCACCGTATCCAGGTCCACCAGGGCCACCGCCCGGCCACTGGAGGCATCCAGCAGCACATTGTTCACCTTCGGATCGCCATGGACCGGCCGCAGGGGCAGTTCTCCCGATGCCTTGGCTTGCTCCAGCACTCCCGCCCAGGGAGCCCGCTGGGCCACAAACCGATGGGCCCAGGCCTCCTGCTCGGATGGTCTGCTGGATGGCGCGGCACAGATGGCTTCGTACTGCGCCAGGTAGCCCGGCGTGATGTGAAAGCCCTCCAGGGTGTCGACCAGCTGTTCGCAGGGCAGATCGTGCACCAGGTCGTGGAACCTTCCCAGCCCATAGCCCACTTCCCTGGCCTGGCCGGGAGTGGCCAAGGCATCGAGGGATGTGGTGGCGGGCACGAAGCTGATGGCCCGCCAGAACTGATCGCCGTCCTCCAGCCAGGGCTCACCGCTGCCGCTTCTGAGCACCCTGGGGAGCACCCAGCGCTCCCCGGCCCCTTCCTCCTGCAGACGCCCTTCCACGTGCTGGCTCACGGCAAGCAGGTTGTGCATCACCCGCTGGGGCTGGTGAAACACCGCCGTGTTGAGCCGTTGCAGCACGAAAGGCTCCGCCTCCTGCCGTGCCACCAGATAGGTGCTGTTGATGTTGCCGTTGCCCAGGGGGCTCACGCTCTGCACCCCATGGGCCCCGGCAAAGGCGGACGCGATCTGCCTCAGCTGCTGGGGGCCCGGGGAGGGATGGGTCATGGTCAGCCGTCCCGTTCAGAGTCGTAGGCCCCCCGCACGCCCTGGCCATTCCAGGGGGTGAGGCGGGTCATCAGCAGGAAGGCCGGCAGGGCGGAGGCCACCGTGAGCAGGAAGAAGGGGCTCCAACCCACACCCTCTGCCACGAAGCCCGCCTGGCCCGAGAGGATCGAGCGGCTCAAGGCATACACCCCCGAGAGCAGGGCGTACTGGGTGGCAGAAAAGCGGGGGTTGCAGAGGCTCATCAGCAGGGCCACGAAGGCTGCCCCCACCATCCCGCCCCCGAGGTTCTCCAGGGCCACGGCCCCCAGCAGGGAGGGCATCCCCCCCCGGAAGGTGGCCAGGGCCCAGTAGGAGAGGTTGCCCAGGGCTCCCACGATGGCGAACACCCATAAGGAGCGGTTCAGCCCGAGCCGGCCGAAGAGCAGGCCGCCCAGGATCGTGCCCGCGATGGTGGCGGCGATGCCCCAGCCCGCCAGAACGGAGCCCACCACTTCCGGTGAGAAGCCCTGCTGAATCAGGAAGGGCACGGCCATCACGTTGAGGAGTCCATCCGGCCAGCGGTAGAGCAGGATCAGGGCCAGCAGCATGGCGGCCCGGGGGCCACCGGTGCGGGCCAGAAACTCCCTGGCCGGGCCGATCACCGCCTGCCGCAGGCTGGTGACCTGTTGGGTGAGGGCAGGAAGCTTTGGGGCGGTGAAGGTGAAGGGCAGCACCAGAGCCATGAGCAGGGCTGCGGCCGCAAAAGCCTGTGGCCATCCCTCACGGCCCGCCAGGATGAACCCTCCGGCGCCGATGGCCAGCATGGCGGCCCGGTAGCCCAGGTTGGCCACCGCGGCGCCCGCCCCCCGTTCCTCCTGAGGCAGCAGGTCGGTGCGGTAGGCATCCACCAGGATGTCCTGGGTGGCGCTCACCACCGCCAGCAGAAGGGCCATGGCGCCCACCGCCGCCAGGCTTGCGGCGGAGCGGTTTGGCTGGAGGAAGGCCATGGCGGCGATCACCGCCGTCAGCGTCAGCTGCACCACCAGCAGCCAGCCCCGACGCCGATCGGGCCAGGGAAGGGGCCAGCGATCCAGCGCCGGTGCCCAGAACATCTTCAAGGTGTAGGGCAGTTCGGCATAGGCCAGCAGGCCGATCAGCCCCAGGGGAACCCCGCTGGCCGTGAGCCACCCCTGCAGCAGCTTCGTGCCCACCATGTAGGGGGTGCCGCTGGCCACCCCCTGGGCTCCCACCGCCAGCAGTCGCCGCCAGGGGGCGGGGGGGGAGGTTGGGGGCATGAACCATCGGGCACTGACCCGTCATCGTGCGTTGTGGTGCCCTGCCCGTCAACGGTGGGGGGCGCTTGCCGCAAGAATGGGGGTTCCCGCACCGTATGCCGTGTCGTTTGTGCGCTCGAAACTGCTGCCGGCGGCCATTGTGATGCTCTTTGCCCTGGCCCTGGTGGCCGTGAGTGCCCGGATCTGGTTGCCGGGCGACATGGCGGCTCCGGCCCCGCTCTCCTGACCCTGAGCTGACCCGATGCCGGAGGATCCCCAGCCCTTCCCCCAACGCTATCCGGAGACCCAGCAGGAGCTGGCGCTGGATCCGGAGGTGTTGGCGCGGGAACTCGCGGCGGAACTCCTGGGGGATCCCCTCGACGAGATCGATCCCAGCGAGCCCACGGCGGCGGATGTGGCCCGCGAATGCGACCAGGGCCTGGCCTGGCTGCAGGGGGAACGGGAGCAGGTGATGCAGGGATTGCGGGTGTTCTGCGAACACCGGGACCCCCGGGCGGTTCCCCTGCTCCTGCCCCTGCTGGAGCAGGGCTGCCCGATTCTGCGCATGAGCGCGGTGTATGCCCTGGGCCGAAACCCCCATCCCCTGGCGGTGGAGCCCCTGCTGAAGTTGCTCGCCACCGACGACAACGGCTACGTGCGCAAGGCCGTGGCCTGGAGTCTCAGCAACTACGCCGAGGCCCCGGTGCTCAATCCCCTGATCCGGTCGCTGCAGGTGGATGTGGCGGCGGTGCGCCTCTGGGCCGCCAGCTCCCTGGCAGATGCCAGTGCCTCCGCCCCTGCCAAGGCCGATCCGGCGGCCGCCCAGCTGCTGCAGACCTTGCGGATCGACAGCGAAGCCGCCGTTCGCAGCAACAGTGCCTGGTCGCTCGGGCGGCTCTATCCCGACCTGGTGGAGCCCCGCCAGCAGGAGGTGGTGGAGGCCCTGCTGCACTGTCTGCTGCTGGATGAGGATTCCGCCGTGCGGGATGAGGCCCGCATGGCCCTCGAGCAGTTGGAGCGGCCGGAGGTGTTGGAGCGGTTGCAGACCCTGGTGGAGGAGGGGTTGATCAGCTGAGGGCCCACTCAGGTCAGCGAGGCGGCCCACCAGGGGAAAAACGCGGCTAACATGCGCCAACACGTCATGGATTCCGGGGATGGGCCAACAAACCATCCGATTCCGCATTCGCCCCGATGGCCGTGTGGATGAGGTGGTGGAGGGTGTGGCAGGTGAAGGTTGCCTGGCGCTCACCGAACGCATCGAAGCTCAGATCGGCTCGGTGCAACAGCGCCGCAGCACATCTGAGGCCTTTCAAGCCAACCCCCTGATCGTTCAGCAAACGCTCACGGAACGTCCCACCCGCTGAATCCGCCTCCCGCCAGTCCTTCCGCCCTTCAAATCATGTCGCACTTCAGCACGGTGAAGACCGAACTGCGGGATCGCGGTTCCCTCCTTCAAGCCCTGGCTGACCTGGGCCACGCCCCCAGCGAGGGATCCCAAACCGTGCGCGGCTATCGGGGCCAGACCGTGACCTGCGACCTGGCCATTGCCCAGGAGGGTGGTGGAGACATCGGTTTCCTGCTCCATCCGGAAACCGGTTGCTATGAGCTGGTGGCGGATCTCGACCTCTGGCGTCAGGCCGTGCCCGTGGAGCGTTTCCTGGCCCAGCTCAACCAGCGCTATGCCCTCCACACCATTCTCTCTGCCAGCAGTCAGGAAGGGTTCCAGGTGCAGGAGCAGACCAACCATCTGGATGGATCCATCGAGCTGGTGGTGACCCGCTGGGAGTGAGCGGCTTGACAGCCTCCTCAACGGGCGGATCGGTGGATCCGGCTCTTGCTTTTTCGGTTGACCTGGACCCGGCCCCACCCCGCACCGGAATGGAGCCCCTTCTCGGAGGCCAGTTGAGGCAACAGGCGGTGTGGGTCGATGAGGCCGTGTGCATCGGCTGCCGCTACTGCGCCCATGTGGCTTCCAACACGTTTGTGGTGGAGCCCGACTGGGGGCGATCCCGTGTGATCCGCCAGGATGGCGACAGCACGGAACGCATCCAGGAAGCCATCGACACCTGCCCGGTGGACTGCATCCACTGGGTGCCCTACGAGCGCCTCCCAACCCTTCAGGAGCAGCGCGAGGCCCAGGATCTGCTCCCCCTGGGCCTGCCCTCCCCCGCCCGGATCAAGCGCACCCTGCCCCGTGCCCCCGGGGGCCATCAGCCCCCTGCGGCCTGATGCTGCCCACCCGTCGGTTCGGTCGCACGGGGCTGGCCATGCCCGTGCTCTCCCTGGGGGGAATGCGCTTCCAGCAGAGTTGGAGTGATCTGCCCGCGGGCGCCATCCAGGACGACAGCCAGGCCCGCCTTGAGGAGCTGCTGCGCTCTGCGGTGGCGGCCGGGTTCCATCACATCGAAACGGCCCGGGGCTATGGCACGTCCGAGCGCCAGCTCGGCGCCCTTCTGCCCCGGGTGCCCGATGGGAAACGGATTCTGCAGACCAAGGTGAGTCCCGATCCCGACCCGGCCCGTCTCGAGGACCAGCTGGCTATCAGCTTTGAGCGGCTGGCGGTGGAGCGGGTGGATCTGCTCTCCCTCCATGGAATCAACACGGCCGAGCTGCTGGAGCAGACCCTCCGGCCCGGCGGCTGCCTCGAGGTGGTGCGCCGCTGGCAGGCGGAAGGGCGCATCGGCCATGTGGGCTTCTCCACCCATGCCCCCCTGCCCGTGATTCTGGAGGCGATCGCCAGCGACGCCTTCGCCTACATCAATCTCCACTGGTATTACGTCCGGCAGGACAACAGCCCGGCTCTGGAGGCTGCCCGTGCCCATGACATGGGGGTGTTTCTGATCAGCCCCACCGACAAGGGCGGCCATCTCCACACTCCCTCAGAGCGCCTGGTGGAGCTCTGCGCGCCTCACCATCCGATCGTGGTGAACGATCTCTTCTGCCTGAGCCACCCGGCTGTGCACACCCTCAGCGTGGGGGCGTCCTGCCCCGGTGATCTGGACCTCCATCTGCAGGCCGTCGCCCTTCTGGAGGAGGCGCCCACCCTGCTGCCACCGATCTTGGAGCGGCTGGAGGGGGCCCGCCTGGAGGCCCTCGGGGCGCCCTGGCTGGCCAGCTGGCGGGAGGGCCTGCCCCCCTGGGAGCAGACGCCGGGACACATCAACCTGCCCGTGTTGCTCTGGCTCCACAACCTGCTGGCGGCCTGGGACATGGAGGGCTACTGCCGCGACCGTTACCGCCTGCTGGGCCATGGCGGCCACTGGTTTCCGGGGGAGAACGCCGATGCTCTCGATGGAACGGTCAGTGAGGCTGACCTGCTCGCTGTGCTGGAGGGCAGTCCCTGGGCGGAGCGTATTCCCGATGTGCTGAGGATGTTGCGGGAGCGTCTGGGAGGAGAGGCGCGGCGCCGTCTGCAGGTCAGCTGAGCTGGCCCAGGGGCACTTTGGCCGGCACCCCCACGGCTCGGGGGTAGGCCGCCGGGCAAGGCCCCCCAGGGCGCAGGCGCACCGCATGCCGTAGCCCGCGGCCGGCGGGCAGCTCACGCCGTTCCACCGACTCCAGCCGGGCTCTGAGCGGCTGGAGTGCCCGCTCCAGATCCGCCTGATCCGCCGCAGACCACTGGCCGCGGTAGAGCACGGCCTGCCCCTCGGGCTTGAGCAGGGGCACCAGGTATTCCGCCACCACCGGCGCACTGGCCACCGCCCGGGCCATCGCCCCATCGAAGTGGCCCCTGCAGGCCGGGTCGTGGCCCGTGCGCTCCACCCGCTCCCGCCGCACCCCCACCCGCTCCCCCAGGCCCAGGGTCTGGGCCATGGCCTCCACCGCCTCCAGCTTGCGCCCCACCGAATCCACCAGGGTGAGCCGGGCTTCGGGGAGAGCGATGGCCAGGGCCAGCCCGGGAAACCCCCCGCCGGTGCCCACATCGATGAGCGCCAGGGGGGAGGAGCGCTGCGGGCCGTTGAGCAGGGGCACCCAGGGCCAGAGGCTGTCGAACACCTGGCCGATCCAGTAGTCGTCGCCCTGCACCAGGCGGGTGAGGTTGAGGCGGCTGTTCCACTGCAGCAGCTGCTCCTGCAGGGCGGCAAACTGCGCCAGTTGCTGTGGCGCAGGCTGCCAACCCAGGGGCTCCCACAGATGGGCCATCAACTCGACCATCCGCATCTCCAGCGGGCCACGACAGGTGGCAGGGTTCTTCCTAGGATGCCGGATCAAAGGGGGGTTCCAAGCCGATCGGGCCATGTCGTCGTCTTCCCCAGCCCCCGACCCGGCACTTCCCGAGGGCCCCACGTACTACGAGCTCCTCCGGACTCCACCCACCGCAACGCTGCAGCAGCTGCGCCAGGCGTTCCGCCAACTGAGCAAGAGTTACCACCCCGACACCACAACCCTTCCAGCCCCCGTGGCGGAGCAGGCCTTTCAGCAGCTCCAGCGGGCCTATGCCGTGCTCAGTGATCCCCAGGCCCGCCAGCTCTACGACGAGCGGCTGCGGCTGAGCCGCCTCCCCCCTCCTGCGGCAGGGCGCCCAGCCCCCGCTGCCGCGGTGCTCTCCGGCGGCGCACCCGCCTCTCTTCGGCGGGCTCTCTCCGGCGGGGAGTGGTTTGCCCTGTTGCTCCTGGGGGTGGCCCTGGTGCTCAGCCTGGTGCTGGGACTTGGGGTGGCCTGGGCCCGGGGTGCGGAAATGGTGCGCTGGCCCAGCTGGTGGGCCGACCTCCACCCGCAGGCCATCGCCCAGGATGGAGTGGCTCCGGCACAAGAACGGCCGGAGACCACCCCTGCCGACCATGCCCCTCCCCCCTGAGGACACCCCCCTCTACAACCATCCCTTGCCGGCTCTGGAGGAGTGGTTGCGGAGCCTGGGCGCCCGCCAGCAGGCCCCCCATTCCTCCAGCTGGGATCTGCATCTCCCCCAATGGAGCGCCCGCATTGATCTTGAGGGGGAGGATCTGAAGGTGTCCTGGCATCAGGAGGGCAGTGCCAGCGTGCGGCTGTTTTCCTATGGCCTCTCCCGCGCAGATGCGGAGGCGGCGATCATGGCCGGGCCCTGAGCGCCTTTTCCGGCTCGATCTCACCCGATGGGCTTACAGACTGTCCAGGGCGATGGTCATGGCGCCGTAGCAGCGTTGGAGCTCGGCGTCGCTGATGCAGAGCGGCGGCAGCAGATACACCACCTGGCCCAGGGGACGCAGAAACACCCCTTCCGTCCGCACCCGTCGCTGCAGCTGCCGGCCAATGGGGTGGAGATACCCCTCCGGCCCCGGCGCCACCAGATCGAAGGCCGCCATCGTGCCCAGCAGCCGCGGCTTGCGCACCCGGGGATCCTGGGCCAGCGCCTCCAGGAGGGGCCGGTGGCGGGCCTCCATGCCCTGGTGGAGCTCGGGACGTTGCTCCAGCAGATCGAGGCTGGCCAGGGCCGCTGCGCAACCCAGGGGGTTGGCGGTGAAGCTATGGCCGTGGAAGAGGGTGAGGGAGGGGTCGGTGCCCACGAACCCCTGATAGAGCTGTTCGCTCACCAACGTGACCCCCATTGGCAGAAAGCCCCCGGTGAGCCCTTTCGAGAGGGCCATCAGATCGGGACGGATGCCCGCCTGGCCGCAGGCGAAGAGGGTGCCGGTGCGACCGAAGCCCGTGAGCACCTCATCGGCGATGAGCAGGGCTCCCGCCTGCCGCACCCGTCGCTCCACCTCCCTGAGAAACCCTGGCCGCACCTGCCGCATGCCGCTGGCTCCCTGCAACAGGGGCTCCAGGATCACCGCGGCGGTGGGGGTTTCCAACAGCGTCTCCAGATGGGCCAGGGCGCTGGCCTCACGCGCTGCCACGGTCTCGTCGCCCCACCAGGTGGAGGGCCAGGGGGCCCGGGCCACGGAAAACAGCAGGGGTTCAAAGGGGGCCGAGAACAGCGACCGTTCGCCCAGGGCCATGGCTCCGACGGTGTCGCCGTGGTAGGCCCCCTCAAAGGCAATCAGCTGGGGGCGGGGCTGGCCCTGGTTGCGCCACCACTGCCAGGCCACCTTGAGGGCCACTTCCACGGCCGTGGAGCCGTCGTCAGAGAAGAACACCCGCTGAAGGCCCGTGTGGGCGCTGAGGCGCTCGGCCAGCCGCTCGGCGGGACCATGGCGGAAGTTGGCGAAGATCACCTGCTCCAGCTGGGTGGCCTGCTGGGCGATGGCTGCCGCGATGGACGGTTCCCCATGGCCATGGAGCGTCACCCACCAGCTGCTGATGGCATCAATGAGGGTGCGGCCGTCCTCCAGCTCCAGCAGGGCCCCCTGACCGCGCAGCACGCGCAGGGGTGGATCGGCCGTGGCCACCTGGGTCGTGGGATGCCAGAGGTTGGGATGCCAGCCGGTGTCCATGAACGATTGCCCTGAGACTTGCCATGATGGAGACGACCGACCAACTTGGGGTCATGGCCAGGTCTCGCCCACCGTCCAACCGCTTCCTACCGCAGCCCGAATCCCCGCTGCCCAAACTTCGCAACCCCTGGGGGCCCCAGGAGGTGTTTGCCGAGGGGCAGTGGCAGTCGATCCGGGTGAGCCTGGAGCGCCAGGGCTGGAGTTCCAGCCAGATCGAGCGGGTGCACGACCAGCTGCGGCAGGGGTGGCCCCTGTTGGTGGCCAAACAGAATGTGGCTTCCTTCACCCGTCATTGCCCCGTCCGCTCCCGCCTCTCGGAGGGCTGACGGATCAGCGACATTCCGGAGGTCGTTCGCCCGGCACCAGGGCCGCCGGACAGTTCACCCAGCCGCGGATCGATTCCTCAAAATCGGTGAACAGGGTGAGGATCCCCATGCACAGGCCCGCCACAGCGGCGCTCACCAGCCAGTCACGCCTGCGCATCCTCATGGCGTGAGCTTAGTCGGCAGGTCACTGGCCAGCCACTGCTGCTGGAGGCCCGCTGCGGTGAGGGGCTCCAGGGGTGGCAGCTGGGCCAGCACAGGCAACCCGCCGATGGCTTCCAGGCTGGTGGGATTGTCGGGGTGGAGAGGGCCATTGAGCACCAGCCCCAGCACGGGGATGGCACGCCGGTTCAGGGCCTCCAGGGAAAGAAGGGTGTGGTTGAGGGTGCCCAGGCCGCTGCGGGCCACCAGCAGGACAGGCAGCCCCCACACCGCCAGCTGATCGATCTGCAGCAGGGTGCCGTCTGTGCCCAGATGCAGGGGCACCATCAGCCCCCCGGCACACTCCACCACCAGGGGGGCCTCCACCCGGGGCAGGGCCAGGGCCGCCGCCTCAATCCGCACCCCCTCCATCCGGGCGGCCCAGTGGGGGGACACGGGGGCCTGAAAGCGGTAGGCCTCCGGCACGATCCGCTCCGCTGGAAGGGTGAGCAGCTGCCGCACCCGCTCCGTGTCGCTGCCCTCCGCCAGGCCGCTCTGCACCGGCTTCCAGTAGTGCGCCCCCAACCCCTGCACCACCAGGGCGCTCACCACTGTTTTGCCCACATCGGTGTCGGTGCCGGCGATCACCAGCTGCATGGGAGCCCTCCTGGAGTGGGAGCCCAGCCCTCCCGTTTCCGGGCCAGCAGCAGCAACACCTCCCAGCTGAGCCGGCCCCCCTCGGGCCAGGCGGCCAGGAGCCGGCGCCAGGCTCCAGCGGGGAGGGGGGCCCGCTCCCGGCTGGTGCCCGCCCCAATGGCTTGCATGGCCCGCAGGGCGGCCAGGGGAGAGGGGGCGGTGCCAGCTGGTCGTTGGTGGGAGGCTGGTCGTTGGTGGGAGAAGGTGAGCACCTGGCAATGCACCGGGGCGAGCCCCCCTCGGGCCGCGGCGTGGAGCAGCGCCTCAGCCCGGGGCAGCTCCAGGGCACTGCAGGGCACGCCCGCCAGCCGGGCCGCCTGGCGCCATTGGGGGAAGCTGCCGGCCGTGGGAACCGCGAGCAGCAGCCAGCCCCCTGGCGCAAGTTGCTCCCCCCAGAGGGTCAGAGTTTCAGGAGGGGCGTCGAGCCACTGCAGGGCAAAGCTGGAGGTGAGCAGGGAGGCCCCCTCGAGCTGGGGTGGCAGCCCCTGGTTCAGGTCCCAGGGGAGGGTGGGGCCGGAGCCATTGCGGGCAAGGGCCTCCGGGCAGAGATCCAGCTGCTGCAGAGGGCCTGGCAGAAGGATCTGCCAGGCCCCCAGGGCCCGCCCCACCAGGCCGGTGCCCGCGCCGAGATCGGCGCAGGGGCCCAGGGGCAGGGCCCGGCCCCAGCCGTGGTGTTGGGCCCAGCCCGCCAGGCGCCAGGCGATGCCCCGTTGCAGGCGGGCCTGGGGTTCGTAGGCCGCCACCCGGCTGCCGAAGGCCTGCCGAACCTGCTGGCTGAAGGAAACCGGCTTCTGGATCGGGCTCAGGGCCATGGCCGCTCCTGCTGCGCCAGCCAGGCCAGCACGGGCTCCAGAAGGGGCGCCCGCAGCAGCGCATGGCCCGCTCCCGCCATCTCCAGCACCTCGGCCTGGGGAAGGGCCTCCCGCAGGAGGGCTCGCACCGGCGGGGCCACGATCCGATCGGCCCCCGCCTCCACGATCAACACGGGTGCGCCCTTGGGGAAGGCCTCCGGCAGACCATCCGTTTGCCCGAGCAGGTCCAGATCGCTTCGAAGCCGCTCCAGGCCTTCTGGGGTGAGGAGCCCATCGGCAGGACCGGGCGCCATGGCCTCCACCGGATCGGGGGCGGCCGCTTCCACCAGGAAGCGGCGCAGCATGGTGCGGGCCCCGGTGGGTTCGGCCAGGGCGGCGGCCATGCCTTCCAGGGCTGCCCGCACCGCCCGACCATCGCTGCCGGGGGGCACAAAGCGGCCGAAGCTGGCCAGCAGCACCACCGCCTCCGCGCTGGCCAGCACCTGCGGATGGAGGGCGTTGAGCAGGTGGACCCCCATGGAGTGGGCGATCACCACCCGCTTGCCGCCCCCCTGCCAGCTGGGTTGGGTCGGGGGCCGCTCGCCGTAGCCCCGCTCGCCGCTCTGCCACTGCCATCCCCGGGCGCTGAACGCCTCCTGCCACGGTTGCCAGTGGCTGCCATCGCCGGCCCAGCCGTGCATGGCGATCACCTGCAGGACGGAATCGGCCGGGGAGAGCGGGGGCTGGCTGGCTGGGGCCATCACGCGGGTGGGGGGCTGGTGCCGAGGGCCTCCAGCAGGCGGGGCAGGGTGCCGGTGGGAAGATCCTGGCGCAGCACCAGCCGAAGCCGGGCGCTGCCCGGGGGAACGGTGGGGGGGCGGATTGCCACGGTGAGCAGGCCGGCCGACTCCAGTTTTGCCTGAAGGGCCAGGGCCCGCCGGTCGTCGCCCACCAGCAGGGGCAGGATCGGCCCGTTTCCCGGGGGGCGGGGCCAGCCTGCGGCGCTGAGTGCCTCCCGCCAGCGGCTCGCCCGGGCCAGCAGGGCCCCGCGGGCCTCGTCGGCTGGGCTGCTGCCCAGGTGGCCCAGGGCCGCCAGGGCGCCGGCGGCCAGGGGCGGGGCCAGGGCGGTGGTGTAGCGGAAGGCGCCACTGCTCTGGAGGAGCCAGTCGCCGAGAGGGTGATCCGCGGCCAGGAACGCGCCGCCGCTGCCGAAGGCCTTGCCGAAGGTGCCACTGATCAGGGCCACATCCGCAAGGCCATGGGCCAGGCCCCGACCCGCGGCGCCGAGCACCCCCAGGGCGTGGGCCTCATCCACCACCAGCGGTGCATCGTGGTGGGTGCACAGGGCCGCCACTTCCTTCAGGGGTGGACTGGTGCCCTCCATGCTGTAGAGGCTTTCCACCAGCACCACCAGGCGCCGATGGGGCCCGGCGCGGCGGGCGGCGGCCAGGCGCCGCTCCAGGTCCGTCAGGTTGTTATGGGCGAAGCGCTGCAGCTGGGCGCCGCTGGCCCGCACCCCCACCAGCAGGGAGTGGTGGATCAGACGATCGGCGAGCACCAGGCTGTGGCGATCGGCCAGGGCCGTCACGGCGGCGATGTTGGCCTGAAAGCCGCTGGGAAACAGCAGCACCCGCTCCCGCCCCAGCCAGGCCGCCAGCTCCTCCTCCAGCTGGCTATGGATGGGCCGGGTGCCGCTGATGAGCCGGGAGGCGCCAGCCCCCAGGCCGCTGGCGCTCAGCTCGGCGGCGGCGGCGGCCAGCACGTCGGGGTGGCGGCTCAGGCCTAGGTAGTCGTTACTGGCGAGATCCAGCAGGGCGGCCCCTTGGGCGCCGTGGGCCGGATGGGGTTGGAGCGTGGCGGCGTCCCTGCTGGCGTAGGTCTGGAGCTGGCGCAGGCGCTCGGGGGGGAGGGCCGCAAGGGAGCTCTGCAGGTGCTGCCGCCAGGTCGAGCCGGAGGGATGGTCCGCACCCGACGGACCTGGGCTGGCGGGGAGGTCGGTGCGGCTCAGGTGGGGCGCGGCCATGTCCCCATTGTTGACCTCTGCCCACCAGAATGGTCGGCTGGGACGCTTCCGATGACTCCAGCACCCCCGCGCCATGTGGTGCTCACCGGTGGCAGCTCCGGCATCGGGCTGCAGGGGGTGGCTTTGCTGTTGGCGGCCGGCCATCAGCTCACGGTGCTCTGCCGCGATGACGCCGCCGCCGAGCGATTGCGGCGCCCCTTCAGTGGTTCCAGCGGCACCAGCGACTCGCTGACCACGGTGATCTGCGATCTGGCCGATCTGGCCAGCGTGGAAGCCTGCGCCGCGGGCCTGGTGGGGGAGGGCGAGCCGATCGACACGCTTGCGCTCAATGCGGGCCTGCAATACAGCGGTGCCTCCGAACCCCGCTGGTCGGCCCAGGGGTTTGAGCTCACCCTGGCGGTGAACCACCTGGCCCATCAGGCGCTCCTGCAGCGGCTGCTGCCCCTGTTGCACCAGAGCACGGCCCCCCGGCTGGTGGTGACCGCCTCGGAGGTGCACGATCCTGCGAGCGCCGGCGGCAGGGTGGGGCGGCCGGCGGGGCTGGGGGATCTGGCGGGCCTGCGCCAGGGCGCTGGCGCGGCCATGGTGGATGGCGGCCCCTTCAACGCGGAGAAGGCCTACAAGGACAGCAAGCTCTGCAATGTGCTCATGGCCCGGGAGGTGGAGCGGCGGCAGCGGGAGCAGGGCACGCCCCTGCCCGTGATCGCCTGGAGCCCGGGGCTGGTGATCCCGCGGGGTGCGGGGGGCTTCTTCCGCGACAGCCAGCGACTCAATCCGATCGGCCAGGCCGTGTTTGCGTTCGTCGCCCGCGACCTGCTGCGGCTCACCGAATCTCCCGAGGGGGCGGGGGGCCTGCTGGCCGGCCTGTCCACCACCACCCCGGACGTGTCCAGCGGCTTTCAGTATTGGAGCAATCGGGTGCTGGGGCCGGGCCGGCGCCGTTTTGAGCCCGTTGAGCCGAGTGCCGAGGCCTGCAGCGATGCCCTGGCCGCCGAGCTCTGGCAGCTCAGCGCCAGGGCCGTGGGACTGGAGGCGGAGTGATCTGTTTCGCACCTCCCACTGGAGCCACGCCATCCTGGAGGCCGTCACGAGCCCTTCCCCCCATGTCCGCAGCCCTCACCGCCACCTACCTGGGCGCCAATGGCTGGTTGCTGGAGTTTGCGGGTCTGAAGGTGGTGGTGGATCCCTGGTTCACCGGCCCCCTGAGCTTCGGGCCGATGGATTGGCTGCTCAAAGGGGAACTGGCCACGCCCCAGCCGATACCGGCGGGAATCGATCTGCTGCTGCTCAGCCAGGGGCTGCCGGATCATTGCCACCCGCCCAGCCTCGCCCTGCTGCCGAAGGATCTGCTGGTGGTGGCCTCCCCCACGGCGGCCCGCAAGGCGCAGCAGCTGGGCTTTACCCGCGTCACCCCCCTGCGGCCGGGGGAGCGGCACGACCACGGTGCCCTGGCCATCACCGCCACGGCCGGCCCAGCCGTGCCCCAGATCGAGAACGGCTGGCTGCTCGATCACCCCGCCGGCAGCCTCTATCTCGAACCCCACGGTTTCCCCAGCCCCGATCTCCCCATCCGCCCGCTCACGGCGGTGATCACGCCGGTGATCGATGTGGGCCTGCCGCTGGCGGGCGCCTTCGTGCGGGGACGCAGCGCGCTTCCCGAACTTCTGGAGCGCTTCCAGCCTGCGGCCGTGCTCGCCAGCACCACCGGCGGCGACGTGCGCTTCAGCGGGCTGCTGGCCTCGGCGTTGCAGGTGGCCGGCAGCTCGGAGGAGGCGGCTGGGGTGGTGGCTCGCGTCGGCGGCTGCCGCTTCATCGATCCTGTGCCGGGGCAGCCCTACGAGCTGGAGCCCGCTCAGGTCTGCTCCAGCCGGTAGAGATCCCCCCGCCGCTGGGTGCCCGTGGGGATGGCCTGCCGGGCCCGTTTCACCTCGGCCAGGTCCAGTTCGGCATGGAGCACCTGCTCGCCGATGCCCGCCTCGGCGAGCACCGCTCCCCAGGGATCCACCACCAGAGAGTGGCCGTAGCTGGGATAGCGCTCCGGATCGGTGGGGCGGGCGCTGGAGCAGGCCAGCAGGAAGCACTGGGTGTCGAGAGCCCGGGCGCGCATCACCAGGTGCCAGTGGCGGGGGCCGGTGGTGGTGTTGAAGGCGGCGGGGCAGGCCAGCAGGGTGGCGCCATGGCGCTGCTGCAGGAGCAGGGCCTGCTCGGGGAAACGGATGTCGTAACAGATCAGCAGGCCCAGGTTGGGGGGCTGGGCCAGGCCCGTCGCCAACGGGTCGCCCTCGCCGCTGAGCACGCCGAAGCCGTTGCCGCCCGTGAGACTGTCGGATTCGCGAAAGCTGATGCCCCCCGGCACGTCGACATCGAACAGGTGCACCTTGCGGTGCTTGGCCCGCAGGCGCCCCTGGGGATCGATCACGGTGGCGGTGTTGTAGAGCCGTCCGTCAGCGCTCCGCTCGGGGATGGAGCCGGCGATCACGCTCACCCCATGGCGCCGCGCCAGCCGGGCCACCATCTTCAGGGATTCCGAAGGCCCCTCTGTGAGATCGGCCCCTCCATCGGGGATGGGTTCGGCGTAGGCCCCGAAGCGGGCCGCGGCATAGGGGGCGTTCCAGATCTCCGGCAGCATCAGCAGCCGGGGCCTGGGGCGCCCCGGTGCGGGTTGCAGGGCCCTCTCCAGCCAGGCTTCCGCGTGGCGGCGATTGGCGTCCGGATCGTCGCCGGCGGCGAGCTGCACCAGGGCCACCGGGAGGGTTGGGGGTGAAGGCATGGCCATCAGCTCCAGCTTCGCCACACTGTGTTCCATGACCCACCCCTCCCAGCCCCCTCGTCTGGTGGTGCTCGACGGCCACACCACCAACCCCGGCGACCTCTCCTGGGCATCGCTGGAGGCCCTCGGGGAGCTCACGGTGCATGCACGCACCTCCAGGGAGCAGGTGGCCGGGCGCATCGCAGGCGCCGATGTGGTGCTCACCAACAAGACCCCGATCGATGGCGAGCCGCTGGCGGCCGCGCCGCGGTTGCGCGGCATTGCCGTGCTGGCCACGGGCCACGACGTGGTGGACGGGGCCGCGGCCCGGCGTCTGGGAATCCCGGTGTGCAACGTGCCCGAATACGGCACGGCGTCGGTAGCCCAGGCCGTGTTCGCCCTGCTGCTGGAGCTCACCAACCACACCGGCCATCTGGCGGCGGAGGTGCACCAGGGGCGCTGGTCGAGCAGCCCCGATTTCTGCTTCTGGGACGAGCCCCTTGTGGAGTTGGCGGGCCTCACCTTCGGGGTGGTGGGCCATGGCCGCATTGGCGATGCGGTGGCCCGCGTTGCGCGGGCCTTTGGCATGGAGGTGCTCAGCCATCGCCGCCAGGCCCGCCCCGGTGACGTCGACCTCGACACCCTGCTGGCCCAGAGCGATGTGGTGAGCCTCCACTGTCCGCTCACCCCCCACACCCTCGGCCTGCTCAATGCCGAGCGCCTCGCCCGCCTGCGTCCCGGTGCCCTGCTGCTCAACACGGCCCGCGGCGCCCTGGTGGAGGAGGCGGCCCTGGTGGATGCGCTGCAGAGCCGCCATCTCGGCGGGGCTGGCCTGGATGTGCTGTGCGTGGAGCCGCCGGGTCCCGACCATCCCCTGCTGCGTGCGCCCCGCTGCGTCATCACCCCCCATGTGGCCTGGGCCAGCCGCGCCGCCCGCCGCCGCCTCATCGAGGCCACCGCCGCCAACGTGGCTGCCCTCCTGGCCGGCTCACCCATCCATGTGGTGAATCCGGGGTGAGCCCCTCAGGCCGGCTTGGAGGCGATCACGGCTTGGAGGCGATCACGGCGAAGAAAGGGTCTCCTTTGGCGCCAAGCAACCCGGCCATCCCGGTTGCGCGGGTGGATTCGGCGATCACGGCCGGCGTTGGCCAGCCCTGGGCCTGGAGCACCTCGCCCACATAGCTCAGGTGTTCACGGTCGCCGGAATCCGCCCAGACCAAGGGCGCCTTGGTGAAGAACATCCGGTTGGAGAACGCCACGATCAGCTGGCCACCCGGCCGGGTGATCCGCCACAGCTCTGCCGCCACCGCCTCCGGATATTGCAGATATTGCCAACCGGCCACGATGAGGGTGGCATCCACGCTGGCGTCCTCCAGGGGCAGGGTTTGCTCTTCGTTGAGGTTCTGCACCCAACGGCGCGTCAGCCGCGGATTGGCCTCCAGCTCCCTGGCGTTGAGCCCATGGCCGATCACGCTGCTGTAGGAGACATCCTCCGGCAGGTGGGACACCCAGCTCGACATCAGATCCAGCACCACCGCATCTGCCGGGATGCGCTCCCGGTAGAGCTGGGTGAGTCGCTGCCGGAAGGCCGCATCCAGGTGCTGCACGAAGCGGGGTTCGGCATAAAACAGCGCGTCGTCGCTTGCATCCCACTTGCGGCGCTGTCCCTCCGTCAACACCTGCACCACCATGTGGCCTCCCCGCAATGCAGCACCCATTCTGTGGACGGAGGCTCCAGCCAGCGCCAGGCCGATCCCGTCGCCCCCATAAGATGGGGAAATGACCGTTGCCGCCAGCAGCCGGCCGGACCTGGCGGCGCTCTTCCCCTTCCCCCTGGATCCTTTCCAGCTGGAGGCGATCGATGCGCTCAACCAGGGCCATTCGGTGGTGGTGAGCGCCCCTACGGGTTCCGGCAAGACCCTGGTGGGGGAATACGCCATCCATCGCGCCCT
Source organism: Cyanobacteriota bacterium (assembly GCA_035286045.1). Classification (GTDB taxonomy): domain Bacteria; phylum Cyanobacteriota; class Cyanobacteriia; order PCC-6307; family Cyanobiaceae; genus Cyanobium. The sequence continues at coordinate 3,459 of JAYKIG010000044.1, read as the reverse complement.
GGCCCACGGCCGCAAGGTGTTCTACACCACGCCCCTGAAGGCCCTCTCCAACCAGAAGCTGCGGGATTTCCGCCACCAGTTCGGCGCGGAAAACGTCGGCCTGCTCACCGGCGATCTCAGCGTCAACCGGGAGGCGAAGGTGGTGGTGATGACCACCGAGATCTTCCGCAACATGCTCTACGCGGAGATCGACCACCCCGATGACGATCCCCTCGAAGGGGTGGAAACGGTGGTGCTGGATGAGTGCCACTACATGAACGATTCCCAGCGCGGCACCGTGTGGGAGGAATCGATCATCCACTGCCCCTCCCCGATCCAGCTGGTGGCCCTCTCGGCCACGGTGGCCAATGCGGGTCAGCTCACCGACTGGATCGAGCGGGTGCATGGCCCCACCCGGCTGGTGCTGAGCGACCACCGGCCCGTGCCCCTGGCCTTCAGCTTCTGCAGCGCCAAGGGGCTCCACCCCCTCCTCAACGAGGAGGGCACAGGGCTCCATCCCAACTGCAAGGTGTGGCGCCCTCCCAAAACCACCCGCCGCAAGGGCGATCGCTCCCCCAAGCCCCCCCAGCCGGAGGCGCCCCCCCTGGGCTTTGTGGTGGCCCAGATGGCCGAGCGCGACATGCTGCCCGCCATCTACTTCATCTTCAGCCGCCGCGGCTGCGACCGGGGCGTGCGGGATCTGGGCAATGCCTGCCTGGTGAGCAAAGACGAGCAGGCGCGGATTGCTGCGCGCTTTGACACCTTCCGCGCCACCACGCCCGAGGCCGTGCGGGAGGGCCACGCCGATGCCCTGCTGCGGGGCATCGCCTCCCACCACGCTGGCGTGCTCCCCGCCTGGAAGGAACTGATCGAGGAGCTGTTTCAGCAGGGGCTGATCAAGGTGGTGTTCGCCACCGAAACCCTGGCCGCGGGCATCAACATGCCGGCCCGCACCACGGTGATCTCCGCCCTCTCCAAGCGCACGGAGCGGGGCCACCGGCCCCTGATGGGCAGCGAATTCCTGCAGATGGCCGGCCGGGCCGGCCGCCGGGGCCTGGATTCCCAGGGCTATGTGGTCACGGTGCAGAGCCGCTTCGAGGGGGTGCGCGAGGCCGGTCAGCTCGCTACTGCGCCCGCGGATCCCCTGGTGAGCCAGTTCACCCCCAGCTACGGCATGGTGCTCAACCTGCTGCAGCGCTACGACCTCACGAAGGCAAAAGAGCTGGTGGAGCGCAGTTTCGGCCGCTATCTGGCCACCCTCGATCTGGTGGACGATCAGGCCGCCATCGACGACCTGTGCGCCCAGCTGGCTCAGCTGCAGAGCGGCTCAGTGGATGTGCCCTGGGAGGATTTCGAGGCCTACGAAAAGGAGCGGGGCCGCCTGCGGGAGGAGCGGCGCCTGCTGCGGATCCTGCAGCAACAGGCGGAGGAAACCCTCGCCCATGAGCTCACCCTGGCGCTGCAGTTCAGCAGCGAGGGCACCCTCGTGAGCCTCAAGGCGCCCCAGTTGCGCGGAGGGGTCTGCCCGGCGGTGATCGTGGAGAAGGTGAAGGGGCCCGGCCAGTTCCCCCTGCTCCTCTGCCTCACTGACGACAACCTCTGGATCCTGGTGCCCTGCACCGCGGTGGTGAGTCTCCACGCCGAGCTCAGCTGCCTGCAGGTGAGTCAGTTGGAGGCCCCCGAACTGCACCACGCCGGCGAGCTGCGCCACGGGGATCAGGCCAGCGGTGGCCTGGCTCTTGCGGTGGCTTCCATGGCCCGCCGCCACGACATGCACACCCCCCAGTACGACCTGGCGGGCGAGGTGCGCAGCCAGGCGGAGGTCGTGCGGGAGCTGGAGGAGGAGCTGGAGCGCCACCCCGCCCACCGCTGGGGGGATCGCAAGCACCTCAAGAAACACCGGCGCCGCATGGAGGAGCTGGAGCTGGAGATGGAGGAGCGCCAGAAGCTGCTCCACTTCCGCTCCAACCGCCACTGGGACACCTTTCTGTCCCTGATCGAGATCCTGCGCTTCTTCGGCGCCCTCGCTGGCGAAGACGGTCTCGTGCCCACCGAGGTGGGCCGCACGGTGGCCGCCCTGCGGGGCGACAACGAGCTCTGGCTGGGTCTGGCGCTGATGAGCGGCCACCTTGATGGCCTGGAGCCCCCCGATCTGGCGGCCGTGCTGGAGGCGATCTCCACGGAAGTGAACCGGCCCGATCTCTGGTGTGGCTTCCCGCCGCCCCCTGCCGCTGAGGAAGCCCTCCACGACATTCGGGCGCTGCGGCGCCAGCTGGAGCGCCAGCAGGAGCAGGGGCGGGTTGTGGTGCCCGTGTGGTGGGAGCCGGAACTCACGGGCCTGGTGGCCCGCTGGGCCCGGGGCACCTCCTGGAGCGAGGTGATCGCCAGCACATCATTGGATGAGGGCGACGTGGTGCGCGTCCTGCGCCGCACCGTTGACCTGCTCGCCCAGATCCCCTATGCCGAAGCCATCAGCGAGCAACTGCGCCGCAACGCCCGCCGCGCCCTGCGCGCCATCAACCGCTTCCCGGTCTGCGAAATCGACGATCTCCTGGCCCCCTCAGCGCTCCCGCAGGACGAGCCAGACAAGGAGCAGCAGCCCGCTGATGCTGACAACGGCGTAGAGGGTGTCGGCGTAGGGGGTCCAGAAGAACATGCGGAGACCCGAGGATCTTGAAAGGCTAAATTCTCAGGCCAATCAGTCCCGGAATCTCTCTCCCACCCGATCTGGCCTGCACGATGTTCGGGCAGTGAAACAGCCGGTCATGCATGCAATCTTTGGCGGAGCGATAAAAGATCCATCACGCCTACGTCCCCTCTGCAACACTGCCAAAAGATACAAGCCACCGCCACTGTGGTGATCGTTACGCCTGGGTCACCTCCAACACTCCCGCCACCCCCGTCGCAATGGCCTGCTTCCCTTCCAGCCTCCTTTCCCCCTCCCGCGTCACCAGCCAGGCGACCTGCACCGCTTCCGTGATCTCCTCCCCCCGATTCGCCACAACCACCGCATAACGCTCCAAGCGGCGACGCGCTTCCGCCATCAGCTCGTCGTGGCTGACCGCCTCCATGTACTTGAAGCTCACGATCGGAAGCCCCGGCGCCGCCGCTGCCACCAAATCAATCACCTTTTCCGTTGGCTCCAGCTCCAGCCGCCACTCCTGCCGACCGCTTGCCATCTTGCCCGCCACCACCTCTCGCGGCCTGTAATCCGCCACGGCGGCGGAGAGCACCGCCGCCTCCGCCCCCGCCGCCACCTCCGCCAACACCAACTCCCGGTAGGCGTCGTAGGTGGGGACCACGGTGACCTCCGGCAGCCAGACGGCCGGCCGCCAGCCGCCATCGCCCAGCACCAGCCGGCTGTCGGCGCCGCGGCGCAGCAGCTCCTCGTGGATCGTGGCGCCCAGCTGCCCCCGAAATCGCCCCGTGATCCGCCGCACCCCGTCGATGGGCACCGGCGTCGGCCCCCCGGTCACCAGA
>JAYKIG010000043.1:0-35549 GCA_035286045.1 Cyanobacteriota bacterium | reverse complement strand
ACCGTGCTCGACAACCTCACCCTGGCGCCGGTGCTGGTGCGCAAACGGCCCCGGGGGGAGGTGGAACGGCAGGCTCTCGCCCTTCTGGAGAGGGTGGGCATCGCGGAGCAGGCGGAAAAATACCCGGGCCAGCTCTCAGGAGGCCAGCAGCAGAGGGTGGCGATTGCCCGGGCCCTCTGCATGGAGCCCCGGATTCTTCTTTTTGATGAACCCACCAGCTCCCTCGATCCGGAGATGGTGCGGGAGGTGCTGGATGTGATGCGCAACCTCGCCGATGACGACATCACCATGGTGGTGGTGACCCATGAGGTGAAATTCGCCGAGCAGGTGGCCCATCGAGTGGTGCTGATGGCCGAGGGGGAAGTGGTGGAGGAGGCCAGTCCCAGTGTCTTTTTCCATAGCCCCAGCCATGAACGCACCCGGCGCTTTCTCGACCAGATTCTCTGAATCCGCTTAACCCACACTCCCGATCATCGTCTCCAGTCCATAAAGGCCTTCATAAAGGAGGTAGGCGGCGAACACCAGCGCCAGCACCCCCACCAGCCATTCCGCCTTGTGCTGGAGCCAATCCTCCAGGCGAGCAATGGAATCGCGGATCGATCCTCCGCTCAGAATCCAAGCCACGGGTGGAAGGAGCAGCAGGGAACTGCCCGCCAGGGCGAACAGCCCACTCACCTCAAGATCTGCGGAGAGTCCGGGGTGATTGATCAGAAGCAGGCCCGCTTCCTTGAGATAGAACACCAGGTTCTCTGGCGTCAGCAGGGCCCCTGCCGCGCCGATGGCGATGAGCATCAAGGTGTCCACTTCCGGCAGTCGGTTCATCAGCTTGAGAGCCATGCCCTCTTCGCCCATCAGGGCCTGGGGGGTGAGCTGGTAGAGCCCCAGGGCCAGGAGGGCTCCGGCCCCCAGCAGATCAATCAGCACCTGCTCCCTCTCCCCATGGCTGAGGCTGATGGAGAAGAACTGCCCAAGCACCATCAAGAGCGCCACCGCCAACACGTTGGCCAGGGTCCAGCCGATCACATAGGCGAAGGACCGGCGCAGGGGGGCCTTGCCCAGCAGGAGAAGGGTCACCACCCCGATATGCAAGGGGCTGAAGGCGATGCCAATCCCAAACAGCGACGACTGGGTGAACAGACCTGGACTCATGGCGTGCCTGGCGAGGGCGGGCAGGGACTGCGCAACCTACACATACCGGAAGCCGGCCGCTCAAGGCCTGGTGGTCCAGTCCGCCGCGTTCAGGGTGGGAAACAGTCCGTCTTCCCGCTCCACGGCCTGAACCCAATCCGGCTGGAGGGGTGTGCTGTTTTCGATGGCATCCATCAGCCGCCAGAACCGATCCAGGTGGCGATGGATGCGATCCCTCGCCAGGGAGGTGGTGGTGCCCGCCCGCAGAATGAAGCTCCAGTCGGAGCTCTGGGCGAGGAGCAACTCCCGGCCCGCCTGGGTGAGCAGGCGACGCTGCTCGACGCTGCCCACCCCCCGATTGACCCGGCGCACCATGGCTCTGGAGGCCCGCTGCCATTCGGGCACCACCCAGGCGTTGCTGTCGTTCAGCCAGTAATCGTGGTATCCCCCCTGCCCCCAGCTGGAGGGGGAGGGCTGGCACACCTGGAGGGGAAGGCCCTGGGCCAGTTCATCCCGCAGATGGGTGAACTGCAGCTCAGCGGATGGTCCCTGTCGGAAGAGCTCGCCGAGGAAGCGGGGGCCCTCAAACCACCAGTGGCCGAAGAGCTCCGCATCGAAGGGGGCCACCAGGAGGGGAGGGCGCTCGATGGCGCTGGTGAGTCCATGGAGCTGCTCCACCCGACTCTCCAGGTAGGCGCTGGCGTGTTGCTCAAGACGGGTCTGGGCCTGATCGGGATCGTAGGGCTGCTTGTGCTCCAGGGGGCAGCCCTGGGCCGTCACCCGATGGAGTTTGAGCCCGAGGGGGCGGCGGGAGCGGATGCCGAGCTCCTGAAGCCGCTCTTCGGGAAGATCCCAGCCCAGGTCGCGATGAAATTCCCGGTAGGCCCCATCCCCTGGATACCCCTGGCTGGCACTCCACACCGGCAGGGTGGAGGCACTGTCGCGAGCGAAGAACGCCACCCCTGCCGAGGAGCAGATCGGGGCATACACCCCATAGCGCGGCCGGGGTTGGGCATGGAGAAGTCCATGGCCGTCGAGGATGCTGTAGCGCAGCCCACAGGCCAGCAGCTGCTGATCGAGGCCTTCGTAATAGGCGCATTCCGGTAACCAGATGCCGAACGGCCGTTCTCCGAGGAGCCGTTGGTGCTCCCGCACGGCAGCAAGAAGCTGGGCCCGCACCGCCTCGGGGGAATCCCGAAGGAGAGGGAGATAGCCGTGGGTGGCCGCGCAGGTGATCAGATCCAGCACCCCTGCCTGTTGCAGGCTGCGGAAACGGGGCAGGAGAAGGCCGCCGCAGGATTGCCAGTCGCGGGCCACCGTTTCCAATTCCCTGGCCAGGGCCTCGGCGGCGTCGCGAAGATCGGCTGGAGCCTCCGCGAGAAGCCCGAGCCGAAGCTGCAGCCATTGTAGGAAGCCTCGGTTCAGGGCTCGGTCACTCAGCAGGGAGAGCAGGGTGGGAGAGAGGCCCAGGGTGAGGCGCGGGCGCTGAGCGGGATCGGCCTGGGCCGCCTCCAGGGTGCGCAGCAGGGGGAGGTAGCACTCCTGCAGCGCCTGGAAATACCAGTCTTCCTCCAGGGAACCGGGCTCCCCCGACCGCACGTAGGGGAGGTGGGCGTGGAGCACCAGGGCCAGAGCTCCTGCGGCCATGGAGATCCTGCGATCCAGACACCTTACGACGGAGCCCCCCTGGCAACACCCGCCTACAATGGCGTCAACTCATACTCATTCCGGATAAGGCCGGAAAGGATCGATGGCGCGAGACCCTGGGAGAGTTCTGATCTTTGACACCACGCTCCGGGATGGCGAGCAATCCCCCGGAGCCAGCCTCAACCTGGAGGAAAAGCTCGCCATTGCCCAGCAGCTCGCTCGCCTGGGTGTGGACATCATCGAGGCCGGTTTCCCCTTTGCCAGCACGGGCGACTTCAATGCTGTGCAGCGCATTGCCGCCACGGTGGGAACGCCAGAGGGGCCCATGATCTGCGGCCTGGCGCGGGCCGCCTCCGGCGACATCAAAGCCTGCGCCGAAGCGGTTGCCCCTGCCGCTCACCGCCGGATCCACACCTTCATCGCCACCAGCGACATCCACCTGGAGCACAAGCTCCGCAAGAGCCGGGCTGAGGTGCTGGACATCACCCGGGAGATGGTGTCCTATGCCCGATCCCTGGTGGACGACGTGGAATTCTCGTGCGAAGACGCCGGACGCAGCGATCCCGAATACATGCACGAGGTGATCGCCGCGGCCATCGAGGCCGGAGCCACCACCATCAATATCCCCGACACGGTGGGCTACGCCACCCCGGCGGAGTTTGGTGAGCTCATCGCCGGCATCAACCGCTCCGTGCCCAACATCGATCGGGCGGTGATCTCCGTCCATGGCCATAACGACCTCGGACTGGCGGTGGCCAATTTCCTGGAGGCCGTCAAACACGGGGCACGCCAGCTGGAATGCACCATCAACGGCATTGGGGAGCGGGCGGGCAACGCCTCCCTGGAGGAGCTGGTGATGGCTCTGCACGTGCGCCGCAGCTATTTCAATCCCTTCCTCGGCCGCCCGGCGGATAGTGGGGTGCCGCTCACGGGGGTCCGCACCGAGGAGATCACCAAGACGTCCCGGTTGGTGTCCAACCTCACGGGGATGGCCGTCCAACCCAACAAGGCCATCGTGGGGGCCAATGCCTTCGCCCATGAATCGGGCATCCATCAGGATGGGGTGCTCAAACACCGGCTCACCTACGAGATTATCGATGCCCGCACCGTCGGGTTGGCCGATAACCGCATCTCCCTGGGCAAGCTCTCCGGCCGCAGCGCCTTTCGAGCCCGGCTCGAAGAGCTGGGTTATCAACTCGACCGGGAGGATCTCGATGACGCCTTCAGTCGCTTCAAGGAGTTGGCTGATCGCAAGAGGGAAGTGAGCGATCGGGATCTGGAGGCCATCGTCAGTGAACAGGTGCAGCTGCAGGATGAGGCCTGCTTCCAGCTCAGGAGCGTTCAGGTGAGTTGTGGCACCGGGCTCCTGCCGACGGCCACCGTGACTCTGGCAAAGCGGGAGGGTGGTGAGCAGAGCCAGGCGGCCATCGGCACCGGGCCTGTGGATGCGGTCTGTCAGGCCCTCAACCAACTCGCCCAGGTGCCAAACGAACTGGTGGAGTTTTCCGTCAAGAGTGTGACGGAAGGGATTGATGCCATGGGGGATGTGACGATCCGGCTACGCCGCAACGGGGTGCTCTATTCCGGCCACGCCGCGAACACGGACATTGTGGTGGCGGCTGCCCAGGCCTTCGTGAATGCCCTCAACCGCCTCATGGCCGGGGAGCAGCGGGCTCCGCTGCACCCCCAGAAGACGCCTCTGCCCCTGGCAGAACTGCCCCGGCTATGAACCGTTCCGGTTCCCCCCGCGGTTCCCTCAGCGCCGTGCTGCAGATGGCGTTGTTGCTTGCACTGGCCCTGCTCACCCTCCTTCCCCTGCTCTGGCTGGTGAGTACATCGCTGAAGGGCCCCACGGAAGATATCTTCACCGGTCTGCCCGGGCTGCTGCCTGCCCAGCCGAGCCTTGAGGCCTATGGCCGCTTGTTTCGCGACCATCCCATGGGCACCTATCTGTTCAACAGCATGGTGGTAAGCGGATTGGCGGTGGTGGCCAACCTGCTCTTTTCTTCCCTGGCGGCCTACCCCCTGGCCCGCCTGGAATTTCGGGGGCGGGGAATCGTGCTGGCGGTGGTGGTGGCCACGGTGCTGATCCCCTTTCAGGTGGTGATGATTCCGCTCTATGTGTTGATGGTGAAGATCGGCCTGCGCAACTCCCTGATGGCCCTGGTGCTCCCGCAGGCCACGACAGCCTTTGGAATCTTTCTCTTGCGACAGAGCTTTCTTGCCGTGCCGAAGGAGCTGGAAGAAGCTGCGCGAATGGATGGCTGCAGCCCCATCGGTGAGTGGTGGAATGTGCTTATTCCTTCTGCTCGCCCGGATCTCATCACTCTGGGCATGCTCACCTTCATTGGAACCTGGAGCGATTTTCTCTGGCCCCTGATCATTCTCGATGAGCCAGATCGTTATACATTGCCTCTCGGACTGCAACAGCTGGCTTCCAGTTTCTCTCTTGATTGGAGGCTGGTAGCCGCTGGCTCCGTGATTTCGATTCTTCCTGTGCTCGCCCTGTTTGTGCTGCTCCAGAAAACTATTCTTCCCACCGCGACAGCAGATGCTGTCAAAGGTTGATTCCCAAAGAACGATCAGGGCCGTGGTGGCGCTTGCAGGGCCGCAGGTGCATCGTTGGAGTCGGAAGAGCCAAGCCTTTCCAGTTCCTTGTCGCGAAAGGCAGCCTCAAGCAATTGAAGGCGTTTGATGATCAGGGCCTGCTGGGCTGACAGAGCCGGGGCTTGATCCAACATCCGCCTTTGATCGAGAGCATCCATGCGCTCATAAAGACGGGCGATTCTGCGGTTCGCATCCTGCAGCTGAGACAGTAGGTTGAAAAACATCACCAGCAAGGCTGCGGTGAGCCCCAGCTGCAGCCACTGCAGCCAGCGGAAGCGATCGGCTCCCGGTGGGCGCAGGGGTGGATCGTTTTCGTTCACAGGGAGGTAACTATCGAGGGGGTTCCGCATGACTCTGCACAGACATTTCCGTATCGTGACGCACTTTGGCCTGTCTGATGGCGTTGGTTTGGGAGGCCTCGTGGACCGGCCTCTATCCACCCGGAGTCCGAGCGGGGGGAAGCCAGAGTCCCGGGATGGATTCTGAACGTTGCCGATGACCCCATGGAACCCTGGAATGTCCGGGGTCTCGGCACTCGGGCTGGCCTTCGGGGTGGCGCTGGCTGCGATTGCTGGGGCCTGGACCCGCCTGGTCGCCACCGAGCTGGGCCCTGCCAGCTGGCGTCAGCGCCCCTGGATCACCTGGGGCCTGAACATGCTGGCTTGCTTTCTGATGGGCCTGCTCGCCAGCCAGGGATCCCACCGCACCAGCTCTTCTCTGGGTCGCCTGGAGCTGGTGGCGGCCGTGGGCTTTCTGGGCAGTTTGAGCACCTTCTCCACCCTGATGGCCGATCTGGTGATCACCTGGCAACGGCGTGCCAGGCGCCAGACCCTGGCCCTCGGTGCAGCCTCCCTGCTGGGAGGACTGCTGGCCTGCCAGCTCGGCCTGGTGCTGGCGAGGCCCCAACCTTGAGGCAATGGGTCAGGCCCTTCCTGTGGGTGGCCATGGGAGCCATTCCAGGCGCCCTGCTGCGCTGGCTTCTGCCCAGCACCGTGGCGGCCAACAGCTTGGGCTGTTTTGTTTTCGGGGCCGCCGGCCTCTTGAACTCCCCCCCTGGCCGTCGCCGCTGGCTTGTGGGAGTCGGCTTTGCCAGCTCCCTCACCACGTTCAGCTCATGGATGCTGGAGCTGGTGCAGCATCTGGATGCCGGCCAATGGGAAGCTCTGCTGGGGCAGATCCTGCGCGATGGGGTCCTGGGCCTTGGTGCCCTTCAGTTAGGGGCCACCCTCCATCGCAGGCTGCATCAGGCGCTGAAGCCTTTGCCAGAGGGAAGGGGGTAGGCAATGCGCCGATGGCGCATGCGGCGCCAGACCCGCACAAAGGCCCGAATGATGAGCTCCAGTTCCGCCCGGCTGATGCCGCTGGCTGCCAGCTGGCCATCCTCCTGCCTGGCTTCGACGATGCGCCGTACGGTCTGGGTGGCTTCCGCTTCCCTGGTGTCGGGAGGCAACGCCCTCAGGGCCGCTTCACAGCCATCGGCCAGCATCAGGATGCCCGTCTCCCGGCACCGGGGGATGGGTCCGCGATAGCGGAAATCCTGCTCTGAAACGGAGGATTGCCGTTGGCGGGCCTGATGGAGGAAATACCCCATCTTCAGAGTGCCCTGATGTTCCGGGATGAAATCGGCGAGGGGGCGAGGCAGGTGATAGCGGCGGGCCAGCTTCAGGCCCTCATCCACATGGGCCTGAAGGATCTCCGCACTGGCATGGGGATTATTCAGGGTGTCATGTGGATTGCGACCCCCATCCTGGTTTTCGATGAACCATTGGGGACCGTGCAGTTTCCCCACATCGTGATAAAGGGCGCCGGTGCGAATCAGATCCACATCCGCCTCGATGGCCCGTGCTCCCTCCTGGGCAAGCCCCAGGATCATCAGGGTGTGTTCAAAGGTGCCGGGTGCTTCCGTGGAGAGGCGTCGCAGCAAAGGCCTCTCCAGATCCGCCAGTTCCAGCAGCCTGGCCCGTGTGAGCAACCCGAAGAAGCTCTCCACCAATGGAGCCAGGAGCAGCCCCGCCATCAACAGACCGCCCACGATCAGTGCCTCATGGAAGAAATCCTGGGTACGGGGCAGGCCCGATTCTCCCCCGTCCCCGATCAGGAGGGCTGGCTGCAGCAGCAGGGCCTGAAGCAGCAGGGCTGCCGCCGGCAGGAGCAAGGCGAGCTGGAGCAACTGGGCCCGATTGCGCTGCCGACCGGCAAAAACGGCCGCAAAGGTGGCCACCCCCACCGCCAGGAGTTGGCGCCCCTGAAGAAGGGGGTCGAGGGGAACGGGCCACAGCAGGCTGGCCACCGACAACCAACCCAGGCCCGCGGCGGTTCCGAGCCCCTGGGCGAGCAGGAGGGTGGGGGGAACGAGCAAGGCCATGGGGGAGGCCTGGGTGCCCAGCCAGAGCTTGCAGCTCTGCACCACCAGTAGCGTGCCAAGGGCTAGCAAGGCCTGGCGGGGCTCCAGACTCGCCCGCCATCGGCGCATCACCAGCACCATCACCCCGCAGGCGGCCATCGCCTCAGTGAAATGACCCATCCAGGCAAGGGGCTGGGGACGGCGATTGATGAGGCCGAAATAATCCAGCACATCAAAGGACTGGGAGGTGATGGGCTCCCCCTGGCGAGCGATCAGGTCGCCCCGACGCACGGTGATGGTGGGAATTCCCTCCTGGTTGAGCAGCTCCTCAATTCTCCGTTGGTGGAGAAAGTGATCGCTGCGCAGATTCGTGCGTCCCTGAAGGCTGCGCACCACCAGTCGGCTGCCCAGGCTCTGGCCCGGCGGGGGTTGGTTGTCCAGGTGCATCCGTGCAGCCAGCAGGAGTGGTCTGTCGGCCAGGGATGCCACCACGCCCTGGCTCAGCATCCGCAGCTGGGCTTTCTGCACCGCCTGCTGCCAGCTCAGCAGCTCCTGGGGCGTCAGCTGGAGCAACCAGGTGCGCTCAGCGGCCGACAGATTGAGCGGGTCCAGCCGGGGTTGCGCACTGGAGATCTGAAGCTGGAGCTCCTTCAGAAGGCCATCCAACCCATCCTGCAGTTGGCGACTTGCCCGTTCATCCACCACCTGCACCTCGGAGCGGGCACCGATCAGGTTGCGCCGCTGCTCTAGGGCCGCACTGTCGATCACCCGAGCCTCCCGGGGAGCTCGCACGGAAAAAGGAGAGGGCACCCCGGGCATCAGGCTCGGTCGCACCAGCCAGGGCCAGCTGCTCACCAGGGCCACCAGCAGACTGGCCATGAGCACACCGGTGATTCCGAGGGCGCTCCAGGGCGTGATGGCCTGCCGGGGGCGTTCCAATCGCAGCAACCACCTCCATAGCCGGCGGCCGAGCCTTGAGATGGGGGACACAACCTGCGCCATTCACGGCTGCGCGAGGTCACAACTTAGCCAAGGCATGCTTGCTCCGATGACCTGGGATTGCATGCTGGGGAGATGATGTTCCCCGGCCCCATCGATGGCAGCTGTTCTTGACGGACGTCGCCTGGCGTCAGAGATCGAGCAACGGCTGAGCCATGCCATTGCAGCAGGCCTCAGGACGGTGGCCCGTCCCCCCGGCCTGGCCGTCCTGCGGGTGGGAGATGACCCTGCCAGCGGCGTTTATGTCGCCAACAAGGAGAAGGCCTGCGATCGCATCGGGATTCGCAATCTGGGAGCCCACCTTGGGGCCACCACCCCTCCTGAGGAAGTGCGGGCCACCATTGAGCGGCTGAATGGAGACCCGGATGTGGATGGCATCCTCCTGCAACTCCCCCTTCCCCCTGGCCTGGAGGAGGGGCCCCTGCTGGCGGCCATCGATCCCGGGAAGGATGCCGATGGACTGCACACCCTCAATCTGGGCCGGCTGGTGAAGGGTGAACAGGGACCCCGCAGCTGCACCCCCGCCGGCGTGATGGCGCTGCTTCGCCAGGCCGATATCGGGTTGGAGGGCTGCCGGGCGGTGGTGGTGGGGCGCAGCATCCTGGTGGGCAAACCGATGGCACTGATGCTCCAGGCTGCCAATGCCACGGTGAGTGTGGCCCATTCCCACACCCGTGATCTCGCTGCGCTCACGCGGCAGGCTGAGGTGTTGGTGGTGGCCGCCGGCCGGCCTCGGATGCTCCGTGCGGAGCATGTGAGCCCTGGAGCCGTCGTGGTGGATGTGGGCATCCATCGGCTGCCACCCGAGCTGCAGGAGGGGCCGGATGCCAAGGGCAAGCTCTGCGGAGATGTGTGCTGGGAGGAGGTGGAGCCCCTCGCCCGGGCCATCACCCCTGTGCCCGGAGGTGTGGGTCCGATGACCGTGGCCATGTTGCTGGTCAACACGGTGGTGGCCTGGAGCAGAAGCCATGGCCTGTCCCATGGCCTGGACGATCTGGTGCATTGAGAATGGCCCAACCCCATGGATGAGAGAATCCGCCTGCCGACTTCCCCATCCGCCATGACTGCGGCGGTCCACACGTCCTTTGATTTCGGCGCCTACGTCAAGGCGGCCAGAGAGAGGCTTGAGGTTGCCCTCGACTCATCCCTCGGGCCTGAAGAGCCGGAAAGCCTTCGCGAGGCCATGCGTTACTCCCTTCTGGCGGGAGGGAAGCGGCTGCGCCCCATCCTTTGCCTCGCGGCCTGCGAGCTGGCCGGTTCCCCTGCTGATCTGGCGATCCCCACGGCGGTGGCGTTGGAGATGGTGCACACCATGTCGTTGATTCACGACGACCTTCCCGCCATGGACAACGATGACCTGCGGCGCGGGCGCCCCACCAGTCACAAACAGTTCGGGGAAGCCATGGCCATCCTGGCCGGGGATGCGCTCCTCTCCAGGGCGTTCGAGATGGTGGCCCTGCGCAGTCCAGGGGTGGAGCCCCAGCGCCTCCTGGCCGTGGTGGGTGAACTCTCCAGGGCGGCAGGAGCCCCGGGGCTGGTGGGGGGCCAGGTGGTGGATCTGGATTCGGAGGGCAAGGATGTGGAGCTCCCCACCCTCGAATACATCCATCTTCACAAGACGGGAGCCCTGTTGAAGGCCTGCGTGGTCTGCGGTGCGCTCGTGGGGGGGGCCGATGAGGCCCTGCTCACCGCCCTGGGGATTTATGCCCGGGGGATCGGCCTGGCCTTCCAGATCATTGACGACATCCTGGATCTGACGGCCAGCAGCGAAGTGCTGGGGAAAACGGCCGGGAAGGATCTGACCGCCGATAAAACCACTTACCCCAAGCTGTTAGGACTGGAAGAGTCTCGAAAGCGGGCCGATGGGCTTGTGATCGAGGCCAAAGGTGTGTTGGAGCCCTGGGGTGCCAGAGCCCAGCCCCTGCTGGCCCTCGCCGACTACATCACCAGCCGCGATCGATGAACCATCCGCTGATTGACATCTTCGACAATGCCGTTCTGGCTTGGGGTCTCGCTGCCTGCGGAGCGGCCCAGCTGTCCAAGCTGTTGATCGAAGCGGTGGTCCATCGCCGCTGGCGCCCTTCGGTGCTGGTGGAAACAGGTGGCATGCCCTCCAGCCATTCCGCCCTGATGACCGGCACCAGTGCGGGCATCGGCTGGCTCCACGGGTTTGGAGATCCCCTCTTCGCCCTCGCGGCAGCCCTCAGCTTCATCATTCTCTATGACGCCAGTGGGGTGCGCCGAGCCGCTGGGTTGACGGCAGCCCGGGTGAACGGCCTGCCCGATGGCCTCTGGGAGACCCATCCGTCCGATGACGAGGGGGAACAGCACGCAGTGTTTAACCCCCTCAAGGAAAATCTGGGCCACACCCGCTGGGAAGTGCTGGTGGGCAGTCTGATCGGCCCGGCTGTGGCTCTTCCCGGTCTGGTCTGGGCCGGATCCCCCCTGCATGTGGCTCGCAGCCTCCTTCATCAGATCGGGTGAAGCCCCCCCTCCCCTCCGGCCTCCCCGAAGCTGGTCTCACCGGGGATCAGCAGGCCGCTTCTGAGGCGTTTGACTCCTGGTTGGCTGGGCCAGCGGACGGCACGCCTTTTCTGCTCAGGGGCTATGCGGGTACGGGCAAGACCTTCCTCTCCATGCGCCTGCTCGCCCAGGCCGAGGCCGCCGGCCTCTGCTGGACCGTTGTGGCCCCCACCCACAAGGCCGTGGGGGTGCTGTGCCACCACCTCGAGCTGGTTGGCCTGCGGCCCATCTGGTTTCCCTCCACGATTCATCGCCTGCTGCGCCTGAAGCTGCGCCGGGAGGGGGATCGGGAGCGCTGTGAGGAAACCTCCCAGACCGCCACCGCCCTCGAACATCTGCACCTGGTGCTGGTGGATGAGGCCTCGATGGTGGATGGCCAGCTGCTGGAGATCAGCCTGCGCTGCGCCCAGCCCTTTCGCTGCCGGTTGGTGTTCATCGGGGATCCGGCCCAGCTTCCGCCGGTGGGGGAGCGGGAGAGCCCCGTGTTCTCTCTCAACCGGGTGTGCCAGGCCTCTCTGAGCCATGTGGTGCGCCATCAGGGTCCGGTGTTGCGCCTGGCCACGGGCCTGCGCCTGGGTGTCTTGCCCAGCACACGCCCCCCCCTGCTGCCTCCCCACCGCTCGGAGCAGGGTTTGGTGGCCCTTCTGGATCCCCAGGAATGGCTCCTGGCGGCCCAGATGGCCCTGCGGCGCAGCAAGGAAACCGACCAACCCGATCTGGCTCGGATCCTCTGCTACACCAACCGGCGTCTGGAGCAACTGGTGCCGTTCGCCCGCCGGGCCATCCATGGGGAGATGGCTGACACCACCCCCGTTTTGCCGGGAGAGGTGTTGATCACCCGCGCCGCGGTGATGGCTCCGGCCTGCATGGAGGACGCCGCGGCTCCGGAGGATCCGGAGATGTGCCTGAGCTCCAACCGGGAGGTGGTGGTGCGGGAGGTGACGCCAGGTCAGTTCTTCCTTGCGGAGTGGGGCCTCAGCAGCTTCGATCTGCCGGGAGACAGCGTGATTGAAACTCTGATGGTGCGTGTGGATGCGGGCGACGGCCAACTCACCCTTCGCCTTCTGCCCCCCATCGGCACCTCCTCCCGGGCGGTGCTGGATCTGGCGCTTCAGCGGCTGCGCAACATGGCCCGGAGCGCGGAGAAACAGGAGGCCCGCCGTCACTGGCGTCAGTTTTTCCTCCTGCGCGATGCCTTCGCTTCTCTCGGCCCTGCCGCCGTGCTCACCGTCCATCGCAGTCAGGGCAGCACCTTCGGGGAGGTGTTCGTGGCCGATGATGTGTTCTGGCCGAAGGATGAGCAACTGCGCCGCCAGCTGGTCTATGTGGCGGTCAGCCGTGCCAGTCAGGGGGTAGCGATCGAGGCCCGGCGCGCCCCGCTGGTCGAGCAGGACCGGTGGCGGAGGTGGCTGACGGAGGCGGAAGACGGGGACAAGCCCATCCTGGAGACCGCGGGACCGTAGATCTTGTTTGGTGACTCTCCCCCTATCGAAAGGAGGACATCCTGGGTAGCATCCGGCTGATAATGCAGGAACCTGCAGGGGTGCGGGCTCCGAGGGAACTTCTGAAGTAGTGCCAAAGCTTTATGACAACCAAACCGAACTTCTTCATGAAATCCTTATCAGCCTTGAGGGCTTTGTTTCGCCGTCATAAAGTGGAACAGCCCCCCCGGCTTCTACCCAGGAGGAACCCACTTCAGGCCTTCCGTCCAGGACGACAGCACTTCGAGATTCATGATGCGGATTATCTGCAACAGATTCTCCGTGCAGAGCTGGAGTCGCAGGTTCAACGCACTTCTGCCTCACCCGAGGAGGGAGGCCGTTGAAGCCTGTGTGATCTGCAGGCCTTCCAGACCCTGCCAGCCCACCACCAGGGCCAGCGCCAGACAGATGGCTCCTACGAGGAGTTGGCCATAGCGGTCGAGCACTCCCTTCATCGCTCCGAGCGTCGGTTCCAGCCGCTGCTGCCCCACCATGATGCAGGCCAGCAGCGGCACCAGCAATAACAGGCTGGTGAGGGCCCCGTAGGCCATGCTCCAGCCAGCGTCCTGCATCCCGTTCCAACCAGGATGGAACAGGGCCCCAGCCGCCTTGGCATAGAGGAACAGATCATCGGGAGCCGCCACCTGTAGGGCGGCGCTGATCAACAACAACAGGGGGAGGGGCATCTGGAGCAGCCGATCCAGCTGTTGACTCCATTCCGGAGACCCATCGGCCCCTTCCGGGCGGGGGCGCAGGGTTTGCACGCCAAGGGCAAAGAACGCCCCTGCGGCCAGGAGATCCAGGCCCGTGCGATGGCTGGTGCCCTTCTCCATCGTGAGCACCAGACCGTGCCCTACTCCCAGCAGCAGGCTGATCACGAGCGCTGACATCAACACCCAGGCGAGGACGAGAAAGCCGCCCCTGCGCAAGGGGTGGGGGCCCAGAAGCAGCAGCAGCAACAGGGCCAGATGGAGGGGGCTGAAGCCGATGGCCAGGGCATACCCCAGCAATTCCGGCCAGGGGGAGTTCACCATGGCAAGGTTGGTTCAGCGGCGAATTTCAAACCAATCCCCCCCGATCGGAGCAATACGCCTGGCGTTCACACAGGTGACGCGGGCGGGAAGGGGGCCTTGCTCACACCACATCAACAGCGCCGTGAGGTTGAGGGGTTTTCCTTCTGCCTCCACCTCCACCGTGCCATCGGGGAGATTGCGCACCCAGCCGCTGAGCCCCAGATCCATGGCTGAGCGGCAGCAGGCCTCCCGATACCCCACGCCCTGCACTTTGCCGCGAACGGTCAGGCGCCAGCGCTCCGGGAGGGATGGGGGGGAGGATCCCTGGGGCTGGAGAAAACGGCGGGCTGCGGCCGCTTCTCGCCGGCCGCGATCGCGGCGCCCAAGCGCAGGGGGATCATCGGGAAACCAGCCCAGTGGAGATGGAGCCAACTGGCGTGCAGGGTCGCTGTGGTCCATCCCTCCATGCTCCTTTCGATACCCCACCCTTCAAGTTGCCACATCGGAGCTCCACTTGGGGGGTGCAGTTGCCAACGGTGAAACTCATGGCCCCCATAGGTTTCCCCCTCCCGAACCAGAAGCCCATCCCTCTCGGCCCGTGCCTGCCGGTAGCCCAGGCTGAGGCCGCCAGGGCGTGCCTCGAAGGGCAGCAGGCCCGCCATGGGCCAGGAGGTGCCCTGGGGATCCACCAAGGTGTTCCCCAGGAGGAGCAGCCCGCCGCACTCCGCCACGATCGGTACCCCTCGCCCAGCGACCTTCGCCAGGCAATCCCGGCTGCGGTGAGCCTCGCCAAGGGTGGCGGCATGGAGCTCCGGATAGCCGCCGGGAATCACCACGGCACCGCAGTGCTCCGGCAGGGGTTCATCCGCCAGGGGGCTCCAGGGCTCCACGTCCAACCCCAGGGCTTCCAGTAGCTCAGGGGTTTCGGGATAGGTGAAGTGGAAGGCCCCATCCCGGGCCAGCATCACCGGCGGGCAGCCTCTGCAGTTGGGTGGCTCGGGCGAAGCCCCTTCCAGCGTGCCCAGGATGGGATCCTTCTGCCCCAAACCGCTGGCCGGCCTGGAGGAGAGGAGGGGCCAGAGGCGGTCCAGGTCGAGATGGGTGGTGGCCAGGTGCACCCACGCCGCCATCCGTTCCTGGAGATCGGGCAACTCATGGGGAGGAAACAGGCCCAGGTGGCGGGAGGGCAGCTCCAGCGCTGGATGGGGGGGCAGCACCCCCAGCAGAGGAACCTCGATGGAGTCCAGAACCTCTGCCAGCAGGGCCCGATGGCGCTTGCTCCCCACCCGATTCAATACAACCCCCGCCAGATTCACCCGCGGCGGACCATGGTCGCGAAACCCGCGCACAAGGGCGGCCAGAGAGGCGCTCTGGCGGGAGGCCTCCACCACCAGCACCACCGGTAGCTCGAGCAGGTGGGCCACCTGGGCCGAACTCCCCTCCCCGGTGGGGCCGCGCCCATCAAACAGACCCATCACCCCCTCCACAAGCACGGCGTCCGCCCGGTTCCCATGCCAGCGGAAGGATTGCTGCACCCAGGCTGTGCCGCAGAGGAGGGGATCAAGATTGCGGCACGGCCGGCCCGCCACCTGGCCCAGCAACTGGGGATCGAGGTAGTCGGGGCCCACCTTGAAGCACTGCATGGTGGCTCCCCGGTCGCGCACCCAGGACGCCAGAGCCAGGCTCAGCAAGGTTTTGCCGCTCCCGCTACAGGGGGCCGCAATCAGACAGCTCAAAACTTGGCAAAACCCTTGGTGCCGAGGGCCGCCGGAAGCAACTCCGCCGCCAGCGGGGCGGCTGCCGCCAGCAGGGGGTTGGTGGAGTCGTGTCCCCCCCCCAACAGGCGGGCCATCTCTTTCTCCTCACTCTCCTCGGGGGAGGGCACCACCTCTTCCGCCAATTCCATCGCCGCCATGCCCCCGGCCTCGAGGCGCATGCAGCCTCCGCTCTCGGAGCAGAGAATCACGCAGAGGGGGGGCCGTTGTTCGGGGTGGCAGATTAAACGCAGACCCACGATCGCTCCGGGATGGGACTTGGGCACCCCCACGGGAACGGGCATCAGGCGGAACCGCACCAGCTCCCCATCCGTGCGTTGAAACTCAGCGGCGATGCCGGTGGCGGAACCATCCACATCCACGGTGTAGGAGCTTTCCAGGTGCCAGCCGAGCCGATCGGCCATCCACGCTGCCAGCAGGAGGCCCTTGACGGGGTGAGCGCCTTCCACATCGATGTCGAGTTGCACCACGTGCTGGAGGGCGTCCCGCCTGGAGGGGGGATCAAACACCATCGCCAGGGATTCCCGCCAGGCCCGCAGGCGCAACCAATTGAAATCGTTCACGGCCTGTCCGGATCGGATCCGGTTCACCAGCACCTCCAGGCAGCGGGCGGGCTGGCCCCGGGAGGTGTCGATCACCAGCCGGCGGGGGGGAGGGGCAATCGCCTCCAGCAGCTCGTTGGGTTCATCCAGGCTGCTGTTCCACCACACCCAGCAGGGCAGGTCTTCCCGCACCAGGGGCTGCACCATCCCCATGGCCTGCTTCAGGGCGCCCAGACTTCCCCGCAACACCACCACGTCACCGCAGGCTGCCCCGGAGCCCCCTTCCTCGGGGAGGGGGCAGTAGGCCGCCACCAGGGTTTCGAGCGGCTTGGCCGGATCGATGGTGGGTGCCAGGGTGATCAGCCGGCGCGGCATGTGGGTGCTGATGGCACTGTCCACGAATTGGCCCCGCAGATCCTGGGCCTGATGGCGGCCAGGCTGCTCACCCATGGCCCAGGCCAGGCCAGGATCCATAGGGGCGGTGCTGGGCGGGAGCCCCAGGGTGGCGACCAGATCCCGTGCGGAGGCGAGCACCTCGGCCCGGTCCAGGCCGGTGATGGGGCCATCCAGCCGGCCCATGCGCACCAGTTGCTGCTCCAGCCAGGAGGGTTCCCACACCAGCAGGGTGAACGTGGCAGCTCCGGAGGCCCCCTCCAGCCCGTCCTGCCAGAGCTGCTGGAGGTAGGGCACCACCTCCTGGGGAGGGATCTCAAGCGGGGCCTGGAGAGTGAGTTGGGCAGACATGGCAACGAGCAGCGAGGGGGTACGGAACGGGGGGTGGGGGAGGCGGTGTCGCGAGGGTCAGGGTCTGCGCCAGATCAGGCCGTCCTCGGCCAGCAGGTTGTCGGAAGCGCCTGGACCCCAGGTGCGTGCCTCGTAGGGGTGCACGGGGAGTTGCCAAGGGGAGTCTTCGATAAGCTCCAGCAAGGGGGTGTAGAGCCTCCAGGCGGCCTCCACCTCATCACTGCGGGTGAAGAGGGTGGGGTCGCCCAGCATGGCGTCGGCCAGCAGGCGGACGTACCCCTCGTCCGAAGGTTCCCCAAAGGATTCGTCATAGCTGAAGGCCATGTCCACCGGCCGACTCCGCATGCCCGAACCGGGGGCCTTCACCTCGAACTTGATCTCGGCCCCCTCATCGGGCTGGATCCGCAGGATCAGCTGGTTCGGGGTGGGGGCTCCCCCGGCGGCATCGAAGAGGTGCACCGGGGCCTCCCGGAAGGTGAGCACCACCTCGCTGAGGCGCTTCGGCAGGCGCTTGCCCGTGCGCAGATAGAAGGGCACCCCCTGCCAGCGCCAATTGTTGATGAACAGTTTCATCGCCACGTAGGTTTCCGTGGTGCTGTTGGGATTCACCCCGGGCTCCTGGCGGTAGCCGGGGAGTGGGTTGGCGGCCGTTCCCCCAGCGCTGTACTGGCCGCGCACACAGCATTTCCAGGCCTCATCCTCGTGGGCGAGGTGGGCCGCTTGAAGCACCTTGGCCTTTTCGTTGCGGATGGCCTCGGGATCGAAGCGGCCCGGGGGTTCCATGGCGGTGAGGGCAAGGATCTGGGTGAGATGGTTCTGCACCATGTCGCGCAGGGCCCCGGAGGATTCGTAGTAGCCAGCTCGCTCCTCTACGCCCACGGTTTCCGCGGCCGTGATCTGCACATTGGCAATGTAATTTCGGTTCCAGAGGGGTTCGAAAATGGTGTTGGCGAAGCGCAACACCAGGATGTTCTGAACCGTTTCCTTGCCGAGATAGTGGTCGATGCGAAACACCTGGCTTTCTTTGGCGCAGGCCTGCACCACCTTGTTGAGGCTCTGGGCGCTGCCGTAATCCCTGCCGAAGGGCTTCTCAATCACCACCCGGCTCCGCTCCGCATCGGCCAGGAGCCCTGCGGCCGCCAGGGCCCGGCAACCGCTGCCATAGAACTCAGGCGAAACTGAGAGATAGAACGTGCGGTTGCCCCGAGTGGCCCTCAGTTGGTCCAGGGCGTCGAGCCGTTGGGCCAGACGCACCAGATGATCACTCTGCTGGAGATCGATGGGTTCGTAGAACAACCCCTGGCTGAACTGCTCCCAGGCGGAGCGGTGATCGGCGATCTCCTTCTCCAGAGCCTGCCCCATGCGCTGGCGGAACTCCTCATCGCTCCAGGGGCGGCGAGCGCAACCCAGAACGGAGAATTCGCTGGGAAGCCGCCTCTGGCGGTAGAGCTCAAACAGGGCCGGAACCAATTTGCGGTGGGTGAGATCACCGCTGGCTCCAAAGATCACGATGCACTGAGGGGGAATCACCCGTTCCTGCCGCAGCCCTACCCGCAGGGGGTTGGTCAAGATCGCAGTCATGGGGATGGCGCCGTTTCCTCAGGTTTAACGAGGCCAGGGCGATGGCGCCGTTGGAGGGAGCCCTCAGACGAGGTTGTGTGAGGGTTCTCTGATCTCAGTAGGTTTCCACGTGCCAGCGGTCCTGTTTCTTGAGGCTGGGGCGCAGCTCCGACCAATCCAGACCCTTGGCGGAGGCCGCGGCGGTCATGGCTTCATCGATGCCGGGCTCCATGCCCTTCAGACCACACATGTACACGTGGGTTCTGGGATCTTCGATGAGGGAGAAGATCTCATCGGCGTGCTCCAGCACCCGATCCTGGATGTACATTCTGCCGCCGGAAGCGTTGTTCTGTTCCCGGCTGATGGCTTTGGTGTAGCGGAAGTTGTCGGGAAAAGCGCTGAGGTAGGTCTGGAAATCGTCTTCGTAGAGCAGGTTGGGGGTGGTGGGCACGCCCATGAACAGCCAGGCCTTGCCCCGGAACTGATACTCGGGATTCTTCGCCCGCTCTTCGGTGTCGAACATCCGGCGCAGGTAGGCCCGCATCGGCGCAATGCCCGTGCCGGTGGCCAGCATGATGATGTTGGCTTCTTCATCCGCGGGAAGGAGCATCTCCTTGCCCACGGGGCCGGTGATCTTCACCTTGGCTCCCGGTTCGATGTCGCAGAGGAAGGTGGAGCAGACGCCGTTGATCGTTTCCCCGTCCTTTTCGTACTGGAGCTGGCGCACACACAACGACACCGTGTTGTCGGCGCAGTCGTCTCCATGGCGGGTGCTGGCAATCGAGTAAAGACGCAGTTTGTGGGGCTTGCCGGCGGCATCCTCACCATCGGGGATGATGCCGATGCTCTGCCCCTCGATGTAGTGGAGATGGCCTCCGCTGAGGTCGAAGGTGATGTGGTTCACACGGCCGATGGCACCCTCGGCGAGAAGGCTGTAATTCCCAGTCACCGTGCCGATGAAAGGGTCCTTGGGTTTGTAGAGATTGACGGGAACGTCGGCGTGGCTCACTGCTGGCTTGGGAACGGGGGGTTGGGGGGCTGGGGTGGGCGGCACATCGGACCCCTCGGTGATCTGGGGGGCCGATGGGGAGAGCGTCACCCCGTCCGAGCTGACGATTTTGATCCGACCACCTTTGCGGGCGATGGTCTGCATCAACGACTGCAGTTGCTGAAACGGCACGGTGAGTGTGCGCTCCGCCCGTCGCTGCGGTCCCGCACCGAAGCTTTCAACCACGACGGTGAACATCCGGTTGTCGGAGCTTGTGGCAGAGCCGGTGGAGACACGCATCTCAGAGTTCCCAACAGTCCCGGCGATCATAGGGAACGCACCTACCTCTCCGAATTTCTGGCAATCGGGCTAGCCTTCCCCTGATCAACCCGACACGTGTGGGCGTCAGCCAGGGCACATGTCGCGCTACCCCGCCAGCGTCCCCTGAGCCTCACTTGACGCACCAGCTTCTGGACTCATCCCCCCTCAACCTGCCCGAGCAGGCGTTCCAGCTGCAGCAGACCACGGCCACCTGCAACCTGGACACCATCCAGCAGGACATGGAGCGCCTGCCCAACGGGAAGCGCAGGCTGGCGGTGCAGCTCCGCCTCCCCACCCACCCCAGCTGGATCTGGCAGGTGCTCACGGATTATGACAATCTGCACCGTTTCATTCCCAATCTCGAGCATTCCCGGGTCCTCTGGCGCCGCGATCGCCTCGTTGGGGTGGAGCAGGTGGGGGCCCAGTTGTTCTGCGGTCTGCGGTTCTCGGCACGGGTGTCGCTGGAACTGACCGAGGAAACGGAGGCCGGACGGCTTCCCTTTCGCATGATCCAGGGAGATTTCCGCTGTTTTGAAGGGGAATGGCGGGTGGGAGCTGACGCCACCAGCAGCTGGTTGTTCTACTCCCTTTTGGTGCAGGGAAAACCCGGGATGCCGATCGGGCTGATTGAGCAACGCCTTCAGCAGGATCTGGCCAGCAACCTGCGCGGCGTGCAACAGGAAGCCCAACGCCGAGAAACTCAGACTCACGACTGAGCTCGGCGTTGGCACGTGACATCGCTATACCCCCAAGGGGATTCGAACCCCTGTCGCCTCCGTGAAAGGGAGGTGTCCTAGGCCTCTAGACGATGGGGGCGAGGCCTCAGCGCGCACCCTCTGAGAAGGGTGGCTCGAGCAAGAAACCACTTCTGGATATCTCCTCCGTCGAGGGGACCCGGAAAGGGCTCTTTCTTGGATCGCTGAACAACAGGAAGCTAGGGGCTGGAAGGACCCTTCGTCAAGAAGGACTCCCGGGGGCGGATCTCTCCGAGGGGCCGCTCTGTCCGCTCCAGACGGGGACGGTGAAATGGAAGCAGGCCCCTTCTCCCGGTTCGGAGACCACCCAGATCCGGCCGCCATGCACCTCGGAGATGCGGCGGCAGACGGAGAGCCCCACGCCATAGCCGGAGGTATGGCCTGAGGTCTGGGGGAGCCGTACCCGATCCTGAAAAATGCGTTCCTGCTCCTCCCGGGGGATGCCTGGGCCGCTGTCGCAGATGCTCACCTGCACCCACTGGCTTGTGCGGTGCAGAAGGGTGAGCGATACGCGGCCCCCGTCGGGGGTGAATTTGAAGGCATTCTCCAGAAGATTGAGCAATACCTGCCGCATGCGCCTCTGGTCGGCGTAGAGGTCGGGCAGATCGGCCGGGATGTCGGTGACCAGCTCCAGATTCCGGCCCACCCAGAGTTTCTCTAGCTCCAGAATGGCATCGGCCACTACCTGGCCGAGGGCCAGTCGCTGGGGGTTGAACAGGGCCTCCCACCGGGTCGTGCCCACCTCCAGCAGATCCTTCGAGAGGGCCTCGATGTCGTCGAGGCGCCGGTGGAGCACGTCCTGGAAGCGGGCCTCATCGATCTGGCCCAGCCCATGGCTCTGGAGCGCCAGCTTGGCGGCTGTGAGCGGGGTTCGCAGTTCATGGGCCACCATGCGCAGCAGCCGCTCCTGCACCCCCAGGCGCTCAATCAGGGTTTCATTTTCCTGACGCAACACCAGAAGCTGGTCCTCCAGCTGCACCTCCCGCTGGGTGCGGCTGCCATCCATCTCCGCCGGACGGAGGCTCATGCCCAGGCTGCTCACCACCTCCATCTGCTGCCAGCGAGGAAGCCAGCTGCGCACCTGGGTGGGGAGGGTGCTGCCGGCAAACACCTGTTTTGGCAGGGGGGCCAGCTTCACCAGCGCTGGCGTCGCCACCAGGCGGTGGAGCTCCAGCAGTTCGGGGTGCTTGGCCGGATCCACCACCTCCAGGCTCACATCAAACCCCTTCTCCTCAGCCCGCAGCAGGTTCACCAGATTGCGCAGGTTGGGCGTGGCGAGGTGATGGGGGTTGGCCAGCAGCAGCAGGCGCAGGCTCTGGCGACCCAGCGCAGGCCCAGCCTCCTGGTCCCCAGGGGGGGCGCTGGCTGGCACCTCCTCGCCCACGCTCACATTCCCGGCCTCCCAATGAACGGATTCACCTGCACACCTTATGGAATTTTCAGCACCTGCCCACCATGCTTGCTATGAAGGAAGTGTCCCCAGCCGGCATCTGCCGCGCCATGACCCCTTCTTTCGAGCCGTCGGGGGCTGACCAGAGCCAGCAGCTGGCCCAGATGCTGGCCTCGTCCAGGGTGTCGCCCGTCGTGGCCCCCTCCACCGCCGCGGTCCCCCGCAGCCGCATCCAGCTTGACAGCAGCCTGCGCCGCTGGTTCTCCCGCAACCTGGGCCTGTGGCGATCCAGGCGTCTGTATTTCTTCACGGATGGGGATGTGTTGCGGGTTGACATGATGCTGCGGGTGGAAAGCTTCAGCGAACCGATCGAGGGCGAAGCCGCCTATCGCTTCACCTGGTGGCCGGAGAAGGAATACGACTTTTTTGATCGCAAGCCCCGCTATGTGCGCAACGGCACCATGGAGGCCTATCTCTGCGGGCACCAGCTCCGGCGCAGCCAGGGCTACCTGTGCGGCTCCCCCACCAAGAGTCAGATCCGCCAGGTGGATGAGCACGAGCTGATCTTCGAATCCCACTATCAGGAGTGGGACATCCTCGAGCACATCCGGCTGGTGGATCAGGATCGCTACCGGGCCCGCTCGATCTACTCCTGGCGCAATGGTGATCTGGAGCTCTCGGAGATCCACCATGAGGAGCGGGTTGAGGGGGCGGGTGCGCCCCTTCTTGAGCCGTCCTGAGGGGGCTGGCCACCTGGAGGGGATGGCTCAGCATGGATTGATCTTCTCCCTTTCCCATGTTCGCGAAGCGATCTGCCCCGCTCTTTGCTCTGGCTCTCGCAGGTGCGGTCGTCTGCCTGCCAGGCCGGGTGCAAGCGCAGCAGCAGGCCGCTCCCGCCGCCAATCAACGGGCCGCAACCCCCGATGAACTCAACACCTACATCGGCATGGGGGCCATCAATATGTGCGGTCTCGCCCAGGCCAAGGTGCCCTTCAAGGCTGCCGTCGACACCAATCTGAAAATGTTGGTATCCGTGCTCTACAGCAAGCATGGTGCCAAGGTTCCCGGTGCTCAGGCTCCGCTCAGCCAGGAGCAGTTGGTGAATGGGTCGTTGCTGCAGCTGGTGATGCGCGTGGATGGCATCTGTGGCAAGAACCTTCCTGCCGACTGGAAGAAGGAATTCGACCCCCTTCTCGCCCAGGTGAAGCAAGCCATCCAATCCGCCGGCAAGGGCGGCCAGAAGTAGGCGGCGTTTGCCGCCCATCCCTTGAGGCTGAGGCTCCATGTCCGTCGTGAGAAGGACCGACTACCGTCCGGCCCCCTACCTGGTGCCCCGCATCCAGCTGAACGTCCAGCTCTTTGCGGATCACGCCCTGGTGGCCTGCGACCTCCACCTCCAGCCCAATCCCCTGGCCACCGAGGAGGAGCGAGCCACCCTACCCCTCAAGGGGGTGGAGCTGGAGCTGCTGGATGTCCACCTGGACGGGGAGAGGGTGCCTCCAGAGGCCTTTGTCGTCAGCAGCGATGGGCTCACCCTTCTCTCCCCACCCCAGCGTCCCTTCCGGCTGAGCAGCCGGGTGCGGATCCATCCCCACACCAACTCCAGCCTGGAGGGGCTCTACGTGAGCGATGGGATGGTGACCAGCCAATGCGAGGCGGAAGGCTTCCGCCGCATCACCTTCCACCCCGATCGCCCCGATGTGCTGAGCCGCTATCGGGTGCGCATCGAGGCCGATCGCTCCGAGGCGCTTGTGCTGCTCTCCAACGGGAACTGCGTGGAGGAGGGGATCCTCCCGGAGGCTGGCGGAACCGGCCAACGCCACTTCGCCGTGTGGGACGACCCGTTTCCCAAGCCCTCCTATCTGTTTGCCCTGGTGGCAGGCCACCTTCGGGAAGTGAGCGACAGCTTCACCACGGTCTCCGGAAAGCAGGTGAGCCTGCGGCTCCACGTGGAGGAGGGCGATGAGCCCTACACAGCCCATGCCATGCAAAGCCTGAAACGGGCGATGGAGTGGGAGGAAAAAGTGTATGGACTGGAATATGATCTGGATCAATTCAATATTGTTGCCGTGCGCCACTTCAATATGGGCGCCATGGAAAACAAGAGTCTGAATCTCTTCAACTCCAAGTTGGTTCTTGCTGACAATGAAACGGCCACCGATGGGGAGCTGGAGAGGGTGGAGAGTGTGATCGCCCATGAATACTTCCACAACTGGACGGGAAATCGCATCACCTGTCGCGACTGGTTTCAGCTTTCGCTGAAGGAGGGTCTCACCGTTTACCGCGACCAGTGTTTCAGCGCCGATCTCCACGGCCATTCCCTGGTGCGGATGGAAACGGCAGCTCTGCTGCGCAACACCCAGTTCCGGGAGGATGGGGGCCCAACGGCCCATCCGATTCAGCCGGATCACTATGAAGCGATCGATAACTTTTACACCACAACGATCTATGAAAAGGGCGCTGAGGTGATCCGGGTGTTGCACACCCTCCTCGGCGACGAGACCTTCATGGCGGGCATCCGGCTCTACGTGGAGCGCCACGACGGCACGGCAGCCACCTGTGAAGACTTCGTTCAGGCTCTGGAGGATGCGGCCCATCAGAGCTGGGTCGATCAGAAAGCTCCCTTTGATTTTCAGCAGTTCCGCCACTGGTATCACCAGGCAGGAACGCCGACCCTCACTGTTCGGCGCCGTTGGCACCAGAGCACCGGCACCCTGGAGCTCACCATCCGCCAATCCACGCCCCCCACCCCCGGGCAGGAGGAGAAGGTGCCCCTGGTGATCCCCCTCGCGCTGGGGCTGGTGGATCAGGCCGGCCACCCCGTGGCTGTGCGCCTGGCGACAGATCCCCCGGGCCCGCCAGGCGGGCCCACCCTTCCGAGGCATTGGGGAGCGGGAACCCGCCTGCTGGTGATCGATCAGCCCACCCAGACCGTTCAACTGGAAGGGCTGCCCCGCCGGGAAGCCCCACCGGCCCTTTCGGTGCTGCGGCATTTTTCCGCGCCGGTGAAGGTGAAGCTGGGCCGACCCACCCGGGAGATGGTGCACCTGCTGTCGTCGGACAGCGATGCCTTCGCCCGCTGGGATGCGGGGCAGACCCTCCTGCGGCGGGCCGGGCTGCGCCGGGCGGAAGGACGGCCCGACCAGTTGCTGGAGGAGGAGCTGATCGATGCCTTCCGGCGCATCCTGGCCGATCCCTCCCTCTCGGAGGCCACCCGGGCTCTGCTGCTCTCCCTCCCCGGCCTCCAGGAACTGCAGGAGGACACCGCCGAACCGGACCCGCCCGCCCTGTTCGCGGCCCAGCGAGCCCTGGAGCGACGGTTTGGGATGGCCCTGGCCGATCCCCTGCAGGAGGTGCTGGAGGAATGCCTGCCCGCCTGGATCGAGCCCTGGCCCGGGGGCAGTGGGGCTCGGCAACTCACCGGCCTGATCTGGCGCTGGCGGGTGGCGGCAGGGGATGCGGGCTGCATCGCCGCGGCCCGGGCCGCGGTGGAGGGCTCCTCCATGACCCTGGCGCGGGCCGGGCTGGGGGCCCTGCAGTGTCACCCCCTGCCCGAACGCCAGGCCGCCCTGGATGCCTTTTATCACCGCTGGCAGCACAAGCCCGTGATCCTGGATTCCTGGTTTGCCCTGGAGGCCGGAGCCCCCTTTCCGGATGGCCTGGATCGGGTGAAGGCCCTGTTGGGCCACCCCCGCTTCGATCCCATGGCCCCGAATGCGGTGCGGGCCGTGCTCGGAGGGTTGGCCGGCAATGCCCCCGTGTTCCATGCTGCCGATGGATCGGGGTACATCTTCCTGGCGGATCAGATCAGCCAGCTGGATCGGCGCAATCCCATCACCGCCTCCCGGCTGGTGAAGGTGTTCAGCCGCTGGCGTAGTTTCGGCCCCCGGCGGCGCGAACAGATGGGCCAGGCCCTGCAGCAGCTGGCCGGCAGCACCCTTTCCGCCAACACCCGGGAGGTGGTGGAACAGTGCCTGGGGACGTCGCCAGGCTGAGAGGTTCTGCAGGGCCCTCGGCCGGATCCAGCAGCCTGCAAAGCCGCCAGATCTGACATGCTGGCCCGGACCACGACCCCCGGCCATGCCCTTCGGCCTGCCCCCCTTTCGCCAACGGCAGACCACTGCTTCACACGCCTGGAAACCGCCAACCGCCAGCTGGAGCCATCCCATCGGTGCCGGTTGGGTCCAGCCCTACACCGTGCGCTATGCCAGCAATCTGGATGATGGTCCCAACCATGGCATGCCCCTGGGGGGCCTGGGAGCCGGCTGCATCGGAAGGGCCCCGGACGGGTCCTTCAATCTCTGGCACCTGGATGGGGGAGAGCATTGGTTCGGCGTGCTGCCCGATTGTCAGTTCGCTCTTTTTGAAGGGGATGGGGCCACCCACCAGGCCCTTGCCCTCGCCACCCCACCGATGCGGGACGACAGTCGCTCCGCCCCGGAAGGTGCCGGGAGCGCCCCGCCCCTGAGCGCGTGGAGCTGGCTTCCGCCCGGCAGTGGCACCTATGCCGCCCGCTATCCCTGGAGCGCCACCCACTACTCCGGGGTGTTTCAGACCCAGGTGAGCTGTGAGGCCTTCAGCCCCGTTCTCCCGGGCGACTACCAGCGCAGCAGCTATCCGGTGGCGGTGTTCGTCTGGACGCTCCACAACCCCACCCCCCAGCCCCTCACGGTGTCGTTCCTGGTGAGTTGGCGCAACACCTGTGGCTGGTTCACCAATACCGATCCCTCGGCCGAGGTGCACTTCCGCGACGATGGCAGCCCGGAACACAACTACGTGCCGGCCATCGGACGGACTGAGGGGCAACGCAACCGCCTGATCACCGAGCCGGGCTTGAAGGGCGTGGTGCTGGAGGGGAGCCAGGTGCCCAAGGCTGCCCCGGGGGAAGGGGATGGCCAGTGGTGTGTGGCCGTGCCCGATGAGACAGCCATCGCAGGCCAGGGTGTGGAGATCTTCCGCTGCAGCCGCTGGAACCCCTGGGGCGATGGGGAGGAGATCTGGGGGCCCTTCGCCAGGGATGGTTCCCTGCCCGAGAGCAACAACGACCGCCGCAGCGGCCGCAACGATCCCGCCAGCGCTGCCATCGTGGTGCGCTGCACCCTGGAGCCGGGCCAGACCCTGGAGCTACCGGTGGTGCTGGCCTGGGATCTGCCACTCACGGCCTTTGCCACCGGCAGTCACGCCCTGCGGCGC
This sequence comes from Cyanobacteriota bacterium, assembly GCA_035286045.1. Taxonomy (GTDB): domain Bacteria; phylum Cyanobacteriota; class Cyanobacteriia; order PCC-6307; family Cyanobiaceae; genus Cyanobium. The sequence goes on along the minus strand of JAYKIG010000043.1, from coordinate 8,539 downwards.
TACACGGATTTCTTTGGTGCGGGAGGGGATCAGGCCGCGGCGATCGCCGCGGAAGCCCTGCGCGACTGGCCCGCCTGGCGCGCCCAGATCCAGGCCTGGCAAGCGCCGGTGGTGGAGCGGAAGGATCTGCCGGAGGCCCTGCGCATGGCCCTCTGCAATGAGCTCTACGACCTGGCCAGTGGCGGCACCCTCTGGACCGCCGCCACGCCGGAGGATCCGGTGGGGCGCTTCGGGGTGCTGGAGTGCCTCGACTATGCCTGGTATGAAAGCCTCGACGTGCGGCTCTACGGCTCCTTTGCCCTGCTGCAACTCTGGCCTGAACTGGACAAGGCCGTGCTGCGCAGCTTTGCCCGGGCCATCCCTGCGGCTGATGCCACCCCCCGGCCCATCGGCTGGTATTTCACCCAGGGGAAAGGGCGGGTGGAGGCGCCCCGCAAGGTGGCCGGCGCCACTCCCCACGATCTGGGCGCCCCCAACGAGCGACCCTTCACGGCCACCAACTACACCGCCTATCAGGACTGCAACCTCTGGAAGGATCTGGCCAGCGACTTTGTGCTGCAGGTGTGGCGCACCTTCCTGTTGGCTCCCACCGGGGAGGATCTGAACTTCCTCGCCCAGTGCTGGCCGGCCGCCGTCCAGGCCCTTCGCTACCTCAAGGGATTTGACGCCAACGAGGACGGCCTCCCGGACAATGGCGGTGCCCCGGACCAGACCTTTGATGACTGGCCCCTCCAGGGGGTGAGCGCCTACTGCGGAGCCCTCTGGATCGCCGCCCTGGAGGCGGCCCTGGCCATGGCCCAGCGCCTACAGCTGGAACTCGGGCTCGATACGGCCGGGGAGCAGCGGGAGTTCGGGCAGTGGCTGGAGCAATCCCGCGCCAACTTTGATCGGCTGCTGTGGAACGGGGAGTTTTATGCAATCGATGCCGAGAGCGGCACGCCTGTGGTGATGGCTGATCAGCTCTGCGGAGATTTCTACGCCCGGCTCCTGGGGCTGCCGCCGGTGGTGGCCGATGAACGGGCCCACTCCTCCCTGCGGGCCATCCGGGAGGCCTGTTTCGAGCGCTTTGAGGGAGGGCGTCTGGGGGTGGCCAATGGCCTGCGGCGGGATGGCACGCCGCTGGATCCCAAAGGCACCCACCCCCTGGAGGTGTGGACCGGGATCAACTTCGGCCTAGCGGCCTACTACCGCCTGATGGGGGACACCACCACGGCGTTGGCCATCACCTCCGCCGTGGTGGAGCAGGTGTACACGGGCGGATTGCAGTTCCGCACCCCGGAAGCGATCACAGCCGTGCGCACCTTCCGGGCCTGCCACTACCTGCGGGCCATGGCGATCTGGGCCCTCTGGGCCACCCACACGGGCTGGCAACCGATCCCGGGGGCTGGGCGGCAGGCGGTGGCTCTGCCATGAGCCCCATCCCCGCTCCGCCCCATCCCCGTTACTTCCGTTTTCGGGTGTGGGCCAGCACCCTGATGGTCGTGGTGGCCACCGGCATGTTCTCCCTGGCTGCCCTCCTCCACTCGGCCGATTCCGCCTGGGCCATGATTCACGCCCATCCCGACTCCATGACGGGCACAGGTGTGGTGCGCAGCCTGGAGAGCCTCAGAGATCTCGACTACCAGAGCTGGCAGGTGGTGGCCTATCGGGAAGGCCCCCCTCGGGCAGAGGCCCCTATCACTCTGCGGATCGTGGGCTATCCCGGACGGGTGAGGCTGGACCATCCCACGGCGCTCCAGGTGAGCAGCGGCAGGCGGCAGTGGGAGCTTGAGGACATCACCCTGAAGAGCACCAAGCTGGGCAGCGACCCACGGGCCGCGGCAGCGGAATTCGATCTCACCCCACTGCTGGCCGATCTCCAGCAAAGCCGTCCCCTGCGCCTTCGACTGGCCGGAGTCTTCAGTGAATTGCCCATCCCTCCCTATGTGGTGGAGGAATGGCGGCAACTGCCGGGCTGGGAGGATCCCGCCCCGGAGCGATGACGGACCGATGAGCGAGAGCTGGGGCCGCTGGATGGAGCGGGCGCTGCAGCTGGCCCAGCTGGGGGAGGGCAACACGAGCCCCAACCCCCTGGTGGGCGCTGTGGTCCTCGATGGCAATGGCGTGCTGGTGGGGGAGGGCTTCCATGCCCGGGCCGGCGAACCCCATGCGGAAGTGGGAGCGCTGCGCCAGGCTGGTGATCGGGCGCGGGGCGGCACCTTGCTGGTAACCCTGGAGCCCTGCTGCCACCAGGGGCGCACGCCCCCCTGCACCGAGGCGGTGATCGCGGCGGGGGTGGCGCGGGTGGTGGTGGCCCTGGGCGATCCCGATCCCCGGGTGGCGGGGGAGGGCCTGGCCCGGCTGCGGGCCGCGGGTATCCAGGTGGTGGAAGGAGTGGGGGAGGCCAGGGCGCGCCAGCAGAATCGTGCGTTTCTGCATCGGGTGGGCACGGGCCGGCCCCTTGGGGTGCTCAAGTGGGCCATGAGCCTGGATGGCCGCACAGCCCTTCCCAATGGGGAAAGCCAGTGGATCAGTGGGCCGCCGGCACGGCAGTGGGTCCATCAGTTGCGGGGGGGCTGTGACGCAGTGATCGTGGGGGGGGGTACGGTGCGCGCCGATAACCCCCGCCTCACAAGCCGGGGGCGCCGCCAGCCCGAACCCCTGCGGGTGGTGCTCAGCCGCGAGCTGGATCTGCCCGCCGCTGCCCATCTCTGGGATCGGGAGGCGCCCACCCTGGTGGCCCATGGCCCGGAGGCGGGTCCGGAGGCCTGCCACCGGATCGAAGCCCTCGGGGTGGAACGGCTGGCTCTGGAGCGCTGCTCCCCCCTTGCCCTGCTAGAGGCCCTCGCCCAGCGGGGCTGCAACCAGGTGCTCTGGGAATGCGGGCCGGCCCTTGCAGCGGCGGCCCTGCAGGAAGGATGTGTGCAGGAGGTGGCGGCGGTGATCGCCCCGAAGCTGCTGGGAGGTGAGCCGGCCCGCACGCCCCTGGGCCGGCTGGGGGCCGAACGGATGGCGGATGTGGCCCATCTGGCCACGGAGGACGTGGGCTGGCTCGAGGGCGACTTCCGTTGGCGGTTGGCATTGGAGGGACCATGGTCGCCCCGATGAGCCCGGCGCAGACTGCGCTTCTCGAGGGGCCCTTTCGGTGGCCCGTGCCTCTGGCGGCCGTGCTGTTGGCAGCCCTGGCCTGGGTGGGCCTGGATCTACTGGCGGCACGGTTGCCGAAGGGGTCGACCACCCGGCTGTTGCTGCGGCGGGCGCGGCTGAGCGTGGCCCTCACCCTGCTGCTGGCGGGCCTGCTGGGTTGGCTCCACGGCCAGCTGGAAGCGCTGGGATGGGATCTGCCCAGTGATGGCCAGGGGGTGCGGGATGCCCTGCTCACCCTGGGGGTGATGTGGACTCTCCTGCGCCTGAAGACCAGCCTGCTGGGGAAGCTCGCCGTTGAGGAGGTCTGGTGGGGAGGGCGCGGAGACCGGGAGCGGGCTGCGGCCTTGGATCTGATCGACAAGATCGTGACGGGCCTGGTGGCCCTGCTCGGGGGCCTGGCGGTGCTCAAGTTGCTGGGGGTGTCCGCGGCGGTGCTGCTCACGGCGAGCGGCCTGGGTGCGGCCGCTCTGGGGTTTGGCGCTCGCACCCTGGTGGAAAACCTGCTGAGCGGCCTGATGCTTTATGTGAACCGGCCCTTTGCGGTTGGCGATCAGATCGAGCTGCCCAGCCAGAAGCTGGGCGGCATGGTGCGGGGCATCGGGATCTTCAGCAGCGAGCTGCTCACCCCGGATGGGGATCTGCTCTATGTGCCCAATGGCCTGTTCGTGCACTCAGTCGTGGTGAACGCCAGCCGCCGGCCTCACCGCCGGTTGCTGCTGGAGATGGGGGTGGAGCTGGCCTCACGGGAGGACGCGGAAGGATTGGTGGAGGGGCTGCGCGCCTGGCTGGGCAGGAATCCGTGGGTGAGGGAGGATCTGCCCCAACGGGTGAGCTTCAGCGGGGTGAACGATGGGGCGCTGCAGCTGAGGTTGGAATGTGGCCTCGGTGAGGACCCGGAGGCCTTTCATGCCCTGAGGCAAGCGCTGCTGCTTGAGGTGAGCGAGCAGCTGGCCAGCCATGGGGGAAAACTGGCATCCGGGAGATGACCCCTCACGCCTCACCTAAATGAGTTCTGGATGGTTCGGATCCCCTTTGAAGGGACCTGCCACGTCGCTGGTGATCCAGCCTCCGTAGAAGCCGCCGGGTTGGGGCACCACCCGCTCCCCATCCACCCAGCAGCCATCCATCGGCCCGGCATAGAGGGCAATCCAGCCCGCCAGGGCGGCGAAGGCCTCCGTGGGCTCCGGGTAGTGCCACGCCACCCGTTCCAGGGCCTGGCCCTCCGGGGCCACCACGTCGAAATAGTGGGCCACCCCCTTCCACTCGCAGAAGCTGCGCCCAGGCGCAGGGCGCAGCATGGTGGGATCGAACGCCTCCGGAGGCAGATAGAAGGTGGGTGGATGGAAGGTCTCCAGCACCCGGTAGGAGCGGTGGGTGTCGGCCAGCAGGCGTCCCAGGGCCTCCACGCGAATGGGCTTTTCGCAGGGCACCAGGGCCGGGGGGCGGGGGTAGGCGGCAACCTGCTCGCGGGCGAAACTCGAATTGGCGAACATCTTTGCAAGCCTTGGTAAATTGGGAAGAAACAAAAATACCAACGGAATGGAACGGGCCTTAGTTGTGATACTTGCCGAAACGAGGGCCCACGAATTCACCTTTGATCTTTTTGAAAAAAATGTGCTTCGCGCTCTTGATGCGGACCTGGCATTGTGCGTGGCAGAAAACCAATGGGAAGATACGAATAATCCCTTTTATCAGCATGCAAAGTACGTCTGGACCATTGAGGAGCCGACGGATTGGGGGCGGGCCCTGGATGAGGCACAGGCCGTTGAGGGCTGCGAGGGAGATTGGCGCCTTCTGCTCAATCTGACTGGGAATTTGATGGGGGGTGTGCATGATGGCCAGGGCCGAAAGAGTGGTTCGGGTTCAATCCTTCTCTTCTTTCGATGGCTCTTGAAGCAACGGCTCCTGGAAAGCGGGGTGCTGGATCACTATGATCGTTTTATAATCACCCGCTCTGACTATATTTATCTCACGCCACATTACCCCCTTCATTTGATGGATCCTGAAAAAATATGGATTCCTGATGGAGAGGATTACGAGGGTTATACGGATCGTCATATTGTGGTCGGCCGGGCGGATGTGCTCAAGGTGCTTTCCGTGGCCGACCCGATGTTGTGCCACACAGAAGTTCTCTATGAGGAGATGAGGCGCAAGGAAGATTGGAATTTGGAGCGCTATCTTCGTTGTGTGTTCCGCCGCTCTGGTCTGGAGTCGCGCGTGCGGCGGTTTCCTTACACGATGTATGCCGTGCGCTCCGGGGATGGGCGGACCAGTTGGAGTAATGGCCTGTTCTCCGAGGAGTTGGGCTATTTCATCAAATACAGGGATGAATATCGGAAGTCGTTGATTGCCAGAAAGATGATCCGGAGACCCGGCGATTGGGACCCCTTCACCGCAACCGCCTTCTTCCAGGTGGCCGATGGCACCCAGGCCATCCAGGATTTCACCACCAGGTGGGTTCATCCGATCGGCCATCCGAGGGTGAAAGATTTTTTCTGCAAGCTGATGTATGGCACGGTGCTCTCCTATAAGTGGTTCCAGCAACTCTATCCACGCCTGGCGGCGGTCCAGGCCCGGCTCTTGCGCTTTGGTGGCCGGTGGATTGCCCTTCCAGAGAGGATCCATTAAGTGCAATCCTCCGCTCTGATCATTGGGGTCTCAGGATTTCTGGGGGGCTACATCGCGAAAGAATTTATGCGTCAGAATTATGCGGTGAGTGGGGTGGATGCCAGCGGCAAACGGCATTCCGTCTGTGTTGATCTAGTTCGTCATGAACACCTCTCCATTCCTGGTGAAGCCTTCCATGCCCTGCTTCGAGATCTGAATCCCAAGGTGGTGATCAATGCCGCCGGAAGCTCTTCCGTGGCCCGATCCATCAGCAATCCTTCCTTGGATTATCAGGCCAACACCGCTTTGGTTTTTGAGCTTCTGGAGGCGATTCGGCTCCATGCACCAGGCTGTAGCTTCATCACCCTCTCCAGCGCTGCGGTGTATGGAAACCCAACCCGTCTACCCATTAAAGAAAATCTGAATCTTCGGCCCCTGTCCCCCTACGGCTTCCACAAGCTCCAGGCGGAGATTCTCTGCCAGGAATACAGTTCCATTCACGGGATCCACACCGCGAGTGCTCGCATCTTCTCCGCCTACGGCCAGGGACTGCGCCGGCAGGTGATCTGGGATATCGCAAGGAAATGCTCCATCTACGGCACCGTGGAGCTCATGGGAACGGGGGAGGAAACCCGCGATTTTCTTCATGCCAGGGATGTGGCCGTGGCCATTCGCCTGCTCGCCGAGCGTTCGGACTTCAAGGGAGAGGCTTACAACATCGCTTCCGGCACTGAGGTGTCGATCCGCGACTTGGCCAGCCTTCTGATCCAGGCCTTCGGCGGAGAGGAACCGGCCACGTTCAATGGCCGGCAAGACCCCGGTACGCCCAAAAACTGGAGAGCGGATATCCAAAAACTCACCGCCCTTGGATTCTCTCCCTCCATCTCCCTGGAAGAGGGTGTCCGCGATGTCCATGACTGGTTTCAAAGCGAATTCCAGCGCGAGTTTCAGGGCGAGCTGACGGCTTGAAGCTGGGGACAGCCCCGATCTGTCGGTTTTACCCTGGGATGAAATGACGCAGCCGGCGCGCCTCCTCTCCGGCCCGGCGCTGCAGCTCCTCATCGCTGAGGTTGGCTTCGGCTCGCATCTGGGCCGCGAGCACATCGGCCTCCTCCACCTGAAAGCCCTGTTCCCGGGCCAGAGCGAGAAAACTCTCCAGATCCAGGGGGTCGGCCGGATCGCTCAGCCGGCTGGCCAGGGCGGGCTGGAGGCGAACCTGGGCCAGGAAGGCATCCAGCTGATCGAGGCTCATGGGGAGGGAGCGGTATTCCCCCCTCTTTAGCTGAGCTGGTGGAGGTCTTGAGAGGGCAGTTCCCTCAGACTCCCTGGCTCCAGCTTCACCGCCTCCCACCCCACCGGCTCCCAGGGGGCCAGTAGGGGCTCCAGGGCCCGCAGGTCGGGGCCATCCACCGCCGCCAGCCAGGCCTCCTCCAGGCCGGAAGGGATCACCACGGGCATGCGGTCGTGCACCCGCCGCAGCAGATCATTCGGCGCGGTGGTGAGAATCACGGCGGTGTCGAGCTCGCCGCCATCGGCGCCGATCCAGCGCTCCCAGAGCCCACCGAGCCAGAAGGGCTCCCTGCTGCGGGGACGGAACAACCAGGGCTGCTTGCTGCCATCGGCGCGCTTCTGCCACTCATAGAAGCCATCGGCCGGCAGCAGGGCCCGCCGATGGCGCCAGGGCCCGCGGAAAAAGGGCTTCTCAGCCACGGTTTCGCTGCGGGCGTTGATGGGCCGCCGCAGACCCTGGGGAGCCTTCGCCCAGCCCGGCAGCAGGCCCCACAGGGCCAGAGCCACCGCGAGCCGGCCGTGCTCCTGGCGCTGGAGCAACACGGGCTCGCCGGGCCGCACCTGGGGGCGGGGGGCATAGTGCGCCACCAACCCCTCCGGCAGGGGGCCCTTCAGGTGGGGCAGGAGCCGGTCGATGGAGGTGGTGAGGGAGTAGCGGCCGCACATGGGATCGGACGTTCGGTTCTCCAGCCCCGGGAATGGAGCGGGCGAAGGCGCTTGTGCCTAGCTTGGGCCCATTCCCGCACTCCTGCCCCATGGCCCTTCGCCAGGACGACAACCGCCCGAATCGGCGGTTAGGGCTCATTAACCTGCTGCTGATCGGCTTGGGCACGCTCCTGTTGCTCAGCAATTTCCTCACCAACCCTGGCTCCCAGGTGCCTCGGGTTCCCTATTCCCTCTTCATCGGCCAGGTGGATGCCGACAACGTGAAGCGGGCCTACATCACTTCCGACCAGATCCGTTACGAGCTCAAGGAGCCCACGGTGGAGGGAGCCCCCACGGTGCTGGCCACCACCCCGATCTTCGACATGGAGCTGCCCCAGCGGCTGGAGAAGCATGGGGTTGAATTCGCCGCGGCGCCACCGGCCAAACCCAACCTCTTCACCACCATCCTCAGCTGGGTGGTGCCGCCCTTGATCTTCATCCTGGTGCTTCAGTTCTTCGCCCGCCGCCAGATGGGCGGTGCCCAGGGCGCCCTGAATTTCACCAAGAGCAAGGCCAAGGTGTATGTGCCGGATGAAGAATCCCGGGTGACGTTCGCCGATGTGGCCGGGGTGGATGAAGCCAAGGCGGAGCTGACGGAAATCGTGGATTTCCTCAAGACCCCCGAGCGCTACATGGCCATTGGTGCCCGCATCCCCAAAGGGGTGCTGCTGGTGGGCCCCCCGGGTACGGGCAAGACCCTGCTCTCGAAGGCGGTGGCGGGCGAGGCCAGCGTGCCCTTCTTCATCATTTCCGGCTCTGAATTCGTGGAGCTGTTCGTGGGAGCCGGTGCGGCCCGGGTGCGGGATCTCTT
>JAYKIG010000042.1:0-39621 GCA_035286045.1 Cyanobacteriota bacterium | reverse complement strand
AGGGGGTTCACACCGAGGTTCTGCACCGTGATGGCCCCCGTGGCCGGATCCGTGACCCGGATCGGGCTCCCGTAGCGAGCACCCGTGACCCGACGGAAGGTGGTGTTGGCCATCCCCCAGGTGGGGTTCCTCAAATTGTTGCCCTCGCCGCTGAGGGAGCGGATGCCTGTGACGGCTCCACGCACTGGCTGGCCTTGCACCAACCGAAGCAGGTTGGCAACGTCGGAGGGCGTGAAGGACATGGGTGAACACCTTTACGAAAATATCTTTGCTTTCTACTCCCCTGTCGGGTTGACGCGCGGGCCGAACTTAGGTAAAAGATTTTTTTGTATCAATCGGGCACAGAAAAAGTGATTTTGATTTCTTATGTATCGCAGTTCACAAGTGACGCCATGCATAGAGATCAAGCTCAAAAACGCTTCTTGTCATCGGGTCCAACCGCAGGCTGTCCCGCTGCTCGGTAAGGTTCTGGGCATGCACACGGCCCATGGCGCCATGGACGTTCCATTTGGCAACTGGTCGCCCGAAGTGGTGGTGTTCACTCCCTCCTGCTTTGAAGACGCCACCGAGGCCGTTCTGGCGGTGCAGCACTTGAAAACAGTGGTGTTGCATCTGGAGCAGCTCGACCCCCAGGAAGCGCAGCGCATCATCGATTTTGTGTCCGGCGGGGTTTACGCCATCGACGGCCAGTCGGAGCGCCTTGGCGATTCGGTGTTTCTCTTTGCCCCGAGCATCGTGAGCATCTCCCGTGATCACCCCGAGCTTTCCTCACCCGAGCTTTGAGGCTGGCCACTGGCTGCAGGGGGTGGATGGATGCAGAGGGGGCTGGATCCGGCTGCGCGCCCCCCTGCCACAGGAGCGCTACGGGCCTGTGCGGCACGTGGAAGCCACCGTTCATGAGCAGGCCAGCACCCTGGTGGAACAGATCGATCCCTTGCCCCTCACCGCCATCGATATTCCGATCGGCCTGTCTGAAAGGGGGCCCCGGGCCTGCGATCGCCTGGCCCGGGGCCTGCTGGGGGCAAGGCGAAGCAGCGTGTTTCCCGCTCCCCTGAGGCCCGTGCTGGGGGCCACCACCTACGGGGAAGCCAATGCCCTCAGCCGCCAGCTGCAGGGCCGGGGATTGAGCCTGCAGAGCTTCCACCTGCTGGCCAAGATCCGTGAAGTGGATCAACTCCTGCACCAACACCGAGCCCTGCGCGCCCTTCTGTTGGAAACCCACCCGGAATTGTGTTTCCGCGAGTGGAATGGGGGCACTCCCCTGGAACACGGCAAGGCCACCCCGCCAGGGAGGCTCCAGCGGCTCGCCTTCGTGGAGGGGCTGTTTCCTGGAGAATTCGAGCGCATCCGTTCAAGCCTGCCCCGCCGGGCCGTGGCAGACGACGACCTGCTGGATGCCTTTGCCCTGCTGCGCTCCGCCATGCGTCGGGCCTGGGGCCTGGCCAGCTGGGTGGGGGAAGAGGAGTGGGACAGCTGCGGCCTGCCGATGCGGATCTGGTTTTAAGGGGGGCCCTCAGCGCCGCAGCACGACGGCGCCAGGCACCTGGGACCGCAGGATTGGCCCGGGATCCAGAGCCACCATCCGCTCGCCCCGCCGCTGGCGGATCTCGAAATGCAGGTGGGGCGTGCTGGCCCGGCCGCTCTCCCCCACCCGCCCCAAGGGCTGGCCCCGATGGATCGGATCACCGGGTTGCACCGCCAGCTCAAACAAGTGGGCATAGAGGGTTTGCCACCCACCGCCGTGATCCACCACCACCGTGAGGCCATAGCCGCTCACCTCATCCACCAGAATCACCCTGCCCTGCGCTGAGGCCAGCACGGGGGTTCCCTCGGTGACGATCAGATCGATCCCCGTGTGCATCTTCCAGGCGCCGCGCGACTCGGAATAACGCATGCCGAAGGGGCTCACCTCGATGGGGGCCTGGTTGATGGGGTAGCCCAGCGCAGGCATCTCTCCCCCGGTTCTACTGCCAGGCGGTGCCATCCCCGTGGTGATCGATGCCGCACGCTCCGCGAAATGATCTGGGGTGGGGAGGAAGAAGGGCTTGAGGGCAGCGGGCAGGGTGGAATTGCTTCCCAGATCGCTCACCTCCGCCTCCCGTTGCTGGGCCTGGGAAGGGGTTGGCTGGCCCCAACTGGTCAGCAGGAAAGCCGAACACAGCACAGACGTCAGGCGCCGCATGGCCATGGGCCCCAGGGACACGCCGTTGTAGCCAGGTCTCCAGCATCCGCAAGCCTGGGATTCAGACAGGGCCTATGATCCAAAGGATGCGGGGCGTGGCGCAGCTTGGTAGCGCGGGTGCTTTGGGAGCACTAGGTCGCAGGTTCGAATCCTGTCGCCCCGATTGAATTTTTTCAGAAATTGGGATCGTCCCACGGGTCCAGGCAGGCTCACATCAATAACTGTCGATTCCCTGAGCAGGTGTGCGGGGGTGGCTTGGGCAGCCTGTGTGATGCGCGGATCTGGGGCAGATGAGCCGTCCTTGACGAGGCCACATACCGCCGTCAGCATGCAAACAGAGCATTCTGTTCACCTTCTGGTGCCCCCGCAGCGGCTGTGCTGACCCTTATGGCGAACACTGGAGGGGCCCGCTTTGCCATGACGGGCGTGCTCGCAGTGGTCCATACCCTTCAGGCTGCCGTCTGCGCCGCCGATCCTGATGGCAACGGAGCCTTCTCCTATCGGTGGCAAGCCTCCAGCAATGGCGCCAACTGGGCTCCTGTGGGAAGAACCAGTTCCACGTATCGCATCACGACTGCCGATCAAGGAAGCCAAATCCGTCTGGTGGTGACCTATCGAGATGGACAGGGCTTTTCAGAAGCGGTCAACCCATCGACAGCCAAGGTGTCGGCACCACTGCCGTCCATCACCTTGTCCCTGTCTCAGGCCACGATTCCAGAAGATGGGCCCGGCGATCTCCTCTACACCTTCACTCGCACAGGGCCCACTTCAGCCCCACTGACGGTGAACTACAGCGTGGATGGAACCCCCACCCCCGCTCGCAAGAGGGTCACCTTTCGGGCGGGTTCCACCACGACCACCGTGGCTGTTGACCCCACGACCGACAGCAGGGTGGAAAGCCCGGAAACCGTTTCTCTCAGATTGTCGGCCGGCGACGGCTACAGCATCGGCACCTCCTCTGAGGTGACGGGCACGATCCGCAACAGTTCCACCATCCAAGGCAAGTTCTCCACCAGATGGCAGAGCGCCACCTACCCGGTGGATGTGGTATCAGGGAGCATCCTCAGGGTGTCAGTGACATCGCCTCAGCCATCGCTTTTTCCCCTGCTGGAACTGCGGTCCTTCGACGGGAGGATGATCAGAGGATCCACTGCCTACAACGGATCCTCGGCCGATCTGGGCATGGTGAATCTGGTCGCGGGAACGGCGCAGCTACACGTGCGTACCCAGGCCGGTGCCATCGGTGCCTACACCTTGAACATCTCCGTCCAGACGCGGAATGAGATTAAGAACGAAGTGTTCAACCTGACAAACGAGCAGAGAAAGAAAGCGGGACTGGCTCCCCTGCTGAGGAACAACCTGCTCGAGAAGGCTGCTCAAGCCCATGTTGACGATATGGATGCGAGCAACCGATATCTGGCCCACAGGGGCAGCAATGGCAGTACACCGGTGGAACGCATCCGAGCCACGGGCTACAAGGCCGCCTGGGTGAATCTGGGCAATGGATCGTTTCGCACCATCCCTGTGGAGAATGCGGCGGCAGGTCCATCCTCCGCCACTGAGGTGGTGAGGGATTGGATGAACAGCAGCGGCCACAGGGCAGCCATCCTGGATCCGGCCACCAAGGAGATTGGGATTGGATTTGATGTCGACCGCGAAACCGGTTCCACCTATTGGCTGCAGAATTTCGGCCACCCTTGGGCGGCAGGCATGCGCCCATGGTTCTGAGCTCAAGATAGGGGTAAAATTAGTTACATCTGCTGTTCTCCTCCCAATGGGGCGTGATCTGATGCTCGGCACCACCCTGATTCTTTTGAGCGGTTTACTGCTGAAGCCCCATGGGGCCTGGGCTCATGGTAAAGGTATTTACAAAACCCAGGCGGAGGCGGAGAAGCGCGCTAAGGAACTTGGCTGCCAGGGAACCCATCTGAACAATGGACTCTGGATGCCGTGTGCCAACGAGGAAACGCTACACAAAGAATTGCGGCAGGAGTGAGGCCCATGCCTAGGCAACTCAACAACCGCTTCCGACACCTGCACCGATTGTTGGTGCCCCTGGCGGCTGCACCGTTGTTGCTCACCGCGGCGAGCGGGTCGCTCTATAGCCTTCTGCTGGAGCGGGGCGTGGATGCCTTCTGGCTGCTCAGAATCCACAGCGGCCGCTTCGGACCCATCAATCTGCAGCCCTATTACTCCCTATTTCTCGGCACACTCACCCTAGTGGTGATTCTCTCAGGATTGGTGTTGTTGCTCACGGGGGGCAGGCGTTCTGCAAAGCCGTACGAATGACGCAAACGCACCTCTATGGGAAAGAGATTGCTGCGAATTGCTCAAGATCTGCTGCGACCATGCCGAATCCTGGGAGCACATCTGTGCTGATAATCCAAGCCGCATCGAAAAAGGATTAAAGAGGATCAGGTGCATGGAACAAGTCAGTGACGAGAACCACTGCAGAGCAGAAAGACCGGTACCCACGCCGCATCTCCATCACACTCAGCTTTCATGTGCATGAGGTGCTCATAAACAGATCGCAGGAGGAGGGACGCTCGCTTTCCAATTTATGCGCCTATCTGATCGAGGGAACACTCATGGAAAACCCCCAACTAGAATGGCAGGCCAGAAGAAGGAACTAATGGTGGGACGAGGGGGAAGAATCCTGAACTGTGCCCCCGCAACTCTGCCAACTCATCAAAAGACGCAAAAACTCCGTTTTCATCGACTCAAGGGATGAGATCCGCTCATCAATCGAGGCGATCTTTGTGGAAATACGACTTTTCAGGCTGTTGCAATGGCAGACACCAGCACGACGCACTTCCAGGATTCGGGCCAACTCTGCCAAGGGCACATCCATCATCCGCAAGGCACGGATCAGATTGAGTTCGTCGAGGCAATCTTCATTGAACAGGCGATAGCCAGCTTCTGAGCGACCAGTGGGCTGCAGCAGACCCTGGTCGCAATAGAAGCGGATGGTTTTCACCGAGAGGCCCGTGCGCTTGGCCACTTCTCCGATACGCAGCCCAAGGGCCTCAGGAGAATGTGGAGCAGACCGAGGCTCCATCCGAAACCCTCCAGTTAATGGAATCATTGTTTCACACCTCTCTACAAAACCCTGGCATTCGTGGGCAGAAGGCATCGCCTTCCTCTAGTGTGAAAAAAGTTGCAATCCTTTCATGCCGATCCATCGGAAACTCCAAACCACCATGGGTGTGGTCCTGGTGGCCCTGGCCACATGTGCTCCTGTCCTGGCCTGTGGCGGGGGAGGCTCCAGTAGTTATCGCAAACCACTGCGGCCAGGTCATGAACATCAGAGCGCAGCAAGGCAACCCCTGCCGAAAGGAATGAAGCAGGCGACATACCAGTCGCCTGCCCAGACCCCGACCGCCGAACTCCCCACGCCCTGAGGGACGGAGTCCGCTCCCCTAGAAGCGGAAGCTGGTTTTGATCAAGCCACCGAATTGGCTGAAGCTCTCCCCCTGGGGTGTCACCATCCCAAGGGGGCGGCTCAAGTAAATCAGGGCCGGGGTCACGGTGATGTTGTCGGTCACCTGGAACTTGTACCACCACTCCCACACGTAGTTGCCGTCGGAGGGCGTCACGTCGTCGGTCAGGGCGGTGGCAAACACGGGCTGGCCCACGGCGAAACCGAAATCGTTGCCCTTGAGGAACACATCCGTCCACTGCAGACCCACCATCCAGGACTGGCTGGTGCGGAGGCTTCCCGAGGGCTGGGAGCTGTTGTAACTGGTGGTGTTGATGCCCCAACCCAGGCTGATGGAGGGGAGCCAACCGCTGTTGATGGGCTGCCAATAGCCACTGAGGCCAAAGGCATTGGTGCGTCCGTCCAGATTGTGATCAATGGCGCCGTGGGTGAACGGGGTGGTTCCGGGAACGAACTCCCCCTCCGGTTGCAAATAGGTCCAGATGGCCGCCAACCCCCACTGATCCTGCTGGTAGGCCAGCTGAACACTGCCGGTGGCACCTGAGAACGCGTTGCCAATGCCCCCACCTCCCTCACCAGGATCCACAGTTGGATTGCTGGAGTTGCCATTGGCCGCAACGTAGGTGGCGCTGAGACTCACCCCATTGCTCTGCCACCAGAGACCAGCCCCTGCTCCCAGGTTCTTGCTGTAGGCCGCGGGCGCCCCATTCACCGTCATCACGTTGAGCACGGTATCGGAGGGATACACGCTGGGCCATACCGCCAACATGTCTTCCTGACCCACGCGGGCGCCGATCGTGGCGGTGAACTGGCTGCCGATGGGGAACTGATAGAACAATTTGTCGATGGCCACCACATCACTGCAATCCACCCCATCGCCACAGCCTTCCTGAAAGGCCACCTCAAGCTCGGCCAGAGAGAGGGCATGGGGTTCGCCGCCGAACACGCTGCTGCCGAAGTTCCCTGCTCTGAGGTTGGTGCGCAGCAGATCCTTCCCCGTAAAACTGGTATCCAACGTCAGCTGGAGGTCGTAGTTGAAGCTGGTGGCATTGGGGAGATTCACCGGGGAGCGGGGAGCACCCGTGAGGGAGTTCGGGGCCCGATTCACCGAATTGGCTCCCACGTTGATGGCGGATCCACTGAAGGTGTTGGCCCCCACCACAAAGGTGGCCAATCCGGTGAGCTTGGTGGTGGTGGAGAACTGGGAGGCCTCCAGTTCTCCCACCTTCACCTCCAGACCATCCACCCGACCTCTCACGACAGCGAGCTCCTTCTCGAACTCCTTCATGAGCTTCTTGAGCTCATCGGTGATCTCAGTGATGCGATCCAGGCAGGCATTGAGCAGGGCAGCAGCCTCATAGCGGGTCATGGCCCGCTGGCCCCGGTAGGTGCCATCGGGGTAACCCGCCACGCAGCCGTAGCGCTCAATCAGGTTGCTCAGGGCCTGGTAGGCCCAGTCCGTGGGCCTGACGTCTGAAAACTGGTTGATCGATGTCACCTGGTCAATGCTGTATTCGCCAGGAGAGGCCGCCAGAGGGCCTGCCGGCGCAGCCGTGGCCATCCCCGCTGGAAGAGCGGCAGCCAGGGCCAGGGGGATGAGGGAGGTGCCGAGGGCAGGAGACCACAAGGACATCAGAAGAAAAACGGGTGGAACTGCGCAGAAGGATGACGCAGGTCTCCATCAATGGCCACCCGCTGGAGGGACAGGAAAGTGGATTTACACACATTTGCGGAAAGATTCAACGCCGCCGCGCCGATCTGGATCCCCGAGCGGTTCTCCCCCGGCCCCCGCTGAGATCCAGGGGCGGGGAAGAAAGAACCGTGGGTTCAAAGCCCGGAACCACCTGTTGGGGAAGCTTCTCCTTCAGCAGGCGCTCGATCGCCCGAAGCAACTCATGCTCCTCGGCGGCCACCAGGGAAATGGCATGGCCAGAGCAGCCGGCCCTGCCGGTTCGACCAATCCGATGCACGTAATCCTCCGCCTGGTTCGGGAGATCCAGATTCACCACATGGGGTAGCTGCTGGATATCGATGCCACGAGCGGCGATGTCGGTGGCCACCAAGACCCGTACCTCACCACTCTTGAAGCCGCTGAGGGCCCGGGTTCGAGCCCCCTGGCTCTTGTTGCCGTGGATGGCAGCCGCCTGGAGCCCATCGCGACAGAGATGTTCCGCCACCTTGTTGGCCCCATGCTTGGTGCGTGAAAACACCAGAACCTGCTGCCAGCCATTGGTGCGAATCAGATGGCTGAGCAGCTCCGGTTTGCGGGCCTTGTCGCAGGGGTGGAGCACCGCCTCCACACTGGGTGCGGCCTGATTCTCTGGATTGGCCTGGAGCTGCACCGGTTGGTGCAGCAGACCCGTGGCCAAGGTCCGGATGTCAGGGGAGAAGGTGGCGGAGAAAAGAAGCGTCTGACGGCGCTGGGGCAACAGGGAGAGGATGCGGCGGATATCCCGCAGGAAGCCCATATCAAGCATTCTGTCGGCTTCATCGAGCACCAGGATTTCCACCTGGTCGAGCCGGAGTGCCCCTTGCTGGTGCAGATCCATCAGACGGCCGGGAGTGGCCACCAGCACATCGGTGCCGCGCCGCAGGCGATCGATCTGGGGATTGGCGCTCACACCTCCGAACACCACGTCGGAGCGAAGGTCCAGGTGCCGCCCATAAGCCTTCACGCATTCGCTCACCTGGGCGGCGAGTTCACGGGTGGGGGTGAGCACCAGGGCCCGCACCGAACCAGCCCGGGCCCGGGGGCCATGGCGTAGTCGGTCCAGCATGGGCAGGGTGAAGCCTGCGGTCTTGCCGGTGCCGGTCTGGGCGGCGGCGAGCACGTCCCGCCCTTCCAGCACTGCAGGGATGCACTGCCGCTGAATCGGGGATGGACGGAGATAACCTCGCTCGCCCACCGCCTGCAGCAGGGGCTGGGAAAGCCCCAGAACCTGAAACTCCGGCGCCGGATCCGCACTCGCTAGGCCGTCACTCCTTTCGGCCCCCTGAAACCCGGTGGGGGCCAGGGACTGGACTCCAGATCCGCGGGTTCGCGCCCGGGCAGAAGGGGTGCGACCAGGGGAGCGGGGTGGGGGCAGGGGAGGAATAGATCAGAAGCAATCGATCCCCACCGTAGGGGTAAAACGGAGGGAGAAGACGGGGGAGGGGTTCATGCCCCAGTTGCGGCGCGCCAACCAGAGCCTGAGGGATCAGGTTCATGAGGTGCACATCTTTGTTCTGATGGGCGCCATTCGCATCGCGATGCTGTGGTTCTCCCAAGCCGTCGATTCCCTGAAGGACGGCCCGGGGGCCACCATGGTTCCCTTCGCCAGCTATCTGGGCGTGGTGGCGCGCACACCAGCGGTGGTGATCTATCTCCTGATCGTGATGCTGCTCTATGGCCAACTGCTGCGTGGCAGGAAGATTTCAGCGGTGGCTCTCGATGGCCTGGGGATCTGGGCTGTGATCAACCTCCTTGTCCATTTTGTGAAAGTCAATATCCTCATGCTCTCCGGAGCTGTGGAGCCAAGACTGCTTCTGGGTCAGGTGATCACCTACGTGCTGTTCTTTGTGCTGTGCTGGGGGTGGATCTTCTGGCGGCTCGATCGCATTGCGGGGCCCGAGGAACAGCAGATCATTAACGTGCCCAGCGCGGCCAACCAAGTAGGAACGTTCAACTATTACCACGACTCTCTCATGTCCATTCTCGATGGGCGAAAGATGTCTTTGTTCATTGGTGTCAGTCGTTTTGGCAAGGTTCTGGTGGCTTTGCATTCACTGATGATTCTTGATCTGGCAGCGATCGCCCTGGCCCGCTTCTATCAGCTGGTGCAGAAGTCTGTGATCTCCTGACCGATCACTGCACAGGGCCCGTCAGGTCCGATTGGACCTGACGGGCAAGGGCACGGGGGCCGGCGGTGTAGTGTGAATGGTGATTCATCGAACACTCTTTAAGCGGGTTCCTCCCCAGCGCGGCGAGCTCCACTGGATTTCACCACCCGGTCAGCAACTTTCTTCAGGGCATTCAACGAATCGGTTTAATACATCACCCGTTCATTTCATGACCATCTTCGTGGGTAACCTTTCCTTCGATGCCGAAGTGGAAGACCTCCAGAATCTCTTCACCCAATATGGCGAGGTTCGCAAATGCGTTCTTCCTCTTGATCGGGACACAGGACGCAAGCGCGGTTTCGCCTTCGTGGATCTAGCGAACGCCAGCGACGAAACCAAGGCCATCGATGACCTGCAGAACGTCGAGTGGATGGGTCGCAACATCCGCGTCAACAAGGCAGAACCCCGCACCTCTGGCGGTGGTGGCGGTGGTGGCGGTGGCGGTGGCGGCGGCAGATCCCGCTGGTAGCTCTGGCATCAGGGCGCCAGCGTGAGGGGGAGATGGCCTGTCTTCACCCAGATGGTGCAACCCTCATCACTCCAGGGGCGATGGCCACTGCCCGGGGGGTTCCTGATCCAGGTGCCCCTGGGATATCTGCCATGCTCGTCCTGGAAGACCCCTTCAAGCACCAGGATCTCCTCCCCACCGGGGTGGCCATGGGGGGCAAAGACCGTCCCCGGTGCCCAGCGCACCAGGGCCACATGCTCCGATCCCCAGGCGTGCAGGGGCATCACCTGCAGGCCATCAATTAGGCCGGGCAGCCAGGGAGCCCGACGCGTGTCGATAGCGACAGGAATCTGATCATCCTGATGCATCTGCCAGAGCTTCACAAAAAGCACGCACCCCGCAGCACTCATGGGGGCATGGCTGGTTCCGACAGGATTGCGCAAATAGGTGCCCGCGCCGTGATCCCCGCTCCCATCGCTGAACGTTCCCTCCAGCACGAGGATCTCCTCTCCGCCACCGTGATGGTGGTTCGGGAAGTTGCTCCCGGGCGCATAACGCACGATGGAGGTCGCCCGGCCCACCTCCGCGCCCATGCGATCCAGCAGGCGACGCTCGACACCAGGCATGGGTGAGGGTGTCCAGGGCTGGGAGGGAAGATCCAGCACCACCCGCTGCTGAAGGTCGGCGTGGAGCTTCATGGCAGGTCACTGGCGCTCTGCATGCGCGGGAGTCGGGCCTTCCCAGGATGGAGCAGGACAACACCTGACGGGACCCGTGGCCCCAAAGCGGAACGTCCGCGGATTGG
Organism: Cyanobacteriota bacterium; assembly: GCA_035286045.1. Lineage (GTDB taxonomy): Bacteria > Cyanobacteriota > Cyanobacteriia > PCC-6307 > Cyanobiaceae > Cyanobium. The sequence continues at coordinate 28,868 of JAYKIG010000042.1, read as the reverse complement.
GCCCCATGCCGCCCGGCAGAATGGCAGACCTCCTGACTGCGGATGCCAAGCAGCCTCCCCCCCTGGCGCCAGTTGCTGCGCGGTGCCCAAGAGCGGGAAGGACGCTTACCCCAGGCCCGCTGGCTGCAGCTGGCCACCGTTAGCACCGATGGTACCCCCCGCGTTCGCACCCTGGTGTTTCGGGGCTGGGCGGAGCCGGCAACCCTGGATCTGCTCACGGATGGCCGCAGTGCCAAGCCGGCCGAAGTGGCGAGCCAGCCTGCTGTGGAACTGTGCTGGTTGTTCCCCAGGGCGCGCTCCCAGTTCCGGCTGCGGGGGAGGGTGATCGGCCTTCCGGCCGATGGAGGCACCAGGGAGCGGCTGGGGCACTGGCAGCGGCTCACCCCTGAAGGTCGGGCGCTGTGGGCCTGGCCGCCCCCCGGCCTGCCCTTGGATCCAGCTCAGCCCATTGCCCCCAGCCCCGCACACCTCCCGGAGGAGGCCCCCATGCCGGCCCATTTCCTCGTGCTGCGGATCGTCCTGGATCAGGTGGAATTGCTTGAGCTCACTGGCCATCCCCATCGACGTCGCCGTTGGCGAGGAGCGACAGACTGGGACGAGGAGCACCTCAATCCCTGAATGTCCCCATCCGGGGGTGGGTCGGACAAGGCCAGGGAAGAGAGGATCCCTTCAGTCACACCGGAGGTGCCCATGACTGGCACCCACATCCATCAGCTCACCAGTTGCCTGAGCCGCACCTGCCTGCGTTGGACGCCTGAAGGAGAGCTGGAACGGGACGACCTGCAACAGATTCTGGCCCGATTGGCGGCCGTGGATGGCTACGGAACCGAGCTCCGGCTCTCCCGCGGCGCAGGCAACACCCCAAGCACCTGAAGACTGGCCCGGCCCAGCTGCTCCCGCATGGGGGCATCCGCGGGGCCAGTCATGTCCATGTTCATGGCAAAGGGGATGATTCGCGTTCCCTGTTGCACCCAGCCCACCCACCAGCCCACGCCTGCCCCGGGTCCGTTCTGCCAGCCGGTCTTGGCATGGAGGCCCCATCTTTCCCCCCCATCCACCCGGGTGATCTGGGCCACCTGGGCCTGGGCCTGGCTCGGGAAGGGCAGGCTCTGGTGGGCCAGTCGGGAGAGAAACCGGGTTTGCTCGATGGCGCTGATGGCCAGAGGCCCCCGCAACCAGAAGGTGGTCACATCAGATCCGATCTCCCCGTTTCCATAGTTCAGACGACGGACGGCCTCCTGCATGGGGCCAAGGCCGATCCGTCGCGCCGGCTCCTGATAGATGGGCACATTGGAGACCCGGATGGCCCCCCGCAGGCCCATCGGTTCAAGCCACTCTCGAATCCAGGGGTTGGGATCCCCGGTGTAAGGGATCTGCTCATCCACGCTCTTCACCGCGCCAAGGGAGAGCCCAATCAGGGTGTTGGGGATCTTGAAGGTGGAGGCGGGCGTGAAGCGCTGGGCGGCACGGGCCGGGTTGAAGCCACGGAGAAGGCCGGTGCCTTCCTCCAGCAGAACGAACGTGCCTCTGACGCCGGCCTGCTGAAAGAGGGCCGCAACAACAGGCTCCTCTTTCCATCCAGGGGGCTCTTGCAGAGCACCGGCCCTGGCAGGCGAGAACACCAGCACGGAGATCGCCCATCCAAGAAGACAGGGAAGGGCCCGAGGGGGCAGGCCAGAGATTGCCCGCATGCGCTGCCAGGTGGGGATACGCCCAGGCTCGCACCTCAAATGATAATACTGTTGTACTATTTGAAGTGCCATGGTTCTCGCTTCCGTGCCAGCCTCTGACCCAACCTCAGCCGGAGCCCCAGCCTCTGCGGCAATCCCAACCGCAACAGAAGAGTGGCCGTTTCTCGATCAGGAGGTGCTGCGTTCCACCCGCAGCCGCAAGGTCTGCCTCACCTGTCACTGGTTTCGCCACCACGCTGGCCCGAACTGCATCCCCATGCTCACCTGTCAGCTGCACCAGGGCTTGATCGCCCACGGGGAGCACCTCACCCACCGCTGCCAGGGATGGACGGACGATATGGGGCGCCTGCGGGGCTGGGCACCGGAGGTGGCCTAGCCGCCATGGCAACAGGCCCCCGGCCGCCCCTCTCCCCCAGGGAGGGATGGATCAGTGATGGACGACAGGTGCTGCATTTCCAGCCGGCCCGTTGGGACCGTTGGCGCCAGACGATAGATCTGACCTGCGGAGAGCTGATTCCTGGTGAACCCGCTCCCCTGCTCAAGCACCGCCGAGAGATCGGCCGGGAGCAAGCCATCCGGATCTGGCAGCACCTGCGTCAACAGGGATGGCACCCTTGCCCGCCGCAATGGAGCCCACCGCCGCGAGATTTCTCCCACCCTCGCGAATGGGCGGCGGCGCCATGGAAAAGCACAGGCTCGTCAGCAAACCCCGTAGGCTGAAGGAACGAAGAAAGCGCCAGCTCTTCGCTCCATTCCATGTCTCGTTTGCTTCGTTGGCGGCTCCTCCTTCTGTTGTTCACAATCGGCGCAGCAGGACTCGTGGCGGCCAGGGGACAGATGGCTCGCATGGTCTCGCCTGAAAGCGACGCCACACCGTTGGGAGCCCAGCACCTTGCCCTGGTGATCAACGAGGCTGATCCCCTCAGTGAGGCCATCGGGGCCCACTACATCAAGGTGCGGAACCTGCCCCCCCGCCAGGTGATTCGGGTGCGATTCCCCCCAGGAAAGACAAGTCTTACGGCGGCGGAATTTCTGCCCCTGTATCGGGAGGTGAAACGGAAAACGCCCTCGGAGATCCAGTCCTATGCCCTGGCCTGGGCCGCCCCCTGGCGGGTGGACTGCATGTCGATCACGAGTGCCTTTGCCTTCGGGAAGGTGCGCTCAATCTGCCCCGACACCTGCCGGGCGACACCGATCAGCCCGTATTACGCCAATGGCGACATTCGCAGGCCCTGGTCCTCCCTCAGGATCCGTCCCACCATGCTTCTGGCAGCTACCACCCCTGAAGCCGGAAGACTGCTCATTCAACGCGGAAAGGCGGCTGATGGGACGGCGCCGCCAGGCACGGCCTATTTGTTGAGCTCCACCGACCAGGCGCGCAATCGCCGGGCGGAGGGCTACGGCGATCTCCTGAGGATGACCGCGCCGGGATTTCAGGTGCGGGTGCTCCATGGCAACGCCCTGCGAGGGGTGAAGGACGTGATGCTCTACATGACAGGAGTCACCCATGTACCCGATCTGGAGAGCATCCGCTTTCGGCCCGGGGCCGTAGGCGATCACCTCACCTCCTTCGGTGGAAGGCTCACAGGCCCATCGGGCCATTCCGAGGATGGGGGGGAAGGGCAGATGAGCGCCCTGCGCTGGCTGGAGGCTGGGGCCACGGGCAGTTACGGCACGGTGGTGGAGCCCTGCAATCACAGAGGCAAATTTCCCGACCCGGGGCTCCTTCTGAGCTACTACAGACGGGGCGACACCCTGATCGAAAGCTACTGGCGCAGCGTGGCCATGCCCGAGCAAGGGGTGTTCATCGGCGAGCCCTTGGCCAGGCCATGGGGGCCCAAACAGTAAAAACGGCGATAGCCGTGCCAATGCAGGATTCGATGAACCTCAACAGAGCATTCAGGCCAGGATTCAAGCGGGGATCCAGGCTGGCCGTCACCATCACCACAATCACCGTGATCGACGCCAAAGGGCGTGGCCAGGAAGGTTCAGCTGCTGACAGAGCAACACCGTGACAAAAATGGCTGACGCCATGGCCAACGGGTGAAAGGGCACCAGGCTGAGCGTGATGGCCGACCACAGGGCACCGATCTTGGGAAGGTAGCCGGGAAAAAAGCCCGTGAACCAGAACCCACCAGATAGGCCAACAGGGCCGAGCGCGCGATCTCTAGCGGAATGCGGATACGCTCGAACCTGTTCATGGGATCAGGTGGACTTCGCCTATCCAAACACTTCATTCACATTCCTTCGGAGGCAGGCCCATCAATCACCCAGACCTGGTGCTGGCCCACCTCCAGAGGGGGCACCAGCGCTTTCTGAACGATGTTTCCGAGCATCCTCATTGCTCGCGGGAACGGTTCCTGGAGGTGGAAGACAGCCAGCATCCCATCGCCGCCGTTCTCGGCTGCGCCGATTCGCGGGTACCCGTGGAGCTGCTCTTTGACACAGGCTTCGGCGATCTGTTCGTGGTGCGCAATGCGGGCACCATGAGCACGGGAGCTGCGATCGCCTCCCTGGAGTTCGCCGTTGGGCACCTGGATGTGGCGTTGATCGTGGTGCTGGGCCACGAGCGTTGCGGAGCGATCGAGGCCGCATTCCACCCCGAGCTGCGCCTCACCCCAAACCTTGCCCAGGTGGTGGGCCAGTTGCGCATGGAACTGTTTGCTCTGGGGGCAGCCAACAACCTGGCCCAGGCCTGCCGAGACCACTGCCGCAATGCGGCCCGAAACCTGGTGGATTCCAGTGTGTTGCTGACGGATCGGGTGCGAGCTGGGAGATTGCGCGTGGAGTCAGCCTTCTACAACCTGCATTCCACAGCCATTGATTGGCTCGGTCCCGTATCCCCCCAACCCACAGGAACCTGGGAAGATGGTTCCATCTCGTGATGGGCCGATGTCCTTGGAGCAACTGAAAGGATTCCTCCAGCGGATGCAGCAGGATGAAGCCCTGAAGCAACAGGTATTGGCCGCTGCCACTGCAGATGATGTGGCCCAGGTGGCCCTGAAACTGGGATATGAGTTTTCGGGGGATGAACTGCTCAGAGCCTCCGGGCAACGCTTTGACCGAGTGACCGTGCGCAAGAACGATCTTCCCGGTGAATACAACTGAAATTCACTAGGGGAGCGTAAATCCCTTCTGCATATGACCCACGTCCAGCATCACCCAAGTGATCCAAACCAGAAAGGCGATCACCCCTGAAACGGCCGCGAAGCGGGCAGCATTGCGGAGTACGACCTCCAGAAGACTGATCTCTTTCATGGGGCGTCGTTGCGGCGATCGCCAGTATGGCTGGTGTGCGGCGCTCAGCGGTCGGCCACAACCACAGGGGCGGGCTGGAGATCAGCCGCAGGTTCAGTAGTGCGACCGCTAATGAGGGCCATGAGGAGGAGTCGATCAGCGGAGAACAGGCCGGGGCCCAGCAACAGGAGGGCAAAGGCACCAACGAGATACAGGGTGACGAGTTCCAGCACATAGATGTTGAAACCTGCCGTGGAGATGTGCTGGTAAGCGGCCACGGCCATGGTGCCAGTGATCGCAAGGGCCCCAAGGGGGGTGAAGGAGCCAAGGATCAAAAACCAGCTACCGACCAGCTCCGACAAGCCGGTCGCGTAGGCGAAGAAGAGGGGGAAAGGAAGGTGCAGGGAGGCGACATAGGTGGAGGCAAAGGCCTGAGGATCGGCGAGCTTTTCCTGGCCGTGATGGATCATCATCACGCCAATGGGCAGACGGAGCAGCAGCAATCCGACGGATCCCACGCGGCCAGAGCGGAAAGAACGCCGGAAAGGGCAGCGAAACGGCGGGCGACGAACCAGAGGGCCAGACAAGCGGCAAGGAAACCCGCAAGAAGTTCAAGGCCGATGGGGGTGAACATCAAAGATGAGAAAGCTTGCGCCATCCTGGCAAGGTCCATGAAGAAACGTGAAGCACTGGGCGGAGAGGCCAATGCAAGTAGCTTCAAGGCTTCAGGCGAAGAGGGACGGCCCGAAAGGCGCCTTGGATCTGGCCCAAAGAAAAGCCATGTAACGGTTTTGTTACATGGTGGCGGGGGTGGATGGGCGGCTAAATGGCCGCGGGAGTCAGGCGGCCAGGGCGCTTTCAATCGCGGCGGTGAGTTCCGCCGATTCAGGTTCTGCCCGGCTGCTGAAGCGACCCACCACATGCCCATTGCGCCCCACGAGGAATTTCTCGAAATTCCAGGCCACAGGGCCGGCAGGTTCGGTGGTCACCAGGGTGTCAAAGGGGGCACCAGAGATGGGCACCTTGGCCATGATCGGGAAGTTCACGCCATAGGTGGTGGAGCAGAACGTCTGGATCTCCTCCAGAGTCCCCGGCTCCTGGGCGCCAAAATCATTGCAGGGGAAAGCCAGCACAGTGAAGCCGCTGGGCCCGTAGGTGTCCTGAAGCTTCTGAAGGCCGGCGTACTGGCGGGTGAAGCCGCAACGGCTGGCCACGTTGACGATCAACAGAACCTTGCCCGACCAATCGGAAAGGGGGCGCTCATCACCGCTGGCATTGTGCACCTTCACGGCACTGACGTCGGGGTTGCTCATGAACTGTGTGGAGGAAATCCCGAGAAATTTAGCCAGCTAAGCCCTGCTCACCGGTTCCTCGTCGCCCCACCAGACCAGAGGGATGGCGGATTGGAGGCTCAGGCCAGGACCTAGAAATCCGCCGACGTCAGAAGGGCAACGGTCGCCAGCGGCACCTGGGCAAAGGCGATGGCAGCCCGCCGACCATTCCCGTCCCCGTCGTAGGCAGCTGGCCAGTCGTGGTGCTGAGATTGATGCGGTCATCCGCGTCCGCCCCGCATGTCGCCGCTGGCCCTGCCCGGAAGACCCCGAAGCCAGGGTGCTACCGGATGCACCACTGCCAGTGAAGATCGTGGCCTTCAGCTGGATCCGATTAATGCCCGGTTGGGGATCCGTGAGCACGTCCCTGTTGCCCAAGGCGTCCAGGGCAGTTTGAAAGAGGAGCACGTCAGCCTCCGAACCACCGGTGAGAGTGTCATTGCCGATCCGACCATGCAGACGATCGGCGAAGCCTGCGCCTTCAATCAGGGTGTTACGACCTGCATTGCCGAAAATGGAGAGAGCATTTGGAGCTGCACTGGCGTCGATATGGAGGGCGAAGGCACCGCTGGGAATCGCCGTGCTGCCCGTGCCCGTGCCGATCACCAACCGCTGGGTAAGGCGGATAGAGGGGAGGAAGGGGGTGTCAACCATGGGCAACTCTAGTGGTGGATGGGGCACCAACCAACCTTGAGCGATCGGATCAGCGTCAGCTAAAAGAACGATTTCGATACATGAATCAGCACGAACCGCCGGAGAAAAAAGTCGGGCCGGCAGCGAGCCTGTGATCTGGAAGCGTCAGGCGGGTTTAGGCCCTCAAGTCGGGTAAACTAAACTTAAATGGGGTTGGCGCCATGCAGTTCAACGGCACCCTGGAGGAATTGAAGAAGGTGGTGAGCCAGCTCCAGATCCCCTGCCACTGGCAACACAAAGGCTCCTATGAACTTGCCGTCTTTGAAGATGGCGTCAGTAATCTGAAGTTGAATTGGTGGCCGGAAACTGGTGTCATCCGACTAGTGGGGGATCCAGAAGTGAGAACTGACGTCGAACATCAGCTCATGGAATTGATTGACCAGCATTAGGGAATCTTTGGCACACAAGCCCTTCATCCTGTGCACTCCCGTGCCTTTGCCCGGGGAGTGCTTTCCGGGGTATCTGGCGATCCCGACGAAAGGTTGGTGAGGGCTCCGGCATCCTGCCACAATGGAGGTACCCGTGAACTGCAATGCGTCGCTCCCGTGCTCGCCGGATGCCTCTGGCCCTGCTACTGACAATGGCCATGGCCTGTCTGCAGGTAACCGGGGTGGCCCAGGCCCAGGTCAGGGCGGTACGAGGAGGGGCAGGCGGACCCGCCTCGGGAGCTGGTGTCTTGCCGGGAATGGGATTTGGGCAGGCGGGACCCGGGCTGGTGAATCCTGCAGGCGTCCCACCCGCAGCGGGAGGAGCAGGGGGACCTGCCTCCGGGGCAGGTCTGACACCAGGTGCAGGGTTCGGACAGGCCGGGCCAGGGGCGGTCAACCAAGCAGGCCCGGCTCCGACGGCAGGTGGAGCTGGGGGACCGGCGTCAGGGGCGGGCCTCATGCCAGGTGCGGGATTCGGCAGGCCCGGAGCTGGACGTTGAACACCCCATGGGCAAGAAGAGGCCACTTCCGATATTGCTCATGCCCGTCTACAAAGGGGGAGTAATGTTCGAGCAAGCCATCGATTCTGTCATTCCCTGCCTCCCGTGGTTTAGCAGGGTTGTTATCAGTCTCAACGGGAATGATACTCATGAAGACCGAGCTATTGCAGTCGGACTTGCTGGTCATTGCGACCTTACGTTACTCGAAACAAGAAGAATCCTTAACCCAGTTCAACATTTACATTTCATAGCCAAATACCTCAGCCAAAAAATGCTACTTGCACCTGATTCACAGCTGTTTGTTCTTTGCCATGACGACCTGCTGTATAAACCAGGATTTGACCATTTAGATCAGAAGCAATGGGAAGTCTGGGGTTCTGACTGCATCAGCCTCGGAGATTATCATGTCTTCAAGGATGACACATCATTAGTCAAGCATCGAGATGAATGCTGGTTTGCACGCTATGACTCCCAAACAAGCCGATCCAAACAGGCATTTCTGATGACCCAGTATCAACGAAATGATGACCCATTCACGAACTTCTCAGGCATGCGTTTCAGTCTTTCTTTACTGAGATCAACAATTCGCTTCTTCACGATGACCGGTTCAAACACAGGAATGCGACTGGAATATTCACTGATCGTGAACAGACAGGTGAAGGTGATTAAGAACTTTAATCCGCCTTTGGTAGCCGTCCGGGAGCACAGCGGGAGCGCAGGAGCAAAAGTCACACGCAGTGACTTTACCGCAAGTGAATTACGCTATGGCAGCTGGATATGGGTCAATTGTGAATCGCCAGCATCTTTGAAACAAATATATCACGGACAATACGGGCCAAAAGGTATGGCCAGACTAGTTCGAATCAGCCTCCTACATCGTTACTATGAGCTTTTAGGTTGGGCACGTTTACTACTAGTAAGTGGAGGCCTGATCCGCTCCCATGATTGAAGACAAGACGCCTGTGAGATAAAGTTGAGGAACCTTTAAGCATGGGCCAGTAGTCTAAATGTCAAACCCATCTTTTTGGCGCGGTCGTCGTGTTTTGCTTACGGGTCATACAGGGTTCAAAGGCTCCTGGCTGTTACTCTGTCTGCTGGAACTTGGAGCGGAAGTTTGGGGATATGCGCTTGAACCTGAAAGTGATCCCAACCTTTTTGCGCAGCTCTTTCACACTCATAGGGCGCACTGGAATTGGCACCATACGGTTGGAGACATTTGCGACACAGACAAGATCTCCTCCATCATTGAAAGATGCCAGCCACAGGTTGTTCTACATCTTGCAGCTCAGCCTCTGGTACGAAAAAGCTACCAAGATCCACTAGGAACCTGGAGAACAAATGTCATCGGCTCATTGACTGTTCTAGAAGCTATTAAACATTTAAACCATAAATGTTCGGTCGTGATGGTGACGAGTGATAAGGTTTACGAAAATCAAGAATGGCACTTTGGCTATAGGGAGATAGATCGTCTTGGTGGTCATGACCCATACAGTTCCAGCAAGGCCAGCGTGGAACTAGCTGTGGCAAGCTGGAGAGCCAGTTTCTGTAACCTAACAAACGGTCAGCCATCTAACCTTCGCATAGCCACTGCACGGGCCGGTAATGTAATCGGCGGAGGGGACTGGGCAGAAGATCGGATTGTGCCAGATGTGATGCGGGCACTCGCCAAGGATCAGATCATTCAGCTCCGCAATCCCAAAGCGACTAGACCATGGCAACATGTCCTTGAGCCACTGAGTGGATACATGAGTTTGGCTGAGCAACTCAGCGAATCTGATGAGCCAAGGTGCGAGGCGTTTAACTTTGGACCACTTCCAGATAGCAACAAGAATGTTGAAGAGTTAGTTGATTTAATTTTCACTCACTGGAAAGGGGAATGGCAGCTGATCGGGGAGCAGAGCGCACCCCATGAATCACAATTATTACATTTGGAAATCAGCAAAGCAAAACATGCACTGAACTGGGTGCCTCGCTGGTCAATTGAAAAAACGATTGAAAAAACAGTTCAGTGGTATAAGAAGGTATGCTTCTGTGAAACCACGCCGCTTGAATGCTGCCTGGATGATATTCGTTCTTACGGTTCACTAGACCCATTGAAAAAGCAGGATCAACTCCAATGATTCTCCTTGACAATGCACTTCAAGCGCGTGAAAGATCTGGCAATCCGATTCGGGTTGGCATCTACGGAGCTGGATCGATGGCTCAAGGCCTGATGCGGCAAGTGAGCCAACAGGTTCCTGGCATGAAAATCTCTGCTGTTTGCAACAGGACAATAGAGCGTGCTTTGGGTGCTCTTGATTTTGCAGGGCTACCTAAACCTGGAATCGTAAAAGCGACGGATCAAATGGACGACCTAATAAGGCAAGGGATCCCCTGTGTAACTGATGATCCCGAAGTCTTGGCAGATTCCGATCTAATTGATTGCATGGTAGATATGACTGGTTCAGTTGAGTATGGAGCAGAAGTTGCTATTCATGCCATTAGCCACAAGAAGCATCTCGTCCTTATGAATGCCGAGTTGGACGCAACAATTGGGCCCATTCTCTATCAGAGAGCGAAAGAAAGCGGCGTCATAATTAGTTGTGCTGATGGAGACCAGCCAGGTGTTCAAATGAATCTATTCAGATTTGTTAAGTCCTTAGGATTAACCCCCCGTGTGCTTGGAAACATTAAAGGACTACAAGATGAATATCGGACCCCAACAACACAGGCCAAGTTTGCTGAGCAGTGGGACCAGAACATAATGATGGTGACTTCATTCGCTGATGGATCAAAAGTTAACTTCGAGCAATGTATTGTCGGCAACAACACGGGGTTCACAACAATCACAAGGGGCATGCGACGGCTCAAACACGATGGACATGTGGATGATCTTGTTCACCACTATGATTTGGATGAGATTCGCTCTTTGGGTGGGATTGTGGATTGCGTGATTGGTGCAAAACCATCGCCTGGAGTCTTTTGTCTAGCCGAATTGAATGACGCCAGTCAGGCAAAGTATCTGGAACTATTCAAGATGGGTTCAGGGCCACTTTACAGTTTCTACCAACCTTATCATCTCTGTCACTTAGAGACACCATTCACCATTGCCAGAGCAGTACTTTTTGGAGACTATTGCGGTCACCCCTTAGCGGGTCCAACGCTCGAAGTCGTCGCGATTGCAAAGCGTGATCTGATGGCTGGTGAAAGACTTGATGGGTATGGAGGATATATGACATACGGACAGGTGGAGAAGTCACAGGATGTGCAAATTAATAGATTTCTCCCTCAGGGCTTAAGTGAGGGATGTATTCTGACAAGAGATATCCTTAAAGATACTCCACTTACATGGAATGATATCAGCCAAGGATCTGAGCAGCTCGCCAAGCAACTCTATGTTGAACAACAGAAGATGTTTACTCAAGATCAATGATTTATCGGGAACTGGCTATTCCTGGTCTTATGATTGCTGAGGCCGAACCGTATGTTGATGAACGAGGCGTCTTCAAACGAACATTCTCTCGTGATGAACTTCAAAGCATAGGCTGTGACTTTGTCATCTCACAATGCAACTCGAGTCATACAACTCATCTTGGAACCATTAGGGGTATTCATTATCAAATGCCACCGACGGCTGAATCAAAGCTTGTCAGGTGCACTCAGGGAATGATCTTTGATGTTGTTGTAGACCTACGACCAGAGTCGAAAACATTTCTAAAAATAGCGACAATTCATCTTGAAGAATCAGACGCATTTAGTCTCTTAATTCCAGAGCGCTGCGGGCATGCTTTTCAAACCCTAGAAGACCATACAATTATTGAATACTATTCATCAGTACCACACAATAGAGAAAAGGAGGGTGGGATTCGATGGAATGATCCTAGCTTGGCGATCGATTGGCCCATCCCCTTAACCAGAATTTCAGAGAAGGACAGAAATCAGCCACTCCTGAGTACTCAGCTTGAGCAGTTGAATCAGAATATGATTATTTAAAAGTTGCCATCACCATCTGTTCTGAATACAATCATTCTGGACCCATCTCCAGGCAACGCACAAACTCCATGACAGATTTCAACTGCAGGATCTGCAAAGCAAACCACTGTGAAGAAATCATGTCGTTTGGGGAGGTGGCTCTTTCAGATGCCTTCCTACCTGATCCCTTGTCCTTCAAAGAAGAGAAAAGATATCCGTTGACACTTGTTATTTGCCAAGAGTGTTGCCATGTCCAGATCAAGGAGATTCTCGATCCAAAACTGCTCTTCAGTAAGTACCCATGGGAAACAGGGATTCCAGCTTCCATCAAGCAATATTGTCGCGATTTTGCCGATTCATCCCTGAGAAAATTACAACCAAACCAGAAACGTGTTCTAGAGATAGCTAGCAACGATGGAACGATGCTCAAGGAGTTTCAGCGGAGAGGGTATGACGTTCTGGGGGTTGACCCAGCAGAGAACATTGCCAAGAAGGCAAATACTGATGGCATCCAAACGATCGACAGCTTTTTTAATGAGAAAATCGCGGCAATAGTATTAGAGACAATGGGTGAATTTGATCTTATCATTGCAAGAAATGTATTGGCTCACGTAGCAGATTTACATGGTCTTGTTCGGGGAATAAAATTGCTGTTGGCCTCTACGGGAGTCGCCATTATCGAAGTACCACAATTGCTTACAATGTACAATGAGTTGCAATATGATCAAGTATTTCATGAACACATCGGATATCACAGCCTGGATAGCGTCAGCAGGGTCTTCTGGAGTCACGGATTAAAAGTTGTTGATGCAGAAGAAACATGGATTCATGGGGGCAGCATAAGGGTTTACATCTGTCATACAGGCAGAAATGAGGCATCGGAATCGCAGCGTGTTCATGAGTTGCTTTCCAAAGAATCCCAAGCAGGAATACTTGACCCTAACTGCTGGGCATCCTTTGGAGAACGAGCTCGGCTGCAGAGAGAACAATTAAGAAATGTCCTACAAGAAGCAGTCGCCAATGGGAGCAGGATCGCTGGATATGGCGCATCCGGCAAAGGACAGACCATGCTTCAGTTTTGTGGATTAAACAGCGAACTCGTATCGTTTATCGCGGATAAAAGCACATACAAAATCGGAAAGTTCACGCCCGGCTCCCACATCCCCGTTATCAGCCCTGAGCAGATGAGACAGGAAGATTTTGATGTGTTGGTGCTTTTTGCCTGGAACTTTGCAGATGAGATTCTCCAGCAGGAGTCTTCCTTGCGTGACAAGGGGGTCAAATTTCTACATCCGCTTCCAAACCCACGCGTCATCAGCTGCTAAAGCCAGTTGGCGGTTGGATCTACCTGCTGAGCTGCCCTTCAGATCGTGGGTTCTGCTTTTATGGGTCGCCTGAGATTCGAACTCAGGACCAATCGGTTAAAAGCCGAGTGCTCTACCGCTGAGCTAGCGACCCAGTTGGGCTACGACCAATCCCCCAGAGGGGGTTGGTCATGACCGCCAAGTGAACGTATCACCTGGGGAGGGGGGGCCACAATGCACTGTGAGAACTCGTGGTGATCCCATGGTGTTGGAAGCAGGGAGAAACGATTCGGGTCTCCAGCAGCCCTGGCCTTCTCCCAGCATCGATCCGGAGGCCTGGGTGTCTGATTCGGCCGTCGTGGTCGGGGATGTGCGGCTGGAGGCTGGCGCCAGCCTCTGGCCCACCGCCGTGGCGAGGGGTGATGTCTGTCCGGTAGTGGTGGGGCTGGGCAGCAATGTGCAGGACGGAGCTGTTCTCCATGGGGATCCGGGCCAGCCCGTGCGGATCGGTTGTGAGGTCACCATCGGTCATCGAGCGGTGGTGCATGGCGCCACTCTGGAGGATGGCTGCCTGGTGGGGATTGGGGCGATTGTGCTCAACGGGGTGACGGTGGGTGCAGGCGCCCTGGTGGCGGCTGGCTCGGTGGTGACCAGGGATGTACCTCCCGGTGCCCTGGTGATGGGCGCTCCCGCCCAGGTGAAGCGCCAGCTGAGTGAGGAGGCCATAGCCGAGCAGCGGCTCCACGCACGCCGCTACCGCCAGCTGGCCCTGGCCCATGCGGGCCGGAGCTCTGAAACTGGATTTGGGATGCCCTGATCGGGACGGGACCGCGTTACAAGCCGCCACCGAGTGATCGAAGGCCCATGGGTTGTCTTTAAGATCACCGAATTCAGTTTCGTTCCTCCATGGATCTCCGGGTTGTGCTTGTGGCCGCGCCCATTCTTCTGGCCGCCAGCTGGGCTGTGTTCCACATCGGCAGAGCCGCGGTGGGCCAATTGCAACTGTTCCTGAAGCGGGCCAAAGCCTGATCCATTGAGCGCATCCGTTCTGGTGATCGGTGCCGGCCTGGCCGGCACCGAAGCGGCCTGGCAAGTGGCCTGCGCTGGCGTTCCTGTCACTCTCGTGGAAATGCGCCCCATCCGGCGCTCGCCGGCTCACCACAGCGCTGAATTCGCTGAACTGGTGTGCAGCAACAGCTTCGGGGCCCTCTCCAGCGATCGAGCCGCTGGGCTCCTCCAGGAAGAGCTTCGCCGCCTCGGCTCCCTGGTGATCCGTACGGCCGATGCCCATGCCGTGCCCGCTGGTGGCGCCCTGGCCGTGGATCGGGGCCGTTACAGCGCCGCTCTCACAGAAGCGCTGGCCTCCCACCCCCTGGTGACCATCCATCGGCTGGAACAGATGGCACTCCCGGCCCCAGAGCAGATCACCGTGCTGGCCACCGGCCCCCTCACGGCCGAATCCCTGGCGGACGACCTGCGGGCCTTTACTGGCCTGGACGACTGCCACTTCTTCGATGCGGCCAGCCCCATCGTGGAAGGGGAGAGCATCGATCTGTCGGTGGCCTTCCGCGCCTCCCGCTACGACAAGGGGGATGCGGATTACATCAACTGCCCCATGGACCAGGAGCAGTACTGCAGCTTCCGCGAGGCCCTGCTGGCCGCGGAGCAGGCCCCCCTCAAAGACTTCGATCAGGAAAGCGCCTGTTTCTTTGAGGGCTGCCTTCCGATCGAGGAGCTGGCCCGCCGGGGGGAAGACACCATGCGCTACGGGCCGCTCAAACCCATCGGCCTCTGGGATCCCCGCTGGGGAGACCTGCACGACCGGGAGGTGCGCCGAGCCAGGCGGGCCCATGCGGTGGTGCAACTGCGCCAGGAGGACAAGGACGGTCGCCTGTGGAACCTGGTGGGGTTCCAGACCAATCTCCGCTGGGGGGAACAGGCCCGGGTCTTCCGGCTGATCCCAGGCCTCGAAAAGGCTGAGTTCGTGCGGTTTGGCGTGATGCACCGCAACACATTTCTGGAATCGCCCAGGCTGCTCGAAGCCACGCTCCAGTTCCGCGAACGGCCGTCTCTCTTGGCCGCCGGCCAGATCACGGGCACGGAGGGGTATGCCGCAGCCGTCGCCGGCGGTTGGCTGGCGGGCACCAATGCGGCCCGTCTGGCCCAGGGCCAGATGCCCCTCACCCTGCCGCCCACCACCATGGCCGGAGCCCTCACCCACTTCATCGCCGAAGCGCCCTGCGGGGGCAAGGGGCGCCATGGGGGATTCCAACCCATGCCGCCAAATTTCGCCCTGCTGCCGGAGCTGCCCATCCGGATCCGGGAGAAACGACTGCGCTACGGCGCCTATCGGGATCGGGCACTGGCAGACCTGGAGCCACTGGAAGGCCTCCACAGCATCCGTTTAGGGTCAGGGGCAAACAGCCCAATCCGTTGACCACCCGCACCAGCCCTCTTCGCCCGAGCGCCGGCCCAGACACGGAGGCCATCTGGGACGTGGTCGTGATCGGCGCCGGCATCGGCGGGCTGGTCACCGCCACCCAGCTGGCTGCAAAGGGGGCCCGCGTCCTGGTTCTGGAGCGCTACCTCATCCCGGGGGGGAGCGGGGGCAGCTTCCAGAGGGCGGGCTACACCTTTGATGTTGGGGCCTCCATGATCTTCGGGTTCGGAGAGAAGGGCCACCCCAACCTCCTCACCCGGGCTCTGGCCGCCGTGGGGCAACACTGTGCCACCATCCCCGACCCCGTGCAGCTGGCCTACCACCTGCCAGGGGGCCTGGAGGTGTCCGTCGACCGCGACTACGAACGCTTCATCAGCGATCTCACCGCCCTCTTCCCCCACGAGGCGAAGGGTATCCGGGCTTTCTACGACACCTGCTGGCAGGTGTTTCGCTGTCTCGATGCCATGCCCCTCCTCTCTCTGGAAGATCCGGCCTATCTGGCGAAGGTGTTCTTCCGGGCACCCATGGCCTGCCTGGGGCTGGCCCGCTGGCTTCCTGTCAACGTGGGTGATGTGGCTCGGCGCCACATCAGGGATCCCCGGCTGTTGAAGCTGATCGACATGGAGTGCTTCTGCTGGAGCGTCATGCCAGCCGACCGCACCCCCATGATCAATGCCGGCATGGTGTTCTCGGATCGCCATGCCGGCGGCATCAACTACCCCAGAGGTGGCGTTGGAGTAATTGCCAAAAAACTCGTCGCCGGGCTGGAGACCCACGGGGGAGCCATCCGCTACCGTGCCCGTGTCACAAAAGTGGTGATCGAAGCAGGGAAGGCCGTTGGCGTGAAACTGGCCTCAGGGGAGGTGATCCGGGCGCGCCGGGTCGTGAGCAACGCCACCCGTTGGGACACCTTCGGGGAGGACACCGAGGGCACTGGGGCCACGGCCCATCCCCTCGTGGATCGAGCCCACACCCCTACCGCCGAAGCCACCTGGCACCGCCGCTATAAGCCCTCCTCCTCCTTTCTCTCCCTGCATCTCGGCATCAACGCGGCGATCGTTCCCGCAGGCTTCCATTGCCACCACCTGCTGCTGGAAAACTGGGAGGCCATGGAAGGGGAACAGGGGGTGATCTTCGTGTCGATGCCCACCCTTCTGGATCCTTCCCTGGCCCCCCCGAGCTGCCACATCCTGCACACCTTCACCCCGAGCGCCATCGAAGCCTGGCAAGGGTTATCACCAACCGACTACCGGGCCAAAAAACAGGCTGATGCCGATCGCCTCGTCGCCAGGCTGGAGCGGATCCTGCCGGGCTTGAGCGGGGCCATCCGCCATCGGGAGGTGGGGACGCCACGGAGTCATCGCCGCTTCCTGGGTCGCTTCGGCGGCAGCTACGGCCCGATTCCAGCCCAGCGGCTGCCCGGCCTGCTGCCCATGCCCTTCAACCGCACGGGGGTGAAAGGGCTCTACTGCGTCGGGGATTCCTGCTTCCCCGGCCAGGGGCTCAATGCGGTCGCGTTCAGCGGCTTTGCCTGCGCCCATCGCATCGGGGCGGATCTGGGGCTCAACCCCTGGGCCCTCCCGGCCTGAGGCTCAGGGCCCGGGAGCTGAGCACCGACAACCAGAGGCCCAGGGGAAAAACCTCTGTAACGTTAAGCGTGAGGCTGGTGATCAGGAGCACCGCCCACACCAGACGCAGGGAAGGATCGAGCCACCAGCACCAGATCGCGAACCCGTAAAAGGCCAGCAGGGCCACCACCCCTCCCTGACTGAGAAGCAAAAGGGGTTGTGCATCGGCGGAAGGGCCCCGTCGTGCAGGATGCGCCTCCACCTCCCCAGCACCGGAGGCGGCTGTCAGGGCTGGCGCCCCCCCATCCCGTCGATTGTGGCTGGCGAGGCCAACACCCAGCCAGCGTTCCCGAAGGGTCTGGGGCTGCCGGATCCATACCTGCAGCGTGCGCAGGCGACCGGAGGGGGAATCGAGAAGCTGGGGACGCCCCAGCAGATGGGGCAGGGCCAGAACCACCACCAGCAGGCTTGTCGCCATAGCCATGGAGCGCCAGCGGCGGGGGATCTGACGGTGCACCAGACCCACGGCCACCACCACCAGACCCACCACACCGGTGCCGGAACGGGCCAGAATCGCCATCAACAGAGAAACCAGCAGCAGGGGCCAGCGCTGCCAACGGCGCGGGGACGCGGCCACGCAGAGGGCGACGCTGATGGCCAGAACCCCACCGAAGGTGTTGGGCTGGTTCAGCACTCCCGAAAGCCTTGTGGGGAGCCAGACGCTCGGGGTGCCGCCAAAGGGCATGGGCAGTCCTCGCATGGCCTCGGCGGCCAGGAAAGGCAGCTGGAGGAGCACCAGGGCGGACGCACCGTCCGCCAGGATCCGTAGCCTGCGCGGGGCCCCAAGCCACCCCCCCACAGCCGCCAGGGGTATCCAGAGGCTCCACACCCCATTGAGCAGCGTCGACACAGGACCATCGACGGGCCAACTGATCGCAGCCGAGGTCAGGGTGGAGAGAATCAGAGGAACCAGCGGAACCAGAGCTGGCAGGGGAGGCATCACCTGCCAGCCCCTGCAAACCAACAGAATCGAGAGCGCCAACACGACCGGCATAAGGGCGTAGCGGAGGGCCTTCAGGCCCACCTCCCAGGGGGTGATCCGATAGAGCCGGAACGTCTGAATCCGTTGACGCCGCTGCAACCCTCCAGTCTCCACGACCCGAACAGGAGAACAGGAAGCCGGCAACCACCAGCGCTGTACGGGCGGCCGACAGAACTGGGCCAGATCCTGATCATAGGTCCGCTGATCGATCACCCCCACCCGCCGCGCCCAAAACGGAAGCCCATTGACCATCACCACGAGGGTCATGGCCACCACAAGCAGGCGGGTCAGTTGGTCGAGACGCTGCTCGCGGTGCTCAGGATTCTGATGGGGGTCAACCACCACCCGGTCCTCCACCGCCACCAGACTGCCGCCTGCCTTTGAGGCGTTCGCGCAACAGCCACCAACCACCCCCGAGGGCGCTCGGCAGACCCACCAGCTCGGTGGCCGTCAGCACGGCAAGACGGGCGGCATAGCCTGAGCGGCTGGGAACGCCCCACTCCGCACCCCATAGCTGAAGCCGTGAGGCAAACATGGCCAGGCCCCCGGCAACCAGGCTCAGTCCAAGAACAACCACGGCGGTGATCCCGACCACCATGGCCGTGCGGCGGAGGCTGGCCGGGGGAGCCCCCCCGAGGGTGGCTCCGGTGACCATCGCCACCCCCATCACCACTGACCAGCGCCACTGCCACCCCGCCAAGGTGGCCACTCCCACGGGTTGATCCACACTGAAGGGGCTCAGGCAAGTGGTCAGCAGGGCTCCCACGGCCAGGGAGGCGATCCAGGAGCCCAGGACAGCTCCGATGGCCGTACCCAGCCGCCGCCACAGGTCTAAAGGCATGGCAGGCCTCGCCATCACGGCATGCGGAGCCAGGGGCTCCGCAGATAGGGCCGCAGGGGCAGGCTGGCCCTGTCACTGGCAAGATCCATCCAGCCCGGTCCCACCGGGGGCATCGTGACAGGACCACCGCCAACGGAGGCCAGGGGCGTCGGGTTCTGGCTGGCGGCTGCCCATTCCGCCAACGAGAGACGGCGGAAGCGATTTCCCTGCCAGCGAATCTGAGCCGTCTGGGCCAGACCCTCCTCACGGGAACGCACGGTGGCAAAACCATTCGCCACGACGTCCACCGCACTGAGGGGAGAATCGGCCACGCCGTAGCCAATCTGAAAGCCAAGATAGAAGTTGTCCTTCAACTTCACATTGCGAATGGCCCCACCCATCAACTTCAGCAACACGCCATAACCCTTGCGAGGATGGGAGGGAAAAAGCAGAAATGTGTTCCTTTCTATCAGCAACGGGCCGGCGGACACGGGACTCGGTGCCAGGGCCACTGAAGAATTGAAAACCACATTGTCCGACACCAGAAGGTGACGGGCCGGGCCATCGAACTCGAAGGCGTCATCTGTGGTTTCCACAATCAGATTGCTGCGGGCTTCATTGCGACCTGCGTGGGGGGAAAATTTGATACCGTCGCCCGCCTGCAGCACGATATTTCTGTCCACGGTCGCATCCGAACCAGCCAACCAGACGAGAGAGCAATTGGAGTAGGAATAAACCTCCTTCCAGGACAGCCAACCCTCTCGGTTCCATTCATAGAGGGGATAACAACTGCTCAGGTTGCGACTGACACGGATCTGCCGCAAGGGCCGCAAAGAGGGGTTGCCATTGATGGCCACATCGGCCCCCTCGAAGTGGTTGCCCTCGATGAGGACATGGTGGGTGTTCCAGAGCTGAATCGCTGCCATCACCGCAAAGTCGAAGCGCAGGTCGCGCACCTCCACGTGGGGAGCCTCGATCCAGAGGCTCGCCACCTGATGCCCCCCGGAACGGGTGCGATGGGGCATGGGACGGGACACTTCCAGACGACTGGCCATGGGACGCTCCCCTCGTGGCAGGCACAGCCAGAGCTTCCGGTCGCTGGAGGTGAAGGCGGGCCAGGCCCCGGGCAAGGAGCAGATCCGCCGGAGGTGGGGCAAGGAGCCGCTGCGGAAGGCCATCACCCCATCCCAGCGCAGACCAGCGACGGAGCTGGAGACGGGCGTGCTCCACAGGTGGGCACCATGAGCCTGCCAGCGCCAGGCGGCTGTGATCGCTGGGTCGGCGACTCCGCTGATCACCGCACGCCCCGGGATGGCAGCCCGGAGGATGAGAGGCCGGCCGGGCCGGCCTCCGCGACGCAGGAACACCTCCTCCCGATAGGTGCCGGGCCAGATCAGGATGGTTTCCCCGGGGGCCGCCAGGTCGACCGCCCGCTGAATCGTGCGGACCGCAAAGCGCCTTGATGGCCCAGGAAAGCCATCGAACCCATCGGGTGCCACGTGGATGACCCCACGCCGCAGCCAGGCAGTGGAGGGCTGTGCATAGATCAGGAACGCTCCGACGAGCGCAGCGCCCGTGGCGGCCAGGCCCGCTCCGCCAATCTGGTGGATGGCCAGCAATTTGGCCCACCAGGCACGCCACCTACCCATGGACACGTCCGATCGCCACCTTGCCAATCTCCATCATCCCTATCGCCTTCAGACCTGCCTATGGCCAGACCCGCCAGAGCTGGGGCAGGGATTGAGGGTGGCACTCTGGCAGGGCACGGGGGCAGCGGGCACCCCTGAGGCGGTGGCCGCCAACCTGGATCGGATGGAGAAGGTGGCCATGATCGCCGCGGGCCATGGCGCCCAGCTGCTGGCCTTTCCAGAGCTCTATCTCAGTGGCTACATGATCACCCCTGAGCTGGCACGAACCCTTGCGGAACCCGTGAATGGACCAAGCCTCCAGAGAGTGGCTTCCATTGCCCACCGCCACGGCATGGCCGTGGCTTGCCCCTACCCAGAACGCGCCATTGTGGCGGCAGAGGAGCACTTTTATGACGCTATTGCGCTCTTCGGAGCCCATGGAGAGCTGCTGCGCAACTACCGCAAGACCCACCTCTGGGGACCGGATGAAAAACAATGCTGGAGCCCTGGCTACCTGGAGGCGGAGGAGGGGCCGGCCTTCACCGTGCAACAGGTGAATGGAATCGGAGTGGGACTGCTCAACTGCTACGAGGCGGAGTTCGCCGAACTCACCCGTCGCCTGGCACTGCTCGGCGCCCAGATAGTGCTGATCCCCACCGCGGCGGATGCGTGGGCCCAGCTGAGCGATGGCCGTCGCACGGATCGCCCCTATCCCGATATTTCACGCACCCTGCTACCGGCCCATGCCTTTGAAAACGGCTGCTTTGTGGCCTACGTCAACCGCTGCGGACAGGAAACCGTGAACGGACTACCCATGGCGGGCTACCTGGGCAACAGCATCCTCTGGGGACCCCATGGGGATCTATTGGTGGCCGCGAGGGCAGAACCCACCCTGCTTCTCGCCGACTGCGTTCCAGGTCAGTATGGTGAAACCCATCCTATCGGCACCCGCTACCTGGAGGATCTGCGAGCCGATCTCCTCAGCTGAGGCGAACCTACAGGGAGGGCGGAGGCCAAAAACAACCGCACACAAAAACGAATGGTTCGTCACAGTCGATGGTGTCGAACACGACAACATGCGCCCGGCAGTCCGATCAAAACTACAACCAACGCAAAGAGACAACATGACAACCCTTTTGCCCAACCTCACGTCCAGCAAGTCGGCCGCCGGATCAAGCCCCCTGTTTTCAGCGCTTCAGCGTCGCGACTACCGCCTGATCGACTGTTTTCACCAACCCCATCCCCAGCTCGACGGTCTCTACGAGACCATCGACGAGGCCATTGCCGATGCCATCAGCTGGTTGGAGAGCATCGGTCCAGGTGCAGGAGAGGCCCCAATCGGACTGGAGGTGAGCACCCCCAGCGGCGATTGGCGCACCATCCGTCAGCCCGAGCTGCTGCTCTGCCCCCTGCCCTGAAGAGCAGCTGGATAGCGGTTGGGCACAAAAAATTGCTCGCTCAAGGGAGGTCTCCTGTATTCGCCTCCTCCCTTGCGTGGGGGCAATTTGATTTCTTCAGGAGTCATGTCCACATAGGGCACCTTGCTGAGTAGGTGGCTGATGCAATTCAGGCGCGCTCTGCGCTTATCATCGGCCTCAACGGTGAACCAGGGTGCCTCCGGGATGTTGGTGTGGGCAAACATCTCATCCTTGGCTCTGGAAAATTCCACCCAGCGGTCGCGGGATTCCAGATCCATCGGGCTGAGCTTCCAACGGCGAGCCGGATCCTTGATCCGAGAGCGAAAGCGAGTTTCCTGCTCCTCATCGCTCACGGAGAACCAATACTTGATCAGGTTGATGCCACTTCGCACGAGCATGCGCTCAAACTCTGGACACGACAACAGAAACTCATCGACCTGCTGGGGCGTGCAGAAGCCCATCACCTTCTCAACCCCAGCCCTGTTGTACCAGCTGCGATCAAACAGGACGATCTCACCTGCCGCCGGAAGGTGTTCGACATAGCGCTGGAAATACCACTGGCTTTTCTGCCGATCCGTAGGCGTACCAAGGGCGATGACATTGCAACCCCTGGGGTTGAGCGGTTCGGTGACGCGCTTGATGGTGCCTCCCTTTCCCGCGGCATCGCGCCCCTCGAAGAGCACAAGCAGACGAAAGCCGGTGTGTTTAATCCAGTACTGCATTTTCACCAGTTCCACCTGCAGGCGCGCCAGCTCTTTTTCGTAGAACTTGCGCTCGAGCTTGGGCTGGCGACCTTCGGAAACGGCACTGAAATCATCCAGGATCGGCGAGGGTCGGTACAGATCCTCCCCATTCCCGGGGGACGAAACAGCAGCGTCCAAGGTCATTTCGGCAGGAAGCTGGAGAGGCGGAGCAGTTTTGTGCTTTTTCTTGGACATTCCTCTCAGGCTCAATAATGTCCAGACCTAGGACGACCCAAGACTCATTCATGTAACTGACGTTACAGCCATGCCCAATGAAAGTCCAAAGCGGACCATCCTTCCCATCTTCTTCATTTCCTTGGCTAGCCCAGGCCGACAGACTGGAGTGGTTGCCCCCCCCTGGGACAATCCAGCCTGATGCCCCCCTCCCCCATGCCGACCATTGATCTGGAGCAGGAACTGACGTTGACCGATGCCTGGTGGCGGGCGGCCAACTACCTGGCGGTGGGCATGATCTATCTGCGGGATAACCCCCTGCTCCAGGAGCCCCTGCGCCCCGAACATGTGAAGAACAGGCTGCTGGGCCACTGGGGATCGAGTCCTGGCCAGGCCTTCATCTGGGCCCACGCCAACCGGGTGATCCGGCATCACGACCTCGACATGATCTACCTCTCCGGACCAGGCCACGGCGCCCCGGGAGTGCTGGCCCCCACCTATCTCGATGGCTCCTACAGCGAGATTTATCCGGACAAGAGCCAGGACGCGGCGGGTATGGGACGCTTCTTCAAACAGTTTTCCTTCCCGGGGCACATCGGTTCCCATTGCACTCCGGAAACCCCTGGCTCGATCCATGAAGGAGGGGAACTGGGATACGTTCTCTCCCACGCCTGCGGGGCGGTGTTCGACAATCCTGATCTGATTGCCCTGGCCTGTGTGGGTGATGGGGAAGCAGAGACGGGCCCCTTGGCCACCTCCTGGCACATCAACAAGTTTCTCAATCCCCGGGTGGACGGCGCCGTGCTGCCGGTGTTGCACCTCAATGGCTACAAGATCGCCAATCCCACCCTGCTGGCGCGCATCCCCCATCAGGAACTGGAGCAGCTGCTGCGGGGCTACGGCTGGGACCCTCTGTTTGTGGAGGGTAGCGATCCGATGCCCATGCATCGAACCATGGCCGCCGCGATGGACACGGCGATCGCCCGGATCCTCGCCATCCGCAAGCACGCCCTCTCTGGTGCTGAGGTGGAGCGTCCGACCTGGCCCATGATCGTGTTGCGCTCGCCCAAGGGATGGAGTGGTCCGAAGGCGGTGGGCGAGAAGAAGGTGGAGGGCTTCTGGCGAGCCCACCAGGTGCCTCTCACGGCCCCCAACAAGGATCCGGAAGAATTGCTCCTCCTCGAGCAATGGCTGAAGAGCTACCGGCCATGGGAACTCTTTGATGGAAACGGCACCCTGGTGAAGGAGCTCCGCCAATTATCCCCGCTCGGAGACAGGCGGATGGGCTCCAACCCCCATGCCAACGGGGGCCTGCTGCGCCGCCCGCTCCAGTTGCCTCCCCTGCAGGCCTATGAAGTGCCCGTGGAGAGCCCGGGAACCACGGAAGCCGAAAACACTTACCCCCTGGGTGAGCTGCTGCGGGATGCCATCGAGCGAAACCCTCACTCCCTGCGGGTGTTCGGCCCAGATGAGACCGCCTCCAACCGGCTTCAGGCCATCTATGCGCGCAGCAAGAAGGTGTGGATGGGAGATCTGTTACCGGAAGACCTCAATGGCAGCGAACTGGCCCGCGATGGTCGCGTGGTGGAGATGCTCAGCGAACACACCCTGGTGGGGATGATGGAGGGCTACCTGCTCACGGGGCGCTATGGCTTCTTCCACACCTATGAAGCCTTCGCCCATGTGATCGCCTCGATGTTCAATCAGCACGCCAAATGGCTGGAATCGTGCCTGCACCATGCGCCCTGGCGCGCGTCGATAGGCCCATGGAACTGCCTGATCAGTTCCACCGTCTGGCGGCAGGACCACAACGGCTTCACCCACCAGGATCCTGGTTTCATCGATCTGGCAGGAAACAAGAGTGGCGAGGTGGTGCGCGTCTACCTGCCGGCGGATGCCAATTGTCTGTTGGCCGTGGCGGAGGAAGCCCTGCTGGAGCCCAACGTCTGCAACATCATCGTTTCAGACAAACAGAAGCACCTCCAATACCTTTCCCTGGAGCAGGCAAGGCGCCATGTGGAGAAGGGCATCGGTCTGTGGAGCTGGGCCAGCGACGACGATCAGGGCAGTCAGATGGATGAACCCGATGTGGTGATGGCCTGTGCGGGCGACATCCCCACCAAGGAGACATTGGCAGCGATTGAAATCCTGCGACGCGAGATTCCGTCCCTCAAAGTCAGGCTGATCAATGTGGTGAAACTGTTCGCCCTCACCGATCCTGGTGAACATCCCCATGGATTGAGCGATAGAGATTTCGACAGCCTCTTCACCACCGACCGGCCAGTGATCTTCAATTTCCACGGCTATCCCTGGCTGATTCATCGGCTCACCTACCGCCGCACCAACCATGCCAACTTCCATGTGCGTGGCTACAAGGAAAAGGGGAACATCAACACCCCCCTGGAACTGGCGATGAACAACCAGATCGATCGTTTCAATCTGGTGATCGACGTGATCGATCGCGTGCCCCATCTCCGCTCCCGTGCCGCCCATCTCAAGGAGCGGATGAAGGAGGCCATCCTGGAGAACAGGGCCTATGCCCATGAACACGGCATGGATGCGCCAGCGATCACCAACTGGCGCTGGTGCACACCTGGAGCCCAGGGGGCGTGAGGAAGGACACCAGCATGAGTGACGGCATCGTGCTCGTGCTGAATGCAGGAAGCTCGAGCCTCAAAGGCAAATTGTTGCCAGCTCAAGGACCGCCGATCTGGAGCGGACAAACAACCTGGAACACCGAAACCGCAAGGTCCGTGGTTGGTGAATGGCTGTTTCCAGCCATCAAGCCCTGGGAAAGGGCCGTGGATCTGGTAGGACACCGGGTGGTGCATGGGGGAACCAGCTTCACGGCTCCCACCCTGCTTGAAGGGGAGGTAATGGAGAGGCTGAAGGACCTCACCTCCCTTGCCCCCCTGCACAATGGACCTGCACTCGACGTGATCGAGGCCATGTGCGCCTGGCGCCCCGAATTACCCCAATGGGCCTGTTTCGATACGGCCTTTCACCACACCCTTGCACCGGAGGCCTTTACGTACGCCATCCCTGCCTCCTGGAGGCAACAGGGGTTGAGACGCTTCGGCTTCCACGGGCTCAATCACCAGCACGTGAGCGAGGTAGTGGGGGCACCACGGCTGATCAGCTGTCATCTGGGAGCGGGTTGTTCCCTGTGTGCCATTGCCAATGGGAAAAGCATGGCAACAACAATGGGCTTCACACCCTTGGAAGGGTTGGTGATGGCAACCCGCAGCGGCTCTGTCGATCCAGGACTCCTGCTGCACCTGCTGCGAAAAGGGATCAACAAGGATCAGCTTGCCCATGAGCTGAACCATGCCAGTGGGCTTCTGGGGCTCAGCGGGGGATTGACTTCGAGCATGAAAGACCTACGAAAAGCTGCTGGTGAGGGGAATCCGGATGCACAACTTACCATCGCTGTGTTTCGACATGCCCTGCTGCAGGGCATTGGCGCCATGGCCGCCACCTTGGGAGGAGTAGACGTCATTGCCCTGACGGGAGGCATCGGCGAACATGATCAGGCTCTCAAGGAAGAGATGGCACAGGCCCTCTCCTGGCTGGGCACCTTTGAACTTGTGGTGGTGCCAGCCGATGAAGAAGGTGTGATTGCGCGTCAGTGTAGAGATGCCTCCAGGGCTGAACCTTCCAGGTAGGTTCTGCATCTTCGCTAATCACCCAGAGCAACGATCCCAGGAATGTCGGTGTTGCTTAACACGTCCAGAGGTGGTAACCAGACACACCTGATCGTGTTGCAAGCAGGCATTAACCAAGAATTTCAAGCGAATTAACCGTCCCTTAGCCGGCAAGTTGGCGACCGAGGCGATGTTTGGGTCTGGTACGGATCTGGTTATGGCCATCTCGTTTTCCGCCGTCACATCGAATCAATCCAATACCCTTGTCAGCGGTGGATTGATCAACGTCAGCGCCCTGGGGGCCAACGCGGAAATCTCGGCCTATTCCACGGCTCACCGCTTCCTTTACACCGTGGGTGGTGGTTCCGGCGCCATCGTGGTGACCGACCTAAGAGATCCCACCAAGCCCAAGGTGGTGGCCAAGGGAAATCCAGATCTGAACCCAGGCATCGGCAGCCCCTCCCAGACTCTCCAGAGTGCGGCCGTCTACGGCAACCTGCTGGCCGTAGCGGTTCAGAACACAGTCAAGACCGATCCGGGTTTTGTTGAGTTCTTCGACATCAGCATTCCGGCGCTGCCCGTGTCGGTGAGCACCCTCACGGTGGGCGCCCTGCCCGACATGGTGAAGTTCAGCGCCGATGGCAGCAAGCTGATCGTGACCAACGAGGGCGAGCCCAATTCGCTCTACACCATCGATCCTGAGGGTTCGATCGCGGTGATCGACACCAGCGGCTTCCTGGCCGCCACGCCGGTGGCACCGGTGCAGGCGGATGTGCAAACGGTTGGCTTCGGTGCCTGGGAGAATCGCCGCGCCGAATTGATCAATCGCGGGATCCGCATCGGTTCACGTCTCGGCGTTACCACCACGGTGGCCCAGGACATCGAACCCGAGGCGATCGCCATCAGTGCCGATGGCAGCACTGCCTGGGTGTCGTTGCAGGAGAACAACGCCATTGCGGTGCTCAACCTCAGTGGAGCGACGCCGGTGATCCAGGAGATTTTCTCGGCCGGGATCAAGGATTGGAGCCGTGGCGGCGCCAGTGCCACCAACTTCAGCTATGAGCTGGAGTATGCCGCCGGTGCGGCCAACCTGCCCGCCGGCGTGTTGCCCGGAGGTCTTTCGGGCCTGACTTTTGTGGGCCAGGAGACTGTTGATGGCACGCAGCTCGACGTTTATTTCGCGATCACCGATCGGGGGCCCAACGGCGATCTGGTGGCCGGTCAGCGGCAATTTCTCGATCCCGACTTCCAGCCCACGATTTACAAGCTGGGTATGAACCGCGCCACTGGCGCGATTGTGGAGCTGGAACGCATCGGACTCAACCGACCGGATGGCACTCCGCTCACCGGCCTGCCTCAATTGCAGGGGAAAGATGACATTCCGGTGGATTCAGCCAATAATCCTCTCCCCTACGACCCGTTTGGAATTGATTCCGAAACGGTGTCTCTGTTCACTCTCAATATCGCTGGCGGCGAGCGCCAGGTGTTTGCTGTGGGTGACGAGTACCGCGGTCAGATCGCCATCTTTGACGCTACCACCGGCAACCTGATTCAGCGCTATATCCCTGCCGGTCAGAAAGCTCTGTTGCAGGCACAGCATGGTGCCGTGATCGGTGCTGAAACCATCGATAGCCTGCCGGCGATCTATGGCAATCGCTGGAGCAATCGCGGCATCGAGGGCATGGCCTTCAATCCCACTGACGGGTTGTTGTATGCCTTCATGCAGAGCCCACTGGATGTCGATACCAACGGCGATGGCATCACCGATGGCCGCAGCCGTTCCGAACTCACCCGCATCCTGGCCGTTGATCCCGCCACCGGTACCCCGGTCAAGGAGCATCTTTATCTGCTGAGTGGCCGCAGCGCTCAAGACAAGATCGGTGATGTGGCGTTTGACGCCGCCCGTGGTGTGTTCCTGGTGATGGAGCGCGACAGCAGCCGCAGCCTCACCGGCTTCAAGCATGTGTTTGAAGTGGATCTGCGTGGCGCCACCGATACCCTGCCCCTCACCCTTGCCAGCCAGGTGGGGGCTGCCGCCTTCCCGTCGCAGACCTTCCTAGTGGGAACGGAAGGCCGTGCGGTGTTCCGCGAAGTGATTGATGCTGGCGAGCAGGGAAACAACGGCTACTGCTTCAACGGCATCCCCGATGGCATCGGTGTTACTGATAACGGCGATGGCACCCTGCGGGTGCTGGTGGCCCATGAGATTCGCGACACCGCTGGCGATGCGCGTGCCCATGGTTCCAAGGGCGCCTA
>JAYKIG010000041.1:0-12206 GCA_035286045.1 Cyanobacteriota bacterium | reverse complement strand
CAGCTGCTCCACCGCCTCTGCCACCCGCTCGGGCTCCGCCCCATCCACAGGCACGGGCGCCTGACCTTTCTCCACCTGGCAGAACGCACAGCTGCGGGTGCAGATCGGGCCGCCCAGCAGAAAGGTGGCCGTGCCTGCCGCATAACATTCCGCCCGGTTGGGACAGCGGCCCTCCTCGCAGATGGTGTGCAGCCGCTGTTGCTTCACCACCTCCTGTACCCCCTCCAGAGCGGAGGCGTTGCCCACGGGGCGGCGAAGCCATTCCGGCAATCGCTCTGCCGGCGGGATGGTGCTGTAGCGGGAGGGGCGCACGGTGGTCATGGTGGGGAAAACAGGAGCTGGAGCGCTGCGGGCGGGTTCACTCCATCCTTCGGCGCCCTTCGAAGGCCCGGGCCAGGGTGACGTCGTCTGCATATTCCAGCTCACTGCCCACCGGCAATCCGTAGGCGATGCGGCTCACCACGGTGAAGGGCTTGAGCAGGCGAGCCAGATAAAGGCTCGTGGTGTCTCCCTCCACGCTGGGGGTGAGGGCCAGGATCACCTCGCTGATGCCATCGCGGTCCACCCGTTCCACCAACGGTTGAATGTGCAACATCTCCGGCCCCACCCCCTCCATCGGTGAGATCAGGCCCCCCAGAACGTGGTACGCCCCCTGGTATTCACGGGAGCGCTCCATCGCCAAAAGATCCCTCGAATCGGCCACCACGCAGATCTGGCCGTTGCGCCGGGCTTCCGTCCGGCAGATGTCGCAGATGGGTTCCGCCGAGAGATGGAAACAGCTGCGGCATTGCCCCACCTGGGTTCTGGCGGCCAGCAGGGCATCGGCGAAAGCGCGGATCTGCTCCTCCGGTTGTCTCAGCATGTGGAGCGCCAGCCGCTGGGCCGTACGGGGACCGATCCCCGGCAGCCGCTCAAACTGATCGATCAGACGAGCGAGTGGTCGGGTGAAGCCGCTCAGCGCCCCGGTGCAGATGGGCTGAATCTAGGGGGTTTGGCCCCGGTGTCAGGCCGGAGGGAGAATGGAGGGCGAGCCTACGGTTGCCCGATGATCGCTACCACGTTCCTGTTTCCCCTCCCCCTGCGCACCCTGGCCCGCGCCGCGCTCTCGCTCCTGCTGGCAGTGGCTCTGGCGGGGGGGCTGGGGGCCTGCAGCGCTGCATCAGCCGGGCTCCAATCCTTCCAGAGCCCTGATGGGCGCTACGCCTTCCTTTATCCCACCGGCTGGAATCGGGTTCAGGTGAGCGGCGGGCCCCAGGTGGTGTTCCACGACCTGATCAACAGCGATGAAACCCTGAGCCTGGTGATCTCGGAGGTGAACAGCACCAACGACCTCGCCAACCTGGGCTCGGCGGAAGCGGTGGGAGAGAAACTCCGCCAGGTGGTGATCGCACCGGATGGCAGCGGCCGCAACGCCGAACTGGTGGACGCCCGGGAGCGGGAGCTGGCCGGCCGCACCTTCTACGACCTGGAATACAGCGTGCATCTGGCCGATCGCAACCGCCATGAGCTGGCCACCGTGGTGGTGGACCGGGGCCGTCTTTACACCTTTGCCGCCAGCACCAACGAGGCCCGCTGGCCGAAGGTGCGCGAGCTCTTCCAGCGGGTGATCACCTCCTTCAACCTCCTCATCTGAGCTCCATGGACCTGGCCTTCCCGGGGCAGGAGCCGATCACGGTGATCGGGGATGGGCTAGCGGGCACCGTGCTGGCCCTCAGCCTCGCTCGACGGGGAGCGCAGGTGCGCCTCATCGGGGATGCCCGGCACACCGCCACGGCGTTGAGTTACGGCGCCGTGGCCTGGGGCCCTCCCTCCTGGGCATGGCGCCGCCTGGAGCGCCTCCATGGTCCCCTCGGGTGGTATCGCAGTGGCCTGGTGTTCCATGACGCCCGGCCCGGCCTGCCCGGCCGCCTGGCAGCCCTCACCCGCAGGGTTCCCGTTCCCCTCACCCGCATCGACACGCCCACCTGGATGGCGGCCCGGCTGCGGACCCTTGCCGCCGCCGGGGTGCACCATCTGGCCCGGCGGGTGAGGACCCTGAGGCCCCTGCCGGAGGGTGCATGGGCGCTGGATCTGGATGGACCAGGAGACACTGCTTTTGCAGCGCCAACCGTGGTGCTGGCCGCGGGAGCAGGCTCCCGGCACCTCTGGCCCGCCCTTCCAGCCCGCTTCCGCCACACCTGGGCTGGGGTGCTTCAGGTGGGCCCCGATGGCCCCCCGAATCCCTGGCTGGAGCAGGCTAGGCGCGGCCGGATCGTGCAACCCCGCCATTGGCAGCGCCCCGCCCTTGAGGCGGGCTCCGCAGCAGCCGGCCCCACTCCTCGGTGGATTGTGGATGCGGGCCTGGCCCCCTGGGGGGATGGGGTGGTGGTGGGGCAGATCAGCTGGCTGCCGGAGGCCGGCGTGGTGGGTGAGAAGGAGAATCCCAGCGCATCGGAGCCCCCCGATCCCCAGTGGATGGAACAGCGGCTCCGGGAGGGTCTGGCCCGGCTTGATCCCCAGCTGGCGGCTCTCCATGCGCCCTATCAGCAGGTGCCGGTGAGTTTCTGCACCGATGGCCGGCCCCTCATGGGACCGGTGGAGGGAGCGCCTGGCCTCTGGACCTTCACCGGATTCAGCGCGGCCTTTTCCCTGGTGCCCGCCCAGGCTGACCAACTGGCCACCCGCCTGTTGAGGGCGGCAGGCGCCCCAGGCCAAGGATCACCCCCATGACCCTTCCCTTCCTCACCCCTGATCTGGAAGCCCTCCTGCGCATGGGACTGGCCGTGCTCTGCGGGTTGGTGGTAGGTCTCAACCGGGCCCATCATGGGGTCCTGCCCCACCCGAACCGGGTGCGGGTGCATGTGCTCGTGGGGTTGAGCGCCTGTTTGATGGTGCTGGCCGCCGGCCCGGATGCGGGGTCTCGGAGCCGGGCGATCCAGGGGGTAGCCACCGGTGTGGGCTTTCTGGGGGCGGGGGAAATCCTGGTGGCGCCCCCTCGGGGCCAGCAGCAGACCCCGGAAGTGCGGGGGCTCACCAGTGGCGCCTCAATCTGGTTCACCGCGGCCCTGGGGGTGACGGTGGCCGCCTCCAGCCCATCCTTAGCGCTGGTGGCCCTGGCTCTCGCCCTGGTGACCCTGTCCGATCGCCGACCGGGAGGCCCACCCGGATCCGGACCGGGCGCCAGGAACGGCTGATCCTCGGCCTGAGAGCGGGCAGCCCTAGAAGAGGAAAAACGAGCGGCGGGCTTCCTGCCCGTCTTCCGGCGCCAGGCCAGGATCCTCCTGGGCGGGCCAATCCAGCTCCAGGTAGCTCACGCCCCCCTGGTCAAAAGGCCGTCCATCGAGATGGTGAATCTTCAGCTCCGTGGTGCTGATAGCTGTCATCAGACCGCCCAATTCCATGGGCCCCATGTCGGTGTGCATGTCGTTGCCAGAGAGCATCACCAGAACGGGAAGACGCACCAGCTGCTCCGGACGGATCAGCTTGCGAAACAGAGCCTGAACGGCCAATTGCTGGCGCTCCATCCGACCAATATCGCCGGTTTCATCATGGCGAAAGCGTAGAAATCCCTCCAGATCTCGGCCCTTGAGATTCTGGAGGCCAGGGTGAAGATCAATATATAAACCCTGTGTGTTATCTGCGTATTCCATCCTCTTTGGCACGTCAACTTCAATGCCGCCGATCATGTCTGCAATCTTGCGAATAGCCCCCAGATTCACGATCAGATGATGCCGTATCGGACGGCCCATTCGATCTGAGATCTCCCGCTTCAATGCTTCTATTCCCCCAGCACTGTAGAGAGCGTTGATTTTCATTGGCCCATATTGTTCCGTTTCGATATAGCCATCTCTCGGGATCTGGGTGATGGTGGTCTGGCCCCCTTCCACCCGCATGGCGGCGATCACATCGGTGTTTCCGCCTCCCATATCCGTTCCCAGAATCAGGACATCGTCCTGACCGAGATCCACCCACTCTCCGAAGGGATGACGCCACTCTTCCGGTTTGCTGACCGTTTCCTTCTCAGTTCCGCTCACCAGCCTGGCCAGGGGCGCGGAGAGTCCGAATCCCGCAGCCAGGCCAAAGGAGGTGGCGAGAAGCAATGGAAACAGGGAGCGTGGGCGGCGGGGTCTTTGGCGGACAGGAGGACGAAGCATGGCGGGTGGTCCTAGATCCTCAGAGGTTCGTCGGCTCGGAGGCCGGCCTGAACCCTCCAGAGATTGGCGTAGGCCCCATCTGCGGCAAGCAGATCCTCATGGCCACCTGTTTCCACAATTCTGCCGTGTTCCATCACCACAATGCGATCGGCATGGCGCACGGTGCTTAGCCGGTGGGCAATCACCAGAGTGGTGCGATGGGCTGTGATGGTGTCCAGGGAGTATTGAATCGCCGCCTCGGTTTCATTGTCCACAGCCGCAGTGGCTTCGTCGAGGATCAGCACGGGCGGATCCTTCAACAGGGCCCGGGCCAGGGCCAGCCGTTGCCGCTGCCCCCCGGAGAGCCGTTGTCCCCTTTCCCCCACCACGGTGTTGTAGCCCTGGGGCAGGGCCTCGATGAAGGTGTTCGCCTCAGCAAGGGTGGCGGCCCGTTGGATCGCCGAGAAGGGAGCCGCAAAGGTGCCATAGGCGATGTTTTCGGCCACGGTGCCATGGAACAGAAACACCTCCTGGCTCACCAGGCCGATCACCCGCCGCAGATCCCCCAGGAGGTAGCTCTCGATCGGCACGCCATCCAAGAGGATCCGGCCGGCCTGGATGGAATAGAGGCGAAGCAGCAGCTTCACGATGGTGCTTTTGCCTGAGCCCGTCGAGCCCACGATGCCCAGGGTGCTGCCCGCTGGAATGTCGAGGTCAAACTGACGCAGCAGGGGTGAGCGTTCGCGGTAGGCAAACTCCACCCCCTCAAAGGTGATGTGGCCAGCCACATGATGGGGATCGAGGGGCCGATCCCCCGAGGGGATGGCGATGGACGTATCCAGCAGATTCAGGACCCGATCCGTGGAGGCCATGGCCCGCTGGTAGTCGTCCAGGGTGCGGCCCAAGGTGGTGAGGGGCCAGAGCAGTCGCTGGGTGATGAAGACCAGAAAGCTGTAGGTGCCAACCGCGATGGTGCCCCGCCAGGCCTGCAGGCCTCCGATCACCAGGATGGAGAGGAAGGCGAAAAGGATGGCGAAACGAATCAGGGGCACAAAAGCCGCGGAAAGCCTGATCGCCCGTTGGTTGCTGGAGCGATAGGCCTGGCTGTCCTGCTCCATCCGGGAGCGTTCCCAGTCTTCTGCCGCATAGCTCTTGATGGTGAGCATGCCCCCCAGATTGTTGGTGAGTCGGCTGGCCAGATCCGAGGCTCGGCTACGAACGTCCCCATACAAGGGGGCCAGGCGTCGCTGGAACCGGAGGGAGCCCCACAGGATCAGGGGGATGGGAAGAAAGGACACTCCCGCCACCTTTGGGGAGAGGGCCACCATGGTTCCACCGATGGCCACCACCGTCGTGATCAGCTGGAGCAGCTCGTTGGCCCCATGGTCGAGAAACCGCTCGAGCTGATTGATGTCGTCGTTCAGGATGGTGAGCAGCTGACCACTGCTGCCCGCTTCAAAGAAGGCCATCTCCAGCTGCTGGAGATGGTCGTAACCCTCGATCCGAAACTCGTGCTGAACGGTCTGGGCCAGATTGCGCCAGAGCAGGGCGTAGAGATACTCAAACAGCGACTCCGCACTCCAGATCACAAAGGAGGCCAGAGCCAGCGCGGTCAGCTGGGAGGGAACGGACTGGACGCCCAGGGAGGCCAGCCAGGAATCCTTTTGTTTCACCACCACATCCACCGCCAAGCCGATCAGCACAGGCGGTGCGAGATCAAACAACTTGTTCAGCACCGAACAGAGCGACGCCAGAACAACAGTGCGACTGTGGGGCTGGAGCCGATGAATCAGCCGCTCCAGCCCCGAACGCCTCCTGCCGGTGGGTTGGGGCTGGAGCTCAGTAGGCCGGGCCACCGACACGGGCTGAGCGCTCGCCGTAGCCGCCACCGCGGCCGTTGCGAGGACGGGGGCCACCACCACCGCCGCCACCGCCCTCCCGGGGGGTGGCTTTGTTGACTCGGATCATGCGGCCCATCCACTCCACATCCTGGAGGTCGTCGATGGCCCGTTGTTCGGAATCGGCATCTGCCAACTCCACAAAGGCAAAACCGCGTTTGCGTCCGGTTTCCCGGTCAAGGGGAAGGCTGCATTGGCGTACTTGGCCATACTGACCGAACAGGTCAACGAGATCCTCGCGTTCAGCATCAAACGAGAGGTTGCCAACGTAAATGGTCATTCGAAGAGAGGTCCTGGAACTGATTCATTTGGTGCTGGAGTCCCAGGAAAGTCAGTGAACGGTGCAGACCAGAAGGGGCCGGGGCCGGCTGAACGTGCCGAAGGAAGCCTGTACACATTGGAATCTTTTCAACCCTACAACCCCGCCGGAGACCTTGATTGAGGAGTGTGAAGGGAGACGAAAGGAAACTGGAAGACCGGAACCGGAACCGGCAAACTGGGCCCATTGTCAGCAAACGCTGATTTCCCCTGCTCCCAGATGATCTCCCCCCTGACGCCATCGCCGGTGCCCTGGAGTCTCTCCTGGCGAGAAGATGGAGAACTGGCTCCCCAGGATCACGTCGATCTGTTGCAGACCCTTGTGCTCACGGAATCCCCCGAGGTTCAGCACTCGCTCGTCCTGGCCATGGAGCGGCTCACCGTGAATGAGATCACGACGATCTCCACCGCTGATGTCACCAAATTGTGCGCCTGAGCTCAAAATCCAACCTCAAAGGGCATACCTACGGGCGGTGGATTCCTTGCAGTAGCTCCGGGCTGAACCCAGGCTTGTGCCCTGGGTGAGCCGATCCACCACGCATCGGCAGGCATAGGCAGCCATCCCCTGGGGGGCGACTTTCCCTGCCTTCGTCATCTCCTCTTCCACGGCCGCCAGGCAATAGGCCTGCACAATGGATCCCATTTCCGAGGCCCTGGCGGGGCCACCACCCTGAATGAGCAGAGTGACGGCCGCCAGCAGGGCAAGGGGAAGACGAGAAGAGCTCATAGACGGGAGAGTTGCAGTTCCTTGTTCATCACCCGCAGCCGTTGCAGGTTGGCGACAACTTCTGGAGGGATTCCCTTCGGAAGATCGACGGTGGTGTGGCTGTCGTAGATGCGGATTTTTCCGATTGAGCGGCCCGTGAGGCCACCCTCATTGGCGATAGCACCAACGATATTGCCGGGCTTCACCCGATCCCGCCAGCCCACCTCCAGGCGGAAGCGCTCCATGTGGGCTTCCGGTCCGCGATCGTCTTCCTCCTGGCGGGGATCCCGGCCGCGCCGT
Organism: Cyanobacteriota bacterium; assembly: GCA_035286045.1. Lineage (GTDB taxonomy): Bacteria > Cyanobacteriota > Cyanobacteriia > PCC-6307 > Cyanobiaceae > Cyanobium. The sequence goes on along the minus strand of JAYKIG010000041.1, from coordinate 4,872 downwards.
TTGAAACTGGAGTCTGCGATGGGCTCAGGCCTCTCCTCCCTCAGCAGCAGAGACTTTCCTTTGAGAGCCAGGGCCACAGCGGCCTCGGCCAGGCGCTCGGGCTCCACCCCCTGCTCCCTGGAGAGCCGTTGCAGGAGTTCCCTCAGCAATCCCTGTTCCTCCAGGGTGAGCGGCGACTCCACGATCAGGTCGGCCAGGCTGGATTCCAGCCTGTTCAACCGTCCCTGGTTGATGCTGGCGTTGCTGGGAATCTCCATCGGTGCGATCTGTTCGCCCACGGCACGCTCAAGGTCCCCAAGGAACCGCTTTTCCCTGGGAGTGAGGAACAGGATCGCGGCACCGGATCGGCCCGCCCGCCCCGTGCGGCCGATCCGGTGCACATAGGCCTCCCCATCAAAGGGCATGTCGTAGTTGATCACCAGCGCAATCCGGTCCACATCCAGGCCGCGTGCGGCCACATCGGTGGCCACCAGCACATCAAGTTGTCCATCCCTCAGCCGCTGAATGGTGCGCTCCCGTTGGGTCTGGGGCACATCCCCATTGAGGAGGCCCACATTGTGGCCCTGGCCCTCAAGGGCTTCGGCCAGGGTGAGGCTCACCGCTTTGGTGCGAGCGAAAATGATCACACCACCGGAGCCCTCCGCCTCGAGAACCCTCTGCAACACTTGTTGCTTCGCCTGGGGCTGCACCACCAGGAAGCGCTGATGAATCTTGCCCCCTTCTCCTTTCTTGGAGTGGATGGTGATTTCAGCGGGGGATTGCAGATAGCGGTTGGACAGGCGGCGGATCTCACTGGGCATCGTGGCTGAGAGGAGCACCACCTGTCGCTGGGCGGGCAATTGCTCCAGCACCCACTCCACGGATTCGATGAAGCCCATCCGCAGCATTTCGTCCGCTTCATCCAGCACCAGCGTTCGCAGTCCGGAGAGGTCGAGGGTGCCCTGACGGATGTGATCCATCACCCGACCCGGGGTGCCGACCACCACCTGCACGCCGCGGCGGAGGTGGAGCAGTTGTTCGCGGAAATCCGCTCCGCCGTAGATCGCCAACACCCGCACCTGGGGAAGGTGGGCCGCGTAGCTGTTGATGGCCTCGGCCACCTGCAGGGCCAGTTCCCGCGTTGGGGTGAGCACCAGGGCCTGGGGACGGCGCTCCTCAGGATCCAGGCGTTCCAGCAGCGGCAAACCGAAGGCTGCCGTTTTGCCCGTTCCCGTTCGGGCCTGACCCACCAGATCCCTCCCCAGGAGGAGCTCAGGGATGGCGGCCTTCTGGATCGGAGAAGGGGTCTGGAAGCTCAAGGCCTCCAGAGCGGAGAGCAGTTCGGGTCTCAGGCCAAAGCGTGCGAATTCAGATTCCGATCCCACGGAAGCGGAATCCATGACAGCATCACCCGCCACAGCGGAGCCGCCCAGAAAAACATCAGACAAGAATCAACCTCAGGCTGGAAGGCCAGGAATTCCTTCAATACAGTCCTGCAGCTGCCCCAAGGACCAGTCCTGAAAAAGAAATGGTCCAAGTAAGACGACACCTGCTGGATTCAAAAAGAATGTCCCTGCTGGCCGGCGCCCGTTGCTGCGATCGCTCTATCAAAGGGTGAAGTTTCACTTTATCACCTTGCCCGAGGGCATCCCCGGGCTAGATGCGCCCGAAGTCGTCTTGAAAACGCTCGATGTCGGCTTCGCTGAGCACCTCTCCGCGCTGCACCTCCACGATCTCCATGGCTTCTGGCCCAGCCTCCGCCCGATGGCACGCCCCCTCAGGCACAAAGAGCGTGGTGCCCTTCTGGGCTTGAAAGGTCGTCTGCTCCAAGGTCAACGCACCTGTTCCATTCACCACCACCCAGTGCTCACAGCGGTGCAGATGGCGCTGAAGGCTGATGCGCTTGCCTGGCGCAAGCCAGAGCCGCTTCACCAGGTAGCCCTCGCCGGAGGTGATGGTTTCGTACCAACCCCAGGGGCGCTCAACGCGCATTTGGGGTACAGATTCCATCGCGAATGAGTCAATAAAACACGAATTTCTTATCACCTCTTTGCTGGTGTTGCAATGCATTTGTTGAACTCAGCACCGGTTGTCCTCCCCCGCGCTCGGGTTCAGTGGTGTCAACAACCAGGCCTCCTCCCGCGCCCGGGTGAGGGCGGTGTAAAGAAGCCGACCATCCACTCCCTCCCTATCGGGAAGCAGAACCATCACCTGCTGGGCCTCGCTTCCCTGGGCCTTGTGCACCGTCAGCGCCAGGGCCGGCTCCAAGGCGCCGCTGAGCTGGGCCGGATGCAACCAGATCGGGGTGTCCTGTCCAAAGACGAGCCAGCGCTCCAGCCCCATCTCCACCACCACGCCCAGATCCCCGTTGCTCAGCCCCAGCCCATGGAGGTTGCGGGTGCAGAGCACCGGCGTGCCGCTGGGCCATTGGGCCAGGGAAGCCCCGGAAGCCTCCCCCAGCAGCTGACGATGCACCGCCTCCACCCCCCAGGCCCCCCGATGCCTGGGGGTCAACACCAGGAGTCCATCCCGGATCTCCACCAGCGCCTGCCATCCCCTCTCCGTGCCTGGAGTGCACTCCTGCACAGCACTCGCCAGCTGCCTGAGGTGGTCCTGCAGGCGATGGACCAGGACGGCAGGCAGGGGCCCCAGCGGGGCCTCCTGCCAGTGGAGGTTTGCCCCCGCTTCCAGGACGGAGAGCTGGGGCCGCAACTCCTCGATCAGCAGACCGCCGGCCTGTCTCTGGTGTCCGATCCGCTCCCGCAGGGCAGAGGCCACCTGGGCGATGGCTCCTGCATTGCGATAGGGGGTCTGCAGGGTCACCACAGCGGGCTGCAGGAGCGGTTGCTGTTCTTCCTGCAGCAGCTCCTGGAGGGGCGCCCCCGGGGCGACGGGGGGGAGTTGGGCCGGGTCGCCCACGAGCACCAGGCGCGATTCCCCCGGCAACGCCTGCAACAGGGCCCCCATCAACTCCAGATCCACCATCGACACCTCATCCACCACCAGCAGGTCGAGCTTGAGGGGCCGCTCCCGATTCCGTCGGAAGTGGCCCTCCCCTCGGCTTTCGAGCAGTTGGTGAAGGGTGGTGCATGGCCAGCGGCCTCCCGTGGCTGCCCGAAGCCGGGCCGCGGCCTTCCCCGTCGGGGCGGCCAGATGGATGCGTGAATCGTTCTGATGCTGGGTCAGAGCCGTGAGGATCCAGGCCACCGTGCTCGTTTTCCCCGTGCCCGGACCGCCGGCCAGCACCAGCAGATCCCGCTCCAGCGCGGTTCGGATGGCCAACCGCTGCTGGGGGTCCTTGACCCCAGCGGGGGGCCGCCAACGGGACAGGGGCGTTTGCCGATGCGCCCGGGCGGTGAGCGCTTCGATCACCTCCAGCCGCTGCCGCTGCCAGCGCCGCCAGCGCAGCAGGGATCCCTCAAGGGCGAGGGGCCCATGGGGGGGGCGGCTGAGGGCGGAAGCCCCCAGAGCTTGAAGGTGGGCCTCGGGCCATCCGCCCCCTTCCACCCCATCCGGGGCTGCACCGTCCAGATCGATCGCGAGTTCCCCCCGCTCCATCGCCCGGGTGAGGGCCACGATCAGATCGCCCAGGTGGGCATCAGGGGGTTCTCCATAGAGGCGGGGCAGGGCCTCCGCCAGGGCCTCACTCACCGGAGACACCCAGCTGGCGGGATCTCGGCGCAAGGGATCTCGGCGCGAGGAGGTGCTCATGGGTGCAGGCCAGGCTCCCATCCGGAGGGCGCGATTCCCAGGGCTCGATCGAGCGCCAGCAGCCGCCCCAGGGGGGGACGCTCCACCACCATCCCGGGCACGGGGCCTGGCAGCACCTCCTGCCCAGAGGCCCCTGGGGTGCCGCGTACGAACACGTAGGCATACCCTCCCAGATGCTGCTCCGGGTCGTACGCCGGCAGGCGCCAGGCCAGATAGCGGTGCAGGGCCACCAGGTAGAGATGGGCCTGCCGGGGGTAGTGGCAGTTCAGCATCAGCTCCGCCATCGCGGCCCGCTGATAGTGGTATGGACCACAGGCCACCGGTTGGCCTTCGCCATCCCGTTCCCCGAGCCAGTTGCTCTTCCAATCGATCACCCACCAGCGCACCGTTTCCCCGCGGTCGGGGATCGGGCAGACCAGGTCGATCGATCCGATGAGAAAGCCCCGGCTCGCCACCGGCAGGGCCGCCAGCCGTCCGGCGTAGCCAGCGTCGCAACAGCCGCCGGGATGGGCGGCGAACACCGCCGCCACCGAGCGACGAACGCTGGAGCTGCGGGCCGGTGCCGCAACGCCGTTTGGACAGCCTCTGGGGCCGCAGCAGCTACACCAGCTGGACCAAGGCCAGCCATCCGACCCAGGAGGATTCCGGCAGCCGCGACGACGGTCGCGACATCGCCGATCCCACCGGCGACTGGCCGGCCGCGGACGGGGAGGCCAACCCGTGGGCGGCAAGCCGCGAGGGCGAGGCCGCCATGGCGAGCGCCGCTCCAGGAGCAGACGTGGCAGGGCCGCAGGCCAGCGCTGCCGCGAGGGCGGCCCGCGGACCGGCGGGGCCCCGGCCCGGGGACCGGGCTGAGCCCGGATGGCCCCAGCAGCTGGACTGGCCCCGCAACGGCCCCTTGGCGGACTTCCCTCGGGGCAGCGGCGCGGGCGATTGCTTGCACCGGATCCTGGAGCACGTGGATTACCAACAGCCGATGGAGGCCCCGGAGAACCGGCTGGTTTCCGAGCGGGAGCTGCGGCGGGCCGGATTTGGCGACCAACCGCTGCTGCCGCTGTTGCAGGGGCTGGAGCAGATGCGCCGCACGCCATTCGGTGGCGACCTCGGAGGCTGGTGCCTGGCCAGGCTGCCGCGAGGCCAACGGCTCAACGAAATGGCCTTTGATCTCTCGCTGGAGCTGGT
>JAYKIG010000040.1:0-13310 GCA_035286045.1 Cyanobacteriota bacterium | reverse complement strand
GGTGGCCCAGGCTGTCGGGCGGCAGCGCCAGCAGCTCCTGCACGGTGGGCCAGATCCCCCAATAGCGCTCCTGCACGAGGGGAGCGATGGCGGGGTCGTTGCGGAGGGCTGCTCGGGCGGCCTCGGCCGCGGGGGAGGCGTAGCTGCGGGTGAGGAGATCAAAGCCATGGACCAGGTCGGCGGGGTTCTCCACCAATGCGGCCAGATCGGCGGCGAAGTGGAGCAGCTGGCGGCGAGCGGAGGGGCGCACGGCGATGGGGAGAGAGTCCCGTTGAGGGAGAGTGGGTCCATGCCTATTGTTGCTCCCGTTTTTGCCGCACTGGAGTCCGGATCGCTGGATTCCGTCGCTCCCTTGATCCAGGCCGCGGATCAATGGAGTGAGGTGCTGTTTCTGCTGCCCCTGCTGGTGGCCCTGGAGGCCGTGCTCTCGGCCGACAACGCCATCGCCCTGGCCGCCATCTCCCGCCGCCTGGAGGATCCTGCCCTCCAGCGTCGGGCCCTCAACCTCGGGCTGGCCCTGGCCCTGGTGTTCCGCCTGCTCCTGGTGCTGGCCGCCCGTTGGGTGCTCCATTTCCCTCCTCTGCAGCTGCTGGCCTCCGCCTACCTGCTCTGGCTCTGCGGCAGCCACTTTGTCCATCTCGGCGGCGCCTCCGCTGAAGAGGAGGAGAGGGCGGACGCGGAGGAGGGCCCTTCCGAGGGGGAGGCGGCCGTCCGTTCGCTCCTGCCAGTGGTGGCCACCCTGGCCTTCACCGATCTGGCCTTCTCCCTCGACAGCGTGGCGGCGGCCGTGGCGGTGAGCGATCGCCTGGCCCTGGTGATGGCCGGCGGCGTGATCGGGGTGATCGCCCTGCGCCTCACCGCAGAACTCTTCATCCGCTGGCTGGGGATCTACCGCCACCTGGAGAGCGCCGGCTACCTGGCGGTGGGACTGGTGGGGATCCGCCTGCTGCTGCGGGTGATCGTTCCCCAGATCGACCCGCCGGAGTGGTCGCTGCTGGCCGTTGTGGCCGCTCTCTTCACCTGGGGGTTTTCCCAGAAGGCGCCAGAAGAGGAGCCATCCTCCTCAGGGGAATAGACCCTTGCACGAATCACTTCTTCATCACTTTGGGAGTTTTGATGGCGATAAGAAAACCACTCAGCGAGAGAAGCAAGACACAAACACAAAAAGAAAGCAGGGTATTCACATCTGTCACAGGAAGGGAGATCATTGACTTGAACGCTGAGACAATCAGGGCCACGACAAGCACCTTGACCAACTTTTCCTTGAGCTGGTCCAGATTACGAATATCAAGAAGGCCCCCGCTATCGTCTGTGTCTGACTGGCTACGGTAGACATCGATTTCTGAAATTAATAACTCATAAAGGCCATAGCCAAAAATCAATAATGCCACACCGATAAGGTAGAAGTCGATCCCCGAGACCATACTTGCCAAAGCCGTATTGGCAGCTTTCTCCGTCTCAGGGGCAAAAAAGAAAAATCTGATTGATTTAACAATATCGCGGGTCCCCAAGGCAAAAGTGAGCAGGGTACTGGCCAAGCTCATCACCACCGGCACAATGGCAATCAGACGAAATCGCCACAGCAGCATTTCCCAGAGCAACTCCAGGCGTTTCAGCCATCGCCCACGACCCGATGATCGGAAAACAGGTTGCATCTGTTCCAAATTACCTAGGGAATCAATAATATTCGCGCATGCGTCCATCAAAGTCAGACCCAAATCCACCCCCGTCTGCGCTGAGGCATGGGACGTAGACCTGGCCAAATGGGCGATTTGGCCTAAGGTCCACATCACGTGCTGCTTCACCTTCGATGCCGAGGGCGATCCCATCGCTCCTGCTGATCCTGCCCCTGGCCCTGGTGGGCTGCAGCAGCTCCAAACCCATGGCCGTGGCCCCCACTCCTGTGCGGCTGTTGCCCGCCCAGCAACTCCCCTTCCTCGATGCGATCGACGTGCAGAGCACCCTCGAAGCCATTCGAGAGGTGAAGCTGGCCCCCGAAATCGCGGGCCGGATCGTGGCCATGCCCATGGCCGAAGGGCAGATCGTGCAGCCCGGCCAACCCCTCTTCGCCCTCGACCAGATCCAGCTGCGCTCAGAGGTGAATGCGGATGCAGCCGAAGCCCGCAAGGATCAGGTGAATGCGGAGCGCTACATCTTCCTCAACCAGCAGGGAGCCGTTTCCACCAAAGACAGGGACTATTACGTCACCCAGGCGATCCAGAGCCGGGACAAGCTGCGGGCCAACATCGCCAATCTGGGCTACAAAAACGTTGTGTCGCCCATCGCTGGCAAGGTGGGCAACATCAACTACAAGCTTGGTGATGTAGTGCAGGCCGGCGCCCAGATCACCAGCATCGTGGACAACTCCCAGCTCTGGGTGCGCCTCGACATCCCCGGCGAGCAGGCCTACCGGGTGCAGATGGGCATGCCCGTGGTGATCAAGGCCCCCGATGACCCCCGCCGGCTCCTCGCCCGGGGCGCCGTTTCCTTCGTGGCACCCTCGATCGATAAAGACAAGCAAACCTTGCTGGTGAAGGCCACCTTCCCCAATCCCGATGGCGCCCTGCGCAACGGGCAGCGGGTGAACGCCACCCTGGTGTTCACCCAGGCCCCCTCCCTGGCCGTGCCCCAGCAGGCCGTTCTGCTGCAGGCCGGGCAGCCCTTCGTGTTCGTGGCCGTCAGCCCGGAGGTGGCTAGCCGGCAGCTGGGCCGGAAGCTGGATCCCCCACCACCGCCTGGCCAGCCCGTGGCCCTCCAGGTGCCCGTAAGCCTGGGGACCCTCCAGCGTGGCGCCTATGCGGTGCGCAGCGGCCTGAACCCAGGGGATCAGGTGATTCTCGGCAACCTGTTCCAACTCCGCAGCGGCATGCCTGTGAAACCCACCGCTGGACCGGCAACCCCAGGGCAGGCCCGGCGCCCATGAGCCTTTCGGACACCTTCATCAAGCGGCCCGTGCTGAGCACGGTGTGCAGCATCCTGATCCTCCTGGCGGGAGTGATCAGCCTGCCCCTGCTGCCGATCGAGAACCTGCCCAACATCGCCCCTCCCACCATCCAGGTGTCGGCCACCCTCCCTGGGGCTGATGCCCTCACGGTGGAGAGTGCCGTCACCGGCCCCCTGGAGGAGAACATCAACGGTGCACCGGGGATGGACTACATCACCTCCTTCAGCACCAGCGAGGGCAGCAGCCAGCTGAATGTGTTCTTCAAGGCGGGCACCAATGCCGACATCGACCAGGTGAACGTGCTGAACCGGGTGCAGACCGCCACTCCCCAGCTTCCCCCCCAGGTGAACGCCCAGGGTGTGACAGTGCAGCAGACCGCCACAAGTTATCTGCTCGTCTACAACCTCACCTCCACCAAGGGACAATTCAGCCGCCAGTACCTCAATGGCCTGATCCAGCTCAACCTCCTTTATCCCCTAAGCCGCTCCCAAGGGGTGGGGCAGGTGAACGTGTTCGGAGCCACCAGCCCGGCCTTCCGCCTCTGGGTGAGCCCGAAGAAGCTGGCCCGCTTCAACCTCAGTGCCAGCGATGTGGTGAATGCCCTGAAATCCCAGAACCAGGTGGTGATCGCCGGCAGCATCGGCGGCCCTCCCTCGGTGCAGGACAACACCACCACCCTGCCCTTGCTGGTGGAGGGCAACCTGAAGACGGTGGCGGAATTCGAGGAGCTCATCCTGGCCCGAGGACCCGATGGTGGCCTCATCCGGCTGAAGGATGTGGGCAACGCCGAATACGGCTTCCAGAGCTTCAACTCCTCAGCCATCAATGCCCGCAGCGGCTATCCCTGCGTGGGCTTCGGCGTGATCCAGCTGCCCGGCACCAACGCCATCAACACCGCCAAGGGAGTGGATCAGGTGCTGCAGGCCTTCGAGCGCACCCTTCCCCCCGGGGTGGTGTTGGAGAAGGTGTTCGACCAACGGGATTTCATCAACGCCTCCATTGAGGGCGCCCTCGATGCCCTGCGGGATGCGGTGGTGCTGGTGCTGCTGATCATCTTCCTGTTTCTGCAGGACTGGAAAGCAACCGCCGTGCCGGCCCTGGCCCTGCCGATCGCCCTGCTGGGGGCCATGATCTTCGTGAAGGCCTTCGGCTTCTCCATCAATGAGCTCACCCTGCTCGGGGTGATCCTGGCCACGGGCCTGGTGGTGGACGATGCCATCGTGGTGGTGGAAGCCGTTTCGGCCCGCATCGAAGCCGGGGATCCGCCCTTCATTGCAGCATCCAACGCGATGAAAGAGCTCACGGGGGCCATCCTGGCCACGGCCCTGGTGCTGATGGCGGTGTTCGTGCCCGTGGCCTTCTTCCCCGGGGCCACTGGCGTGATCTACCGACAGTTCGCCCTCACGATCGTGTTTTCGATCATCGTCTCCACGTTCAATGCGATCACGGGCAAGCCCCTGCAATCGGCCCTCTTGCTTGGCGGCGGCAAGACCGAGCCCCGCGGCCGCATCTGGACCGTGATCGGCGGCGTGTTCGGCGCCGTCTACGGCGCCCTGGCGGGCGGATGGGTGCTAGCACTGGCGCTGGGCGTGGTGGGGGCCGTGGTGGGCAGCTTCCTGATGCCCATCTTCACCGCCTTCAACGCCGGCTTCGAGCGATTGTCAGCGGCCTACCAGCGGCTGCTCAGCCAGGTGATCCGTTGGAGGCGCATCGTGGCTGCCGCCCTCCTGGGGGGCGTGGTGCTCACCGGCCTGGCCTTCACCGCAATCCCCACAGGCTTCGTGCCCACGGAGGACCAAGGCTACGGCTTGGGCATCATCCAGCTACTGCCTCAGGCCTCCCTCGAAGCCACCATGAAAGTGGCCGATCAGGCTAGGGCCATCATCGCCAAGGAGCCAGACATCATTTCCGGTGAACTCGTTGGGGGAGCCGGATTCAACGGCAGCTCAGTGAACCAGGGCCTCTTCTTCTTCGGCTTCCGACCCCTCGACGAACGCCATGGAAAGGAGCACAGCGCTGGGGCCATCATTGCCCGCCTCAACAAGGAATTCAGCCAGATCTCCGATGGTCTGGTCTTTGCTTCCGCGCCCCCAGCGGTGCCTGGCTTCAGCGCCCAGGGAGGCCTCACCTTCCAGTTCAACGACCTCAGCAATGGCGGCTACTCCCCCACCGAGCTGGCCCAGCTTGCGGACACCCTGATGGCCAAGGCCCGCAGTAGCGGCGATTTTGAGAAGATTTACAGCCAGTTCATCTCTGATGCGCCCGTCTGGCGCCTGGATGTGGATCGCTCCCGCCTGGCCTCGTTGGACATCGACTACGGCGACGCCATGGCCACCCTCGGAACCCTGATGGGCGGCAGCTTCGTGAACCAGACCTATGAACAGGGCCAGTACCGGCAGGTGTACGTGCAGGCGAATGCCGCCAACCGCTCGATGGTTGAGGACCTGCGCAACCTCTACGTGGCCGATCGCACCGGCAAGCTCATCCCCTTGAGCAATGTGGTGAACGCCCGCCTCGACAGCGCCCCGCCCATCCTCAGCCACTTCAACCTCTACCGCACCGTGCTCGTGCAGGGAATCGAGGCCACCGGCCGCAGCACCGGCCAGGCGATCGATGCCCTCATGGAGAGTTACCGCAGCCTCAATTTCACCAATATTGGGCAAGCCTGGTCTGGGCTCACCCGCTCGGAGGTGCAGGCAGGATCCCTTGCGGTGCTGGTGTTCGCCCTGGGCATCGTGGTGGTGTATCTGGTGCTTTCCGCCCAGTACGGCAGTTATATCGATCCGCTGATCATCCTGATGACCGTGCCCTTGGCCATGCTCGGAGCCCTGGGGTTTTTGGTGCTGCGGGGGCAGGTGAACAATGTCTATGCCCAGGTGGGGTTGGTGACGCTGATCGGCCTGGCGGCAAAGAATGGAATCCTGATTGTCGACCTGGCCAACCAACGCATGGAGCAGGGCCTCTCAGCCGCCGAAGCCGCCAAGGGAGCCGCAGCCTCACGGCTGCGGCCCATCCTCATGACGGCCCTGGCCGCCCTGGCTGGCTTCTTCCCCCTGGTGATCGCCAGTGGAGCCGGGGCCCTGTCCCAGCAGTCGCTGGGAGCGGTGATCTTCGGCGGGCTGCTGGTGGCCACCGCTCTGAGCCTCTTCGTGGTGCCGGCGATCTATGTGCTGATGAAGAATCTCGAAGCGGCCTGGTTCCCCGACAGCCAGACGATCGAACCTCTGGGATCCGACGCTGGCGTCAGAGAAAACGGCGCGGGTTAGAACCCCAAAACCACCGATGCCCCTACCCCTTCCCCCCGATTACACCCCGAAACGCCAGGTGCGGGTCGACAGACGCCGCATTGTGCTGGCCGGGTTGCTGTTCAGCGGAATGGCAACCCTGCTGTTGGCACTGGCCCAAAGGGTGGCCCGCGTTCCAGGAGAACTGCTTCCGGCCTGGCCCCTGCCTTACAGGCTGGCCATGGTTGCTGCAGCAGGTTTCTGTGGTGCCTGGAACGAGGCCATGTGTCAGATCGCTTACACCCGCCGAGGCTCGCCGGGGGCCCCGCTCTGGCGCTTTCGCCGATGAGGCCAGGGTCAGCGCCCAGCTCGCTGGCGGCGGCGCAGCCGGCGTGCCCAGCTGAAGCCCATCACCGCACCAGCGACCGGAAGGGGGCCTGGAACCGGTGCCTGCTTGGGAGCAGCCTGGAATTTGCCAGCCAATTCGGAATCTCCACCCTGGGTGTCCGGAGGGAGGAAACCAAAAGGAGGGACGGAATAGAACTCCAGGTAGGTGGCAGGCTGAAGGAAACTGGCAAAGAAATAATTGGCAAACGTTCCATCCGCGAAGCTCACCCCGAATCCATGGGTGGTGAGCTGTCCATCGGTGTCCTCGATGCGCACGAGGTTGTCAGAGGTGAAACAGGTGACGACATCCAGGCAGTTCCCAGGCACAGGAAACCCGGTGGGAATGAACCCATCAATGGCGACCATGTTGCGCTCCCCCGTCACGTCCGTGATGGTGTAGAAGCCCTGGCTGTCAGGCGTGTCGGTGGTGACGAACTCGCCAAAGGCCTCCACCATCGGATCGTCATGCCTTTCAAAGCTCCACTCCCAGACCAGAGCGGAGGCTGACTGGGGGATGGCCACCACGGCAGCAGAAAAAAGTACGCCGCAGGAAACAGTGGCCGCCTGGCGAACGGACCTCCCAAGGGAAAAGGGACGCATCTGAAAGTAAAGATTTTTACAGCCAAAGCTTAGTGAGTGGGTCAAGTCCCCACCAGTCCCCGAGGATGCTCAGGTGATCACTGTCGGCCGCTCCATCCCCGTGCGCACCCTGATCTCGGCCAGGGCATCGATGGCGCCGATCAGATCGGCCAAGGCCACCTGAGGATCCTGAGCCAGGGCACCGCTGGGCGGAACGAAACGCTCCAGATACACCCGCAATGTGGCACCCTGGGTTCCTGTGCCCGAAAGGCGCAACACCACCCGGCTGCCGTCATTGAGCAACAGCCGAAGCCCCTGACCGGCGCTGGTGGAGCCATCCACAGGGTCGGTGTAGGCAAAATCATCGGCGGTGGCGATGGAGCGTCCGGCAAAGCGCTCACCAACCAGAGAAGGCAGCATCTCCTTCACCCGGCCATAGAGCCCATGGGCAGCCTCGCTGGGGATGGCTTCGTAGTCGTGGCGAGAGTAGTAGTGACGGCCATAGCGGCCCCAGTGATCGGCCATCACCTCCGCCACGGAACACTTCCGCACCGCCAGGATCTGCAGCCAGAAGAGCACCGCCCAGAGCCCATCCTTCTCGCGGATGTGGTTGCTTCCGGTGCCGAAGCTCTCCTCGCCGCAGAGGGTGATGCGGTCAGCATCCAGCAGGTTGCCGAAGAACTTCCAGCCCGTGGGGGTTTCAAAGCAGGGCAGGCCGAGGGCCTTGGCCACCACATCGGCGGCGGCACTGGTGGGCATGGAGCGGGCCACCCCCGCCAACCCCTCGGCATAGCCCGGCGCAAGGGTGGCGTTGGCCGTGAGCACCGCCAGGCTGTCGCTGGGATTCACGAAGCAGCGGCGCCCCAGGATCATGTTGCGGTCGCCGTCGCCATCACAGGCGGCCCCGAAGTCGTAGGCATCGCCCTCCAGCAACAGCACCGCCAGCTCATGGGCATAGGTGAGGTTGGGGTCGGGGTGACCGCCTCCGAAATCCTCCAGGGGGAGGCCATGGCGCACGGTGCCGGCCGGCGCACCCAGCTGTCCCTCAAAGATCCTGCCGGCGTAAGGCCCTGTGACGGCATGCATGGCATCAAAGGCGAAGCGGAAATCGCCCCTGAGCAGGGCCGCCAGCCGATCAAAATCAAAAAGCTTCCGCATCAGGGCCACGTAGTCGTCCACCCCGTCGATCACCTCTACCACCATTCCCCCCAGCTGGTGGGTGCCCGGCTGATCCAGCGGGAGGGGCGCCGCTTCAAGCGTGCGATAGCCATCCAGGCTCAGGGTGGCCTGGAAAATGGCGTCTGTGATCGATTCGGGGGCGGGCCCCCCATTGGCACCATTGATCTTCACCCCGAAATCCCCCTCCGGCCCTCCGGGGTTGTGGCTGGCGGACAGGATGACGCCCCCGATGGCCTTGTGGATGCGGATCAGGTGGGAGGCAGCCGGGGTTGAAAGGATCCCGCCGGTGGTGGTGATCAGCCTTGCCACGCCATGGGCAGCGGCCATGCAAGCGATGGTCTGAATGGCGGCCAGGTTGCCGAAGCGCCCGTCACCCCCCACCACAAGGGTGCCCCCCGCCACGCCTGGCACCACCCGGAGGGAAGCCTCGACGAAGCTCTCCAGGTAGTGGGGGGTCTGAAACTGGCGGCTGCTCTTCCGCAGGCCGGAGGTGCCAGGTTTCTGGTCGGTGAAGGGCTGGGCCAGAGCCACATGGGTGACAGTGGCAGCAGGGCTGTCGCTGGGGCTGGTGGTCATCGGGGGCCGGGGCGCAGCGGGCAGGAGCAAATTAGCCCTGTGCCCTACCCGCACCCGGTGTCCTGGAGGACGGGGACCGGAGCAGGCCCTGGAACAACTGACGGCCGGGGAGGGGAACCTTCGGTACTTTGTTTAAAATCTCTTGCGGTCTGTCGACGCCATGCTGGCCAGAATCTCCAGGTTTTCCCTTGTCGGCGCCCTGGCCAGCGGAGTGGCTGCCCTGGCCTCCGTCGCCGCGGTGGGAGCGACCCAGCCGGCCTGTGCAGCCGAGTCCTACCCCGAGGCCGTGCAGTTTTCCCGCCAGGCTGCCAGGGCCGTGCTCAACCAGGACGGACGGGAAACCTGCCTGCGCGGCAAGCTCACCAAGGCTCTCCTCAATCTGTCCGACAGCTGCGACGCCACCCGGCAAAGCAATCCCCTCTGCGCCCTGGCCGGGAAGGCGGCCGTGGTGACCCCGATGAGCCTCACCTTCATGGAGGAAACCTCCCGCCAGTTGCTGGAGCTGAGCAGCGGGGAGGCAGGCGCAGGGACAGCTCCGTGAGTCGCGCTAGGGCTACTGGCCCGCGCCGAACTTCAGCAACCCGCTGCCACCAGAGCCCTGGGGTTTGTCGTCCGGCTTGACCTTCAGCACCTGACGGCAGGCGATGGTGACCTCTCCGGCTGCCTGATCGATCGGATCCCTCCGGGCCGGGCTGTTGCTGGGAGCCTCGACGGCGAGTTTACGAATGCTCCAAAGCACATCCTTGCAGCGGGCAGGCAGGCGGGGGTGATCCAGGAGGGGGTCCGCCTGGCGGCGGGCCTCAGTGCAGCGTTCTGGCGTATTCTCTCGGCCGCAGGCCAGGGTGGTGAGCTGGAGCGTGCGGAAGACACTGGCCGGGGGGAACACCTCCGGCGGATAGGTGGTGGGGTTACCTGCCTGAAGCGGGCTTCCGGCAAGTTGCGGGATCAGGGACGCCCCGACAACCAGAACCGCCCAGCCAGCACGGCCAAAAGGGCCGGAAGATGCCGTCCGCAGGAGTGCCATCGGCCCAAGTACCATCCAGGTGCTCACTCTGGGAGCACCAGAGCCCCAGCCGCCCCCTGTCGCAGACGGTGTTGCCGCTGGATCCACCGTTGGCGGGCCAGCAGCCCGCTCCAGGGGGCCGTGGAAGCCAGAAGCCTGCGGAGCCAACCCTGCTGGCGGAGAAGGGATCCAAGGGACGCCTCGCGGGCCTGAAGGCCCTGCATCAGTCGGATTTCCCGCAGACGTCGCCCAACGATCAAAGGAAGCTGGGCATCGATGGCCCCCTTCAGCGACTCCCCTTCCGTGGCCGTTGCCGCAAGAGGCGCCAACAGCCGGGAGGCCACCAGGGCATCCCGCAGGGCCATGTTCAGGCCCTGGGCCCGCACTGGACTCATGGGATGGGCGGCATCACCGAGGAGCAGCAGGCCAGGGCCATGCCAGCGCGGTGCCCAACCCACCTGCACGGGAAACCGCTGGGGACCATCGATGGCAGCATCGGGCAGCTGGGCCATCAGGGAGGCGGCGTCCCCGGGCAGGAAGGTGCTCCAGATCTCCCGCCAGGCGCCGGTATCCGCGGGGCGGGCCAGACCTGGTTCCGCCACCCAGCCCAGCCGCAGCGCCTCGCTAGCCGCTTCTGCAAAGAGGGCAAAACTCAGGTCCTGGCCCACCACGGTGAGGAAGCGCCCCCCCAGCCAGCGCGCGAGCGGGGCTACCGGCTCACCGGCCAGCCGGAACCACAGCACCTCCTCCCCAGCGGGCTCCTGCTGGAGAGGAAGGGCCGCCTGTTGCCGCACAAGGGAGTGGCGACCATCGCAGCCCACCACAAGATCTGCCCGTAATTCGGTGCCATCAGCCAGAAGCACGCCCCCCACCCGACCCATCGGTTCAAGGCGCAGCAGCCCCCGGACAGCGCAGTCCTCCAGCAGGCTGCTTCCCCGCTCCTGGAGAAAATGGCTGCGGAGATGCTGGAGCAGCGACTCCTGATCCACCAGCCAGCAGCCCTGATCCCCTCCTAAAGGTTCGGGGGCTCCAAAAAAGGACTGGCCTTCCAGCACCATGGCCCACCCCTGAAGGGGACGATGCACCACCCCAAATGGGAGGGGCCAGAGGCCCACGGCCTCCAGGGCCTCCAGGCCACTGGGCATCAAGCCCTCCCCCCGGTAGGGCCTCGGAGTTGCGCGACCCATGGCCTCCACAAGAGTGACAGACCAGCGAGCACGGGCTAACGCCAGAGCGAGGAAGGCCCCAGTGGGGCCGGCTCCCACAACAACCGCATGGGGATGGGGAGGAGGAGCAAGGGAACGCGTCAGGACACCCCCCCTCAGGCCCCCTTGCCCTCCGCCGCATGGGGGGGGGTGTGGTGGTGGCCCATCAACTCCTGTTTCTTACTGAGCAGATAGTCCACCAGCTCCTTCTGCAGCACAAGGAGCTCGCCGGTGCAGCCACGGAAGGCCGCCCGGTGGCGAATCTCGTCGTGGCGCGTGTTGAGGTCGCGCAACATGAGATTGATGGCATCCAGCTCAGGGGACTGGCTTCGGGCGGCGGAAGCCGGATCCATCAGGGCGACGCAGTGGATGATCCCATGCTAATCGGACCAGCGGAAGCGGGCCGTTGTCGCCCGGAGCCGCAGCGCTGCCGACTACGGGCAAGATCTCGCTCCAGGCGTCCAGTCACCCCCAGCTCCGCCCCCCTCCAGAGCCGATCCATCTCCCGGGTGAAGTGGGCGGCCAGCTGGGGGGAATGGATGAGGAGCAGGGTTTCATCGTTCTGATGGGCCGCTGAGGGACTCCAGTTGAAGGAGCCTGTGATCACGCTGCGGTGATCCATCACAGCGAACTTGTGATGAAGCTTGTCGCCCCCCACCAGACGGGGGGTGCCCACCCCCTCCAGGGGGCGGGTCCACACCCGGTTGTCGGCCTCCAGCAGGCAGTCCCCATCAGCCCGGCTGACGCCGAGCACATCCAACACCTCGCTGAAGGGGCGGCTGGCAAATCCAGGATCAGCCAGGAGGCGCACGGCCACCCCCCGTTGGGGCAGGGCGGCGAGAGCATCGGCGAGGTTTTGGGCAGAAAAGACAAACAAGCTCAGGTCCAACGAGTGCTGCACCGTGGCCAACTGGGCGGCCAACCAACGCAGCCCCTGGTTGGGATCCTGGCGGGAGTGGGGAGCAAACAGCACCTCCACCGTGGTATCGCCCACCTGCACCCGCTGGGCCGGGCCCGAGCCCTTGCTCTGGCCGAAGCGGCTGTCGGGCGCCCCACCAGGGCCATCACCCCACAGGCGACCGAACTCGCCGGCGAACACGGCTGCCAGGGGCGCACTATCGAAGCGCAGGAGATGGTTCACATTGCCGCGGGTGCGCGGATCCTCTGGATCACCGTGCACACAGGAGGGACTGAAATTTGTGGAGCCCGTCACCACCACGCGCCGATCGACCACCATGAACTTGTGATGCATCAAGCCACTGCCCGCACTGCCATCGGCCCGGTCGTCGATCAGGGGCACCCCCGCCTGCAGCAGGAGCTCCACCGCATCGGGCTGGCCCAGGGCCATGAGCTGGGATTGGCGGTGGCGCTGGTGGGGGTTGAGGTCGGCGGGATGCTGGCGGCTCCAGGGGGTGCTGTAGTTGTTGTCCAGCACCACTTTCACAGCTACCCCCTGGCGATGGCGGGCCACCAGGGCCTGGGCCACAGCCGGCAGGGACAGCTCCTGCACGGCCACCAGAATCTCCTGGCGGGCCTCGCCGATCGCTTCCAGCACCAGGGCTTCCAGGTTGTCCCCCTGCCGCCACAGACCGCTGACCGGTGAGCGGTACCGCTCGGCCTCCCGGTGATTGAACGCCACTCGGATGCCCGCTGGCAGTGGCAGCACGTGATCAACAGGCCGCTCGACCCTCGCAGGAGCTGAACCGCAACCGGAAAGAAGGCTGAGCCCCATGGGCACAAGCAGGGCCAGAGCGCACCGTTGCCAACCCACCATCGCTGAAGAAAACGCTGGTGAAAGCGTTCCCTTCCGCGGACGGATCAGATCAGTGATGTCCTGGCATTTCAGAGGTGCGCAGCATGGCCACAAACCAGAGGGACCCGGCCACCACCATGGCCAGCACCCCAGCCGAAATGCTGACTCGCACCATCAGGAGGGGCACCAGCAGGGGCACTACGAGTGATCCAACCATGGGGGTGGCGGCTACCACCGTCTTGAGGAGTGAGGAAGGGGCCGCTGGGGCAGGGGCGGAGCTCATGGGGTCAGAACCATTCAGAAACAGCTTGATGGGCCGGGTTGCTGTGATCTTCCGGTGTGGAGCGGCGGAATTCCAGAGTGATGCTCCGTTTCTGCTCCCCGTCCGCTGCCACCGCCTCGATCGGATACACCTGCTGCCCATCCCGGAACGGCACCTGGATCCGGAACGTCCCATCCG
>JAYKIG010000039.1:0-30354 GCA_035286045.1 Cyanobacteriota bacterium | reverse complement strand
TCCGGTGTGGAGCGGCGGAATTCCAGAGTGATGCTCCGTTTCTGCTCCCCGTCCGCTGCCACCGCCTCGATCGGATACACCTGCTGCCCATCCCGGAACGGCACCTGGATCCGGAACGTCCCATCCGCCGACAGGGGCACCTCCTCCCCTCCGATCGTCAGTCGGGCCGAGGGATCCGTGGCCCCATACACAATCAGCTCCGCATCGGCCACCAGCCAGAACGAACGCTGACGGGCTCCCACACCACCCGCTCCTGATTCACTCCGGCCCGACGCCCACAGCCCCGCTGCAGACAGCTGGCCGCCTGCTCCGCTCTCCAGACCCTCCTCCAGCTCGTGGAACGCCTCCGATCCCCGGCCCAGCCGCCGCCAACGGGACGTGGCCGTCTGATACAAACGCTCATGCAGCCCCGCATCCGCAGGCTCCACAGGGCTGGGCACCACACTGGGCGCCGTCTCCAGGGAGAACGGCACAAACTGATCCAGGATCTGTTCGCTCGGATGGAGGGCCGGTACCCGGGCCACCGAGGAATAGGCCAGAGGAATCCAGCCACCGCCTCCCCGGCGGTAGCCCAGCTCCACCCGATAATCCCGATCCGACAAAGGCACGGGCAAATACCACTCTGTGGCGTGACTATCCACCACCACTTCCTGCAGGGTGTGCGGATGGGTGGATCCACCGGCCAGACCGGTCACGTCCGCCACCCGCAGACACAGCTGCTGGGCTCCATCGAGCTGGGCTTGGTCCCGATCCTCGTCGCTGATCTCCCAAAACACGTACGCCCACTGCGGATCCCGCGGCAGAAACACCACCCGCGTCTCCTGGGCCGGCCTCGGCGCTGGCGCCATCTCCGCTTCGATGGCGGCCAGATCAGCCAGGGGAAGCGACCCGTCCATGACCTTGTCAGCAATCGCGTCCGTTAATTGCTCACGATTTTCTGAGCTGTAGCGAAGAATGCCGACCGCACGTGCCATATCTCTCAATTGGCGCAAACTCATTGAGGCGAGATTGACGACGGGATTGTTTGACATTCCTGTGGTCTGGCTAACAGCAACGGGCCCATATTCCGAGATTTCTTCGGATTGCAACCAACCTGTCAGCGGATGGTCACATCCCGAGCCCACCTGCGCCGGAAGGCCATCCCTGCCCCGGGGGCCGAGCTGGTTCCAGCAGGGGCCCGGGCCTGGGCGCCTGGGCGGCAAGGGCCGCCGAGATGGCCACCAAGGCCAGCAACGCCCACCAGAGCCGCCAACGCCTTGGGCTGACCCAGGCCCATCGCCTCGCTGCCCGCCTGGACGAAGACTGGCGGCCAGCGATCCCCAGCGGAGAGCCACAGCGGGCACACACCATGCGACCCGCCAGGCCTCGATCAGCCTTGACCGCCCAACTGCCGCAGCTCGGACAGGCCATGGCGCCACACCCGCTGAAGAGCAACTGCATGCTGGCACCTTGCATAAGGTACATTTGTACCATAATGATTCCGTGTCAGCGAATGGCCATCTCTGACCTCCCCCGCCCAGCCTCCGGATTCCCAAGTCCCGCAGACGACTATGGGGAAGGACGCATCGATCTCAACCGGGAGCTGATCCCCTCGCCGCTTTCCACCTTTTTCATGCGCGTGCGGGGCCATGCCATGCGGCACGAAGGCATTCTCGACGGCGACCTGCTGGTGATCGACCGCAGCCTGAATCCCCAGGTGGGCTGTGTGGTGGTGGCCGTGTTCGAGGGACGATTCATTGTGCGGCGCCTGTGCGCCCCACCCCACAGACCCCAGGCACTCCAGCTCGAGGCCAGGGATGGGGAACCGATCCCGATCGCCTTACGCGATGGGCAGCAAGAAGGGGCAGAAGTTTGGGGTGTGGTGATCCATGCGGTGCACCACCTCAGGAGGCGGGCAGGCGGAAGGAAGGAGCCATGAGGCCACGACGCCGCAACTCCTGTTGAAATTGCAGGGCCAGCCCATCGCTGCGCCAGGCTCGGCGAAGTTGGCCAAACAGGGCCAGGCATCGACAGACGATGATCAGGCTCACGAGCAACTGCAGGCAGAGCTTCAACATGGTGTTGCCGTGGGGCCTGAAGCAATTTTAGGCAAAGAAGCAGCAGACTTCTGCATGCGCAATGGAGAGGTCTGTGGAGGCAGCTGGCATGGAGGGGGATGTCGAACTGGACGGAGACCGGGGGTCCCCTCTGCCAGGTCTCAGCGCCACGGGGCTCGAAACCCTTCTGGCCTCCCTGGATCCGCGGTTGGACGGATTTGGGGAGGGCCCTTCCTGCCTTGATGATGCCCTGGCCTATCTGAATCGCCTGGCGGGCAGCACCCGCGAGGGAAACGCCGATGAAAGGCAGACAGAAACGGACACAATGGTGCAATGGATTGAAATCTGGCGAGGTGCAGGCGGTAATCGTCCAACCCTTCGCCTCATGGTGCAGACCATGCTGGCGGAACGCCTGCGGGAAGGAGGGGCCTGACACGTCCGACAGGAGAGAAAGAATTGGTTAGTTTTCGGCGTCGGAGGAGATTCCAAACGCAAGGGGATCTGGATCGTAAAAACAGAGGGAATTCATGCAAAGGTGTGCTTTCAATGCCACTGATGCCCATGCAGATGTCCAAGCCGATGTGCAAACCCGTTTCCCGTACAGGGCTTCCCTTGGCGGGGGTGTTCTGTGTGGTGGCCCTCCTGGCAGGCCTGCCCGTTCGGGCCGGGGAGACGACTCCGTCACCTGTGGATCAAACCTGGCGGGGAACGGTAGAGCTCTACGGCTTTGCCCCCCTGCGCAGTTGGGGCACCACCACCATCCGTGGGTTTGAGGCGGATGTCGACACATCCCTGGCAGAACTGATCCCCACGATTGAAACCGCAGGTTCCGCCAGGGCCAGTCTGGAGAAAGGGCGGTTCGGTCTGATGACCGACCTGTATTACGCCCAGGTGGGAGATGCCATCGCCCGGACAGGCCAACGGGGACTCCTGACCGGCCGGGTGGAGCAGACCTCCATTCAAGGGATCTACGATTTCGCCTTCCGCTACCGATTCGGGGCGGTGGAACAAGCGATCGGCAAGCCTGGTGATCTCACAGTCATTCCCTACGCCGGGGTGCGGGTGCTGCGCAACCAGCTGGATCTGGTGGCCACTCTGGAGGGTCGGGGTCCCCTGGGGCTCCGTTTACAGAAACAGGGGAGCTGGGAACGCACCTGGACCCAGGCGTTGGTGGGTACCCAGGCCTCCCTGTTTCTGACGCCCGGCCTGAAGCTTTTTGCCCGCGGCGACATCGGAGGCTTCGGACTGGCCGGGGAAGAAGACCTGAGCGGCAATGCCCAGGTGGGTCTGGGCATTGCCCTGGGAGCAAACACCCAGCTGGATCTGTCCTGGCGCTACATGGGAACGGCCTTCCGCAATGGGGCAGAACGGGAAACAGGGTTCAACCTGCGCCAGAACGGCCTCGAAGCGGGGCTGAAGCTGTTCTTCTGATCCCAGGCCAGGGGGCAAGGTTCCCCATGTCCGGGCCTTAAAAATTCTGCGGTAGAAGAAGGCCCAGTAAGGAAAGAGGGTCTTGTTCAGGATGCACCGACGCACGCTTCTGCTGCAGCTCCTTGGATTGGGGGGATCAGGAGTTCTGACGCCCCAACTCCTCTCCAGAGCCGCCCCGTCAACCAACGGTGCTGGCGCCAGCCTCCCCCAGATCCGCATGCCCCTACCCCTGCCAACGGATGGCATGGATGCAGCCCAGCAGCGTCAGGTTCTCTCCCGCATCACCCTGCACGATCGCCTCACCGTTCCCGATGGCTTTCAGGCCGACGTTCTTGCGGTATGGGGAGACCCGCTGGCCGATGGACGCTTTGGCTCCAATAATGATTTTCTGGCCTTCTTCCCCCAGGCCGATGGCACCGCCCTTCTGGCCATTAATTTCGAATACATCAGTTTCCTCCCCTGGCGGCAGGCCCTGAAGGAAATCAAAGCGACGCCACCACCGGTGCAGGATCTGATCCAGGCCCTGGCCCCCCAGGGGGGACGCATCGACGCGTCCAGTCTTCCCCAAGGGGATCCTCTGCTGGCGGTGGTGGTGGCCGTTGCCACGGCAGCCCTGGAAGACATGGGCATCGGCGTGGCCACCATCCAGCGAGATCGGGACGGGCGCTGGCAGCGCCGACCGGGTCCGAAGGACCGAAGGATCACGGGCCTGAGTGGGTTGACGGATCCCCAGCAACATCTGCTTTGCAGCGGCCCCGCTGCAGCCGTGTTTCGACGTCGGCAACGCATCGGCTACGACGATGGGCTTGGGGATCGGGTAATCGGCACTTTTGCAAACTGTGCCGGGGGGCAAACCCCCTGGGGGACCATGCTTTCGGCGGAGGAGAATTTTCAGGATCAGGTGGTGGAATCCGTCCATGCAGATGGATCATCCCCTTCCCCTTCTGAGCGTCCCTTCCGCTGCGGTGAAGATCGCCTCTCCGGGCTTGGCAATCCCTTCCGCCTGGCAGGCAACAAATACGGGTGGGTGGTGGAGATCGACCCCGCAAATCCGAGGAAGCCAGCTGTGAAACACAGCTGGTTGGGCCGGTTCCGCCATGAGGCCGTGGCCGTGAGAGCTCTGCCTGGCCGCCCACTCCAGGTGTATTCCGGTTGCGATCGCCATGGCGGCCACCTTTACCGTTTCGTCAGCGAGGAGAACGTGGGGGATCCCGCCGATCCGGCGAACTCCAGATTGCTGGAGAGGGGTCGGTTGGAGGTCGCCCGCTTCAACCCCCCTGGGGCCGATGGGAAAGGCCAGGGCCGCTGGTTGGCCTTGGATCCCAGCACACGGGTGGATCCTTCCCTGCCCAGCCATCTCGAGAGATTCGGCATCAGCCAACCCACCCTCGTGCCCCACAGCGACCGGAGCCGGGCCGGTGCAGAAGCCTTGGTGGATGATGCGGCAGTAGAGCGCTACAAAAACACCTTCCGCACCCTGGCGGATCTCTACCCCGGCACAGGGGAGGAGGCGATGGGGGCCATTCTGATTGACGCCCACCTGGCGGCAAATGCGATCGGCGCCACAGCCGCCGCCCGACCGGAAGACACGGAACTGGATCCGAGGAGCGGGGCGCTTCTGATCGCCTTCACCGCCTCCGGTAGGGATTCCGAGGGCTGCGCTGATCCAGCCATCTTTCGCGGGCCCTCCGGGAAGGCCAGCTGGCCCCACGGGTGGGTGATGCGCCTGGAGGAGGATCAGACGGAAGATGAAGGCACGGCCTTCGGCTGGTGGATGGTGGCCACCGGAGGCACCCCATGGCAGGGGGGGATGGGCTTCGCCAACCCCGACAACCTGGCCTTCGATCACGCCGGCAATCTCTGGATGCTGACCGACCGTTCCAGCGCATCCAGCTCCAGTGATGTGTTCGGCAATAACAGCTGCTGGCTGTTTCCGGCATCCGGTCCAGCCAGGGGGCAGGCCGTGCCCTTTGCCATGGGCCCGATGGAATGCGAACTCTGCGGCATCTGCTTCGATCACCCCAAGCAGGGTGAAGGGGAAACCACCCTGTTTCTCGCGGTGCAACATCCCGGGGAGGTCAACGGCACACGACGCAAAGGGGCCGAGGAGATTCAGGCCCACCAGCTTGTGGACCGCAAGGGAGTGGGCTTCGAGCAGCTGCGAGTCGTTCCTCTGGGCTCCAACTGGCCATCAGGGGTGCCGGATCGTCCGCCCCGAGCAGGCATCGTGGCCATCCGCCGATCCCAGGGGGGGCCACTCCTGGGAGCCCTGAAGTCCTGAGAAACACCGCTGGCCCTATCCTCCCTGGCCCAGTTGCTGCAACAGGCCTTGCACCCCACGGCGATAGCTCTCCTCGGAGAGCCGTTCCGCGAGCTCTCGCCATCGGATCCAGCAAAGCTGCTGCTGGGCCTCGAGCTCCGCCTGAAGAACGGGCAATTTCAACGATTTCTTCAGGCTATCTCCACGGATGAAGTTGCGATGAAGAATCTGCAGATCATGCAGATCACCGAGGTGATCCTGAGCTGCCCTGAGATCTTGAATCCAAGCCTTCAAGGAAGGCTCGCACCACCGGTCAAAGTGCTCCAGGGAATAGCGGGCTTGCTTGATCCGCTTACGGAGTGCATGGAGAGTCTCCGCAGATGAATCGGCTTCCAACCATCCCGGGTCAAGGAAGAGTCCAGCGGTGAAAGGCGCTTGCCAGTCGGGCAGCCAGGGCATGAGGGGCAGACGCCCCAGGGCCGTGAATCGGGGGTGGTGCTGCCACTTGTGCAACCTGGCCAGCACCTTGAGATAACGGGAACTGTGCAGAGCTTCATGGAGGGTGGTGAACGCCTGAGCCCGATCCTGTCTGAGACGTTTCATGGCTCCCTCCAGGCTGGCCTGCTCACCGTCAGGAACTCGGGGCAGCAACTCATCACGAAGGCGCCCATGGAGCACATCCAGGTCACGACACAGACCTGTCCGTCGGGCAACGGCGGCAATGCGCCGCACGCTCACCCCGTCAGGAAACTCCAGGGCAGGAGCAAACTGACCCATGGCCGTGCGCAGGCGCCTCAGGCTCACCCTGAGCTGATGCAAGGGCTCCGGGTCGCGGTCGGCGAGCACATCGGCCTGCAGGTTGCCCAGCCGGCGGGTCTGACGGCGGATGAGCTCCAATGCAAACTCTCCACTCGAAAGAGCTGCGTCTCCCCCTGTGCCCCGTGGAGAAGCCGATTCATGCAGAGCTGGAGCCATCGTCGATGCGGATGAACCCAATCACCACGTTAGGGGGGAAAAGCCGAGAAGTCCTTCACGCCTTCCTTCAGCCCACCTGGGCATTCCAGCACCCGAGGGCCGCAACGCCCCGGTAGTGACTCAGCACATTCAACGTGGCTGTGTCCAACAGGAATCGAGAGCCCTCCGCCGGCGATAGCTCCAGCCAGCGGGCCGCCACAACTCTAAGAAGATGACCATGGGCGAAGAGGATGGTGGCTCCTTTGGGAACACCCCCCTCCCGCAGGCGGGACAGAACCCGATCCACTCGCTCTCCCACCTGTTGGGGGCTTTCCCCCTCAGGGCAGCCGTCCGCAAACACCTGCCACCCAGGATTGGAGTGACGAATCTGTTCCGTTGTGAGGCCCTCGTAGGAACCATAGTTCCATTCCATCAAGTCAGCGTCGACCTCCGCCTGCTGGCCCAGGCCAGCCAACTCGCAGGTGCGCCTGGCCCGCTGAAGGGGGCTGACCAGCACCCGGGAGAAGGGCTGGATCGCCAGCAGGGGAGCCAGACCCCTGGCCTGGGCCTCGCCCCTGGGTGTAAGGGGGATGTCAGTGCGCCCTGTGTGCTGGCCGGCAAGACTCCATGGGGTTTCACCATGACGCACCAGCACCACATCGGTTGGATTGAGATGAAGAATGGTCATGACACCTGGGAAAAGGATGGTCGACGACACGGCCACTCATCTGCAGCTGAAACCATCGGCTCTGGGAATTTTTTTTATGAACCATTCAGCAGACTGCAATCAAGGCTGAATCGTGCTCAACGCTGCCTTTCCTTGCTCCAGAACAGATGCTGGAAGAGGGATGAAGCCCAGCTCAGGAGCAAGGGACTGGGCAGGAGCCGATAAAGTGTGTTCAAAGGCTTTTTTGATGGCTTCTACAGAAGGTCCATTCCCCGTCTTGTAGAGAAGGATCCAACTAAAGGTGACAATGGGATAGCCTGACTTGGGGTTTGGATTACTGCCAATCAGGTCCGATCCCAGATCAATCGAAGCCAGGGCTTCCTGTTCACTTTCTGCGGTGGGCTTCACCACCGTTCCAGAGGAGTTGGTGAGGGCAGCCGCTTGAAGAGGAGACTTGACGAACGCTGCTTCCACATAACCCAATCCCCCCGCCACCTGGAGAAGTTGGGCTGCCACTCCCTCATTCCCCTTGGCGGCGGTTCCAACGGGCCACTTGACGCTTTTGGCAGTTCCGATCTGCTGCTTCCAGGTGGCATCAATGGCGGACAGATGGGCCGTGAAGTTGGCTGTGGTGCCAGATCCATCGGCACGCACCACCACCTTGATGGGTTTGGCGGCGCATCCCAGCTGGTTGTAGTTTGTGATCTTGCCCTGGAAGATGCCTACCAGCTGGTTCTGACTGAGCTTGACTTCACAGCCCGGGTTGTTGTAGGCCACGGCAATTGCCCCTGCCGTCATGGGGATCTGCACCACACCCTGGGGCACCTTGGAGAGTTCCTCAGGCTTCATGGGCACATCGCTGGCAGCAAAATCCACGGTCCGGGAAATGAACTGCCGAACCCCGGCTCCGGAGCCAACAGACTGGTAATTGACGCGCAAACCCTTGCTGGAGAGATCCTGGAACCAGCGTTGGTAAATCGGCGCAGGAAAGGAAGCTCCTGCGCCACTGAGGGTGGTGGTGCCACCACAACCAAATAGTGTGAAAAGCAAACCCACGACGGTGGAGCGTCCCAGAAGCCTGCTGAATCCCCGAAAACCGGCTTTTGACATGGCTGCTGACATGGCGGGTCGTGAGACGAGGTGGGTGAGGTAACCATAAAAGTGCACGTGCGCAGGACCATTAAGAGCCAGTTATCAAATCAAGTTGAAACACCCAGAGACATCGGTCCCCTCGCGACGCCATGGCACATCAGTACGGCTCCTCTTCGGCACGCACCAACCATGCCAACTTCCATAGGGGTGGCTACAAGGAAAAGGGGACATCAACACCCCCCGTGCAACTGGCGATGAACAGGCAGGTGTCTGGTGGGGATTCGATGGGAGAACCCCTGATGGCGCGCCTAGCCTGGGGGGCTTGAGCTGCAGCTACCAGCTGGTCCGTGCGGGGGGCGACGTGACGGTTCTTGAAGCCCGTCCCTGGGTGGGGGGTCGGGTGCATTCACTTGAGAATTTCCTCCCCGGGCAGATCGTGGAGGCAGGGGGGGAAGTCATCGGCCGAACCCACGCCACCTGGCTCGCCTATGCCCAGCACTTCGGTCTGCGCCTGACGGAGCAGGAAGAGCCGCGAAAGGACGCTTCTCCCATCCTGCTCCATGGCCTGCGCATCACCGGAGCGGAGGCGAAAGCCCTGTGGCTCCAGTTCGAGGCCCCGCTGGTGAGGCTGACGAGCGATGCCCGCCGCATCAATCCCCAGCGGCCCTGGCGTGGCAGTCGGGCCCCTGGAGCGCCATGGAGCCCTCACGTTGTTGACCCATGAGCTGAGCTGCCACCCGGAGCGCATGAGCTACTTCTCCCTGCTGGCGCGCATCGCCGCTGGCGGATATGAGGCGTTCTGGACGGAGCGAGAGGGGTTTCGTTGCGCCAACGGGAACCAACCCTGGCGCGGGCTCTGGCGACGGCGATGGGCGAAGCCCGGATCCATCTCCGCTCCCCAGTGAAGTCCATCGATTTGTAAGAACCGCGGACCAGGGTGAACCTGCGTTCAGGCCACCATCTCGATGCCGATGCCGTCGTGCTCAGAACCCCTCCGAGCACCTGGGATGACCTTTCGATCCATCCACCCCTGCCAAGCAGTTACCGCCTGAGAACGGGATTTGGGCATCAAGGTGTTGGCCAGGGTGGATCACCCCTTCTGGCGGGAGAACGGCCTGGAGGGGACAGGCCTCAGCGATGGTGCTGCAGGGGTGACCTAGCAAGGAGGGGAACCCCAGGGAGCACCTGGGGAGATGAACCGGGTCTTTCCCCTGCTGGAGCGGGGCTGGCAGGGGAAGCTCCTCTTTGCCGGGGAATCCGCCAGTCCAGGCTTCTATGGACGGATGGAGGGGGGGCTTCACAGCGGGGCCCTGGTGGCACGACGGTTGGCCCACCAGCTCAATCTCGTCTGATGGGCCCATCAACGAATGGGCAGCAGGCTGCGGGCAAACCAACCCTCGGGTCCGATCCTCTGGAGGAGCCGCCTTCCCACCATGGCCAGGGCGAGAAGATCCAAGGGAGCCCGGGTGGTGGGCCAGAGGCCGGGCCGGCGGTAGAGATAGTTTTCAAGCCGATCCTGTCGCTCGTCGGGGAGGCCATCCCACTCCAGTCCGGCACCCCACAGGCCCTGCCGCGAGAGGCAAACCAGCCGCACCGGCCAGGTCTCCCCCGTCAACAGGGGATGGTCGAGGCGCAACTCTCCCCCAGCCATGGATTGCAAGACCGAGAGATCCGCACCATCCGATGGGATGGAGGGGCTCAGCAACACCTCACAGCCCCGTTCACTGATCGCCAGCACCTTGACGGGCCGCCCCTCGAGGGAGCCCTCGAGCTGGGGGACCAGCCAGGGAATGGCATCCTCCCGGGGGCGGTCCCAGCAACTACGGATCGCCGCCAGGATCATCACGGTGTTCAGGAGGGCCCACATCAACCCCAGTCCCCCCAGAGTCAAACTTGGGGTGAAAGAGAATCCGACGAACGGATCGAGGGGCCTAGCGCCAGGCTCAGGTGAAAGGCCGCCAGAAGCTGGATCCCCAGGAACACCAGAAGAGGAAGCAGGAGCGACAGGTTGGCGCCCACCCCTCGAGCAATGCCTCCCCCCTTGGGGGTGACGCGAAACTCCGTGGGCTGACCCCAGATCACAGCCCAGATGGTCTGGGCCAGGGGGAAGGCCAGCAGCCATCGGTAGAGCTCGGGCATCAAGGCACTGCGCGACTGATGGCTGAGCCAGCGGATCAGAAGCATCTGGCTCAGATAGAAGGGAAGGGCAATCGCCACAAGGCCGTATGCGTCCAGGCGCAAGGGAGCAAGGTTCACCTGGGCGATCAACAGGGGCGCAGCCACCAGGAGCAGGAAGGGATACACCAACAGCCAATGCAGGATGCCCTCCAGATAGGCAAGCCGCTGCAGGGGCTTGAGGCCGGAAATGGTGAGGGGATTGGCGCCTGTTCGCAGCACTTGCAGGGTGCCACTGGCCCAACGGCAGCGTTGCGTCGCCATGGCGCCGATCGTGAGGGGGGCCATCCCCGCACTGAGCTTTTCCCCCACATAGAGCCCTCTGTAGCCCGCCGCCACCAGCCGGATCCCCGTGGCCAGATCCTCCGAGGTGGTGCCGGTGTCAAAGCCCCCCACAGTCTCCAGGGCAGCCCGGCGCACCACAAAGGATGTGCCGGCGCACACAACGGCCCCAAGCCGTTGCCTGGAGGGTTCAACCCAGCGGTAGAACGCTTCCTCGTCGGCCATCAGCCAGCGCTCCAGCCGCAGATTGCGCATCAGGGGATCGGCACCCATGTAGGTCTGGGGGGTCTGCACGAAACCCACGGATGGGTCGAGAAAAAGTCCCACCGTTCGGCGAAGGAAAAGAGAGAGGGGAACCACATCCGCATCAAACACCGCGATCAGGTCAGCCTGCACATGGCGCAGCGCATGGTTGAGGTTGCCCGCCTTGGCATGCCTCCGATCCCGACGGGCCAGATAGCCGATCCCCATCCGGGTGCAGAGATCGCTGAGCTCAGACCGGTCTGCGTCATCCAGCAACCACACCGCAACCTTTGGGTAGTCGAGCGCCCTGATACCCCTCAGGCAGCGGCGAACCACCTCCATGGGCTCGCCACAGGTGGGCACCAGCACCGCCACGGAAGGAAGACGCTCTGGCGCATGCAGCCGATGGGCATCCAGCTGGGCGGCGGCCGCTTCTATTTCCTGCCGTCCATCCGATCCCCCAAGGCCACTCAGCCACACCATCAACAGGCTGTGCCCAAGCAGCAGGAACTCAGCCACCAGCACAAGCACACTGAGAGCCGCCGACTGAAATGTGTCCAGATGGAGCGTGCTGCCCACCCTCCAGGGCAAGTAGCGAATCCCCAACGTGGTGATGACAAGGGCAGCTCCCCATCGCCAGGGCACCGGCTGGGAGGTGAACACCGGAAACAGCACACATAGACCACTCTGGCAGATCTCCAGAGGGCCTGGCAGCGCCGAAGCCCATTCCCCCCTCCACAATGGAAGTGTCCCTGTGCCCTGCACGCGATGGACCCACCGGATCTCTCCACCACCTGGCTTGGCCTTTCGCTCCGCAGCCCGTTGGTGGTGGGTGCGGCCGCACCCCTGAGCGAGGATCCCACCAACCTGCGAAGGCTCGAGGAGGCAGGGGCTGCAGCGATCGTGCTCCATTCCCTATTTGAAGAGCAACTGGAGCAGGAGCAGCTGAATCTGCACCATCTGAGCCTGCTGGGAAGCGAGAGCTATGGCGAATCCCTCACCTACGTGCCGGAAACCGCAGGATTCCATGTGGGATCGCAGCTCTACCTGCGCCACCTGGAGCAGGCCCGCCGTCAGCTACGGATTCCGGTGATCGCGAGCCTCAATGGCCAGCATCCAGGCAGCTGGGTGCGCTTTGCCCGGCAGCTCGAGGCGGCCGGCGCCAGTGCCATCGAGCTGAACATCTTTTCGCTTCCCACCGATCCTGATCTGAGCAGCGCAGCCATCGAAGCCGAAGTGGAGGCAATCGTGCGGGACGTGCATGCCGAAGTGCGCCTGCCCCTGACGGTGAAGCTGGGCCCCTATTTCACAAACATCGCCGCCATGGCCAAACGGCTGGCGGCCATCGGCGCCAGTGGCCTCACCCTCTTCAACCGGTTCTACCAGCCGGAGATCGACATCGAGTCGCTGGAGCTGCGCCCAAACCTCTTGCTCTCCACCCCCCATGATCTGCGGCTTCCCCTGCGCTGGATTGCCCTGCTCCATGGCCGCCATCCCCTTGATCTGGCGGCCTCCAGCGGGGTGCATCGGGGCAGCGACGTGGTGCGTCTGCTGATGGCGGGTGCCTGTGTGACCCAGGTGGTGGGGGCCCTGCTGCGGCATGGTCCTGGCCGCTTGCACAGCCTGGAGGAGGAGCTGCGGCTCTGGCTGGTTGAGCACGACTACGGCTCAGTGGCAGAGCTGATCGGCTGCATGAGCCAGCTGCGCTGCCCCACGCCCCAGGAGTACGAACGGGTGCAGTACATGCGCATGTTGCAGACCTTCCAGCCCGTGGCCGCCATCGAGGCCCCCGGACCCTGGTGACCTCCACCGCAGCCACCGTGGCCTCCCTGGCGGAGTCCCTGAACCATCGAGCCTCCCGCCCCTGGACCGTGATGGAGGTGTGCGGCGGCCAGACCCACAGCATCCTGCGCTGGGGGCTCGACCAACTCCTTCCACCGACGCTGCGCCTGATCCACGGGCCGGGATGTCCGGTGTGTGTCACACCTGCCACCACGATCGATCAGGCCCTGGCGCTTGCCTGCAGGCCTGGAGTGATCCTCTGCACCTATGGCGACATGCTGCGGGTGCCAGGCACGGAGCGGGGCCTGGATCTGCTCGCAATACGGGCCGCCGGGGGGAACGTGCACCTGCTCACCACCCCCCTGGAAGCCCTGCGCCTGGCCGTTGACATGCCAGATCAACAGGTGGTGTTTCTGGCGGTGGGTTTTGAAACCACCGCCCCGGCCACGGCCCTGTTGGCGCGACAGACGATGGCGGTGGGGGTAGGGAATCTCGCCCTGCTCACCGCCCATGTGCGGGTGGCCCCGGCGATGGAGGCAATCCTGACGCATCCAGCCAACCAGGTGGAGGCCTTCCTGGCGGCTGGCCATGTGTGCAGCGTGATCGGCACGGCCGAGCTGGAGTCGCTTGTGGAGCGGTTCCATGTGCCAGTAGTGGTAACGGGCTTCGAGCCGGACGACCTGATGGCAGGGCTCCTGCTGACCGTGGAGCAGCTGGAGGCGGGCAAGGCGCAGGTGGGGAATGCTTACTCCCGGGTGGTGCGAACCGAGGGAAATCAGGCCGCCCGCGCCTTGCTGGAGGAGGTGTTCCATCCGGTGGATCAACCCTGGCGGGGGATAGGGGTCATTTCCAACGGAGGCCTGGCCCTCAAGCCCCCCTACGACACCTTGGAGGCCCGCCATCGGTTCGGCATGGCGGAACCTGTCGCTGCAGAGGAGCCCGCCTGCCCCAGCTGCGGTCCCATCTGCCTCAGCGGCGAGGTGCTGCAGGGCCGGACCACGCCGGACCAATGCCCATCCTTTGGCGGGGCCTGCACGCCGGAGCATCCCCTCGGGGCGCCGATGGTGTCCGGGGAGGGGGCCTGCGCCGCCTGGTGGCGTTACCGGCGATGACGCAGGAGCGCATCCGCCTGGGCCATGGGGGTGGCGGCACCCTGATGGCGGAGCTGATCGATCGCGAATTCCGCCGGCTCTACAGCGACCCGGCCCTGCTGCTGCATGATGCGGCCACCCTCGAGAGGCCCGCCGGTTCGCTGGCCTTCACCACCGACAGCTATGTGGTGCATCCTTTGGAATTTCCCGGGGGCGACATCGGCCAGCTGGCCATCATCGGCACAGCCAACGACCTGGCCATGGCCGGCGCCCGCCCCCAGCAGATCAGCGTGGCCTGGATCCTGGAGGAGGGGCTGGAGCTCGCCTGCCTGCGGCGGATCGTGGCCTCCATGGACCAGGCGGCCCGCGCCTGCAGCGTGGCCATCGTGACGGGCGACACCAAGGTGGTGGAGCGGGGCAAGGCGGATCGGCTGTTCCTCACCACCAGCGGTATCGGCGTGATCGCAAGCCCCACCTTGATCGGCCCCGGGGCTATCCGGGTGGGCGACCAACTGCTGGTGAGCGGCGATCTGGGCCGCCACGGGCTGGCAATCCTGGCGGCCCGCCATGGCCTGGCCCTGGATCCATCGATCGAAAGCGACTGCATGGCACTCTGGCCCCAGGTGGAGGCGGGCCTCCAGGCGGGGGTGCGGTTTCACTGCCTGAGGGATCTCACCCGGGGCGGGCTGGCCAGTGCATTGCAGGAACTGGCGAGCGCGGCGGGAGCGGAATTCCATCTGGAGGAAGAGCAGCTGCCCGTGGCAGCGGCGGTGGCAACGGCCTGCGCAATCCTGGGTTTTGAGCCCCTGCATCTGGCAAATGAGGGGCGCTTTCTGGCGGTGGTACCCGCGGAGGATCGGGCGCTGGCGGAGGAAGTATTGGGGCGGCAAGGGGGCCGGTGGATCGGTGAAGTGCGTGCCGGCACAGCCCGGGTTGTATTGCGCACCCCCTTTGGCAGTGAGCGCCTGCTGGTGCCGCCTAGCGGGGAGTTGCTGCCGCGGATTTGTTGAGCACGGCGCATGGGCCAGGGGCTTGGCGGCAAAGGGCCAGAGGCTGGCGATCAGGAGGCTGTTCTCCCTCTCCACCACCGGTGAACTCACCTGGGACTCCAGACCTCCGTCCGCAAAACCCTCCAACAGGGGGTCGGGGCCGCGCCCATCCCAGGCCCGCGCCTCCTGCAGGAGCACCACGTCCGGGGAAAGGGAGGTGATGGCCCCGGCGATGGCCCGTCGGCTAGCACCGCCCCGTGGAGAATGTTCCAGCTGAGGATCCTCATTCGCTGCCGGCGCCCACCTCCTTCCAGCCCCCCACGAACAACTGCTGCTTCCAAGCGGCAAAAATGGCGCGGATCTGCTTCTCGCTGCTCCTCACCCGGATCTCGTGGTTGAAGGGGTTTTCCCAGTTGGGGCTGTAGTCGGTGAGGTGGATCACGTAGGCGTGATGATCCCTGCTTTGCCCCTCCTTGTTGGTTTTCCAGAGCAGCAGTTTGCGCACCATCGTTGCCCCCTTAAGCACCTTCACAGCCACCGCCCGCTGAGGGATGGTGCTCTCCGGCAAGCGAATCTCCGCTACGCCCCGTTCCATCTCCGGGATGTCGGCGATGTCGGAATGCTGGCTCAGAGGCACATGCTCCGGGATGGCCTGCTTGTCGTCGCGCAGGCGCACGAACTGGGGTGAAATCAGACTGCAGAAGGGCAGGCAGCGCACCCCTTCCCAGCGGCGCTGACCGACATGCCAATCGAGCACCATGCGGTCGATGCTGCTCACCTGCGATGTGCGCGACACCACATCCAGGCAGGAAAGCCCCGCCACCAGTCCGGGTTCGATTCTGCAGTAGCCCACCTGGTCACTGTTCACTTCCACATAGTCGCTCTCCACGACTCTCTCGCCGAGCTGCTGCAGGAGGGAAGCCCGGAGCTCCTCCGTGAAACCGCCCCCCACCCGGCCCACCAGCTGGAAGCTGTCTTCATCGATGGGCACGGCCAGCAGAAGGCTGTGAAGCAGGCCCGCTCGATCGTCGATGCCTTCGGAAAAGGCCACAACCGCCAGATCCAGGCTATGGCGTGGCTTGATCTTGAACAGGCCCGCCGAAGTGCTGCGCGCACCACCACTCCCTCGGCACCCTCCTTCTCCACCCATTTGCGGTACTGCGCAAACACCCCATCACGCTCTCCCGTGGTGTTCCCCACCACATGCACCCGCTCACGCTCACCCTTCTCGAAGAGCCGCTCAGCCTGCTTCAGGGCCTCTCCATCCCGAGCGGCGTAGTCGTCGCCGTCCAGGCGGTAGATGTCGAACACCGTGAAACAGAGGCTGGCCACCTCCGCTGCAATGGCGGGCTTGCGCGTCACCCGGGTCACATCATGCACCCGGGGCCGTTGGCCGTCGTTGCGGCGCACATAGAGCTCTCCCCCCAGAAACGCCTCCTTCACCCCTGCCGCCGCCAGCCGTTCTGCCGCCTCCTGATGAAAGGGGGCGCCGACGCGCACGGTGCCACCAGGGTTGAGGGTGAGGCACACCCCCTGGCTGAAGAGCAGACAAGTGAATTCCCCATCAATCTTGCGACTGATCACGTAGTCCTCGGCCGCTTGCAGCCGTTGGCGAGCCGTATCGCTATTGAAGGCACGCATGCTTCGCCCGGCTGGCGGCGCCTCCAACGGGCCTGGCGCAGCCACTTCGGATCCAGCAGGGCTTCCAGGGCCCCTGCCCCCTGAACCTCAACTGCCGGAGGCGGGGTTGTCGCAGAACGGCGACGGGCGGGCTTCGCCACAGCGGCCTCCGCCGTCTCCGGCGTCGCAACCTGCGGGGCACCGGCAACAGCTTCCAGGACTGGGGCCTCAGCTTCAGCTTTGCCGGAAACGGGGAGAGCCTTCCTGCGCCTGGAGGGTGCAGGACTTGGGGCCGCCTTTGCGGCGGATTCCGCCTCCGCCTTCGTGGCCCTGGAGCGGCGCCGGGCTGGCGTGGCTGCGACGACAGCCGTGGGCTCCGCAGGGACAGTTGGCTCCACCGCAGGAGCTTCAGGATTGGCGGCAGCAGCCGTTGGGGATGGCTTGCGGGGAGGGGTCATGGGGTGGCTGGGGCAACGGAATCAGGCCGCTTGAGCTCCGCATTGGAGAGATGCAGGAGGAGGGTGTAACGGTCCCCCTGCACCCGTCCCTCCAGGAATCCGCGGTAGGGCACGCTCCCCCGGCGAAACACCAGGGGATCCTTGCCCCCCTTTCCGGCCCCCACGAGCATCAGCTGGCCATGCCGTAGAGGAAGTCGTAGGTGAGGCCGTTGATGGGCAGGATCTGCATCAGATCGCTGGACACATAACGTCGAACGGCTTCCTTTTTGGGGATCATCTGGCCGGTCACTGAAGGGGGATGGGGGCGTTGGTGTTGGCTTCAGCTCGCTGCAGGGGCCTACGGGCGAGAATCTCACCAAAGGGAGAAAACACCAGCTCGTTCAGCTGCATCTGGTAGACGGGTTTCTCCTGTGGGTTGATGAACAACCAGAAGAGGAACCAAAGGCTCTGGCCGAAACGCTCCAGATCCACCACCGGATCGCTGCTCACCAGGGCCTGGGCAATGGCTTCCGGCTCCCCGAACTGGGCCTGCAGGGCATCCAGATCGTGGTCAACGGTGGACTTCAGCAGACGATGGGTCGAGGGAAACTCCCCTTCGGGCCCCACCGAGCGCAGCCGTTCCCGCACCCGGGTGCCCTCGTCCTTCACCAGAGCGTCCCGCTTCCTGCTGTCAGAGAGGTTGATCTCCGGCATGGCGATCAGAGCATGTTGACGTCGAGTTCGGCGCCGATCTCCCCTTCCGCCTCGGGCTCCTCCTCCGCCTCAGGCCCGCAGGCGGCGGCCTGCTCTAGGCCCACCATGCGGATCGCGTTGGGATCGCCGATCAGCAGCCAGATGCCCCCCCGCGCCGACGGAAGGGGAAGGTGAAGATCGTGCCCTTCGCCAGCACCCCCGCCAGGGCTCCGCTGGGAGCCCCATCACCGGCCAGGGCATAGGTGAGCCGAATGCTGTGCTGTAACAGATGGTCCTCATCCACTGTCTCCCACAGGTTGATGGCACCCTCAAAGCTGGAGGGCAGCTTGGCCATGGGGTGGCCCTCCCGGTCCACGGCGGCCAGGGTGTCGTTGTCCACCCACTCTCCGGTGGGGGATAAGGTGGGCTATGGCCCTGCCGCCATTGGGGATCAGGGTGCGCCCATCGCTGGCGAGGATGGCCAGGTTGCAGCGCTGGCCATCGGTATCGAGGGCTTCGATGGAGCGGGGGCCATTGTCCATAGGACGGCAGCTCACCCCCCGATCGTCAACGTAGGGAGAGGCGACAGGTTTGCCCACACCGCTGGCAATGGCCTGATACGCGAACCCGTGATGATCCAACCAGTCGCACAGGCGGGCTTCCGCTTTGCGGCCCGCCGCCGAGTTGGGCTCGTCCGCATGCAGGCGGGCGGAGTGGATCACCACCTCAGCCCGCTCGGCCAGGGCGCGGGTGAACTCCACCGCCCCCGGAATCAGATCCCCCAGGTCTTCCGGCCCGCGCCCATAGGTGCGATCCGCGAGCACCCCATCCACATCCAGGCACACCCGGAGCTTCCGGGAGCTGGCAAATCGCCGTTTGCGGGCGGACGCCGTCCGCCGGGGCCCGGGCACGGGGGTGGCAGAGGCAGGGCGGACAGGAGCGGCGATAGCCTCGAACACGTCGGTCTGCGACAGCGGTGGAGGCGGGCCGGGGATGGCCTACAACATGGCATCAATGGCAGCGGGACCTTCGAGCCAGGGGTCGCTCAGCCATTCCTCACCGCTCCAGAGACGGGAGTAGTGAGGCTGGCTGTGGTGCATGCCCGGCAGGGGAAACCAGGCGTTGAGGCTGCCGGGCTTGGGTTGTTTGGGAAAGATCTCCGGCTCCTCCTCCAGGTGATGGCGCTCCCAGGTGGTCGCCAGGTCCTTCACCATGGCCCACACATGGGCCGTGGGGGCGGGTCCGCCAGGAGCACCCAGCGGTGGTAGCCCCCCTTTCCGCTGGAATCAAACAGCAGGGGGTCGTAGCCGCGTTCCGCAAGCAGACGCCACCACTCCAGGGCGCCAGCAAGGTTGCGCCGGGCTCGCTCCGGGGCACCCACCGCCTCCAGATCATGGTTGTCGATATCGACGGCCAGCCAGCGACTGGTGCCCTCCCTGCTCTCCGCATGCAGACCGATCAGCTGGGGACGTTGGTTTCGGTGGCTGGAGAAATGGCGCGCCAGCTTGTCGAGAGTCACCATGTCGTCCGCCCGCATGGAGGCCATCGGCAGGGTCATGGCCTTGTATGCGCGTCCCTGCTCCAGGGCCTCATGGGGGGGAGGAGGGAGTACTGACCCCAGACATCCCTGCGATTCACCAGGTGCGCCATGGCCCAGTCGGCCAGTTCCTGAGAGCGGGCCTTCCACTCCTCGCCGATGATCGCTTCGCTGGCTGCCACAGGCAGAACGTCGCCTGGGCCCATCCTGGCCAGCTGAAGGCAATCAGGACCTGCCCTGGGGGGTGGCCAGGGAGGGCCGCAGGTTGCTCAGACCAGAGAGAAACATGGGAATGAATTGCTCCACCAGCTTCTCGGGCTTCTCCTCGATGACCCGCTTCACAGCAAACAGGCGGGATTTCGTGAGATCAGGAGAGAGAAGAGCCTGGGGCAGGCGCTCGAGCACGTAGGCCGGACGCTCCCAGGCGGGGAGAGTATTGGCGATCTCAACCAGGTTGCCCAACCGCCGCAGCTCAGCCCCGGCCGTGATATCCATGCCAGCTTCGAAGGCCGCATGTTCAATCATGAAATATTTCCGTTTGGCCGTCTGGACCCTGGCCCGATGATCAGCACTCTGGCTCGCGATTTTTCCCAGCCAACGGCTACCCCAGCTCACATGGGCAGCCTCCTCCGGCAGGATTCTTTCCAGAGTGTTCCGGATCCGCAGATTCTCCTCGGTGGCCGGAGCACTGCGAAGGGCGTTGATATGGGCCGAGAAGGCCTGGCAACCGCGCTTTTCCGTGGCGTTAATGGAAGCCAGGGCGGCGATCAGGGCGTTCTCCCTGTGGGCCGGATCGACGCTGCTGTTCTCTACGGTGATGTCGAGCAGACGATTGAGCTCGTCGATGTAGGAACCGCTCTTGGGGTTGCTGATCTCCTCCCCCATCTCCACCAGGAGGTCCGTGAGCCACACCGCATGGCGCGCCTCATCGCTCACGTGGTGGGAGAGGTCGCGCACCAACTCCCTGGGCTGGCCATCGAGGGCTTCCATCAGGGCGGTGAGCTCCTGGCAGGAGCGCTGCTCATTGAAGCGGTAACTATTGAGGAAAAGCACCTGAATCTTTCTCTCTTTCACCACCTCGGCCATCATTTGCCTGGGCCCGATGGTGTTGAGAATCTTGCGGGGATAGTTAACGGCCATCGGCGGGGTAGTAAAGGTCGCTTTTGGAGTGGATCGTAACGGGATCGAGCCAGAACAGCGGATGGGGTGGACATAGGGTGAGAAACCGCGCCCCAGCTCCTTCCCTGCCAGTGAGTGCTCCCTCTCCCCTCATGGTGCTCGGTACCAGCAGCGGAGCGGGCAAATCCCTGATGAGCGCTGCCCTCTGCCGGGTGCTGAAGCGCCAGGGACACACTCCCGTGCCCTTCAAGGGACAGAACATGAGCAACAACGCCTGGGTGGATCCAGGCGGGGGGGAGATGGCCTATTCCCAGGCCCTGCAGGCCTGGGCAGCCCGGTTGGAGCCTGTCTGCGCCATGAACCCGGTGCTCCTGAAACCCCAGGGCGACAGCACGAGCGAAGTGATCCACCTCGGGCGATCGGTGGGTCATACCCGGGCGGAGAACTACTACCGCGATTGGTTCCGGCCAGGGTGGAAGGCGATCCAGGAGGGGCTCCTCCAGCTGCGTGAGAGCCATCCCCAAAGCCGACTGGTGATGGAGGGGGCTGGCAGCCCCGTGGAGGTGAACCTCCAGGCTCGCGATCTCACCAACCTCCGGCTGGCTCAGTATTGTCGGGCCAACTGTCTTCTGGTGGCGGATATCGAACGGGGGGGGGTCTTTGCTCAGGTGGTGGGCACCATCTCTCTGCTGCGCCCGGTGGAACGGCCCTTGATCAAGGGGGTGTTGATCAACCGCTTCCGAGGCCGACGCGAACTCTTTGAACCGGGCCGCCGCTGGCTCCAGGAACACACAGGGGTGCCGGTGCTTGGGGTGATGCCCTGGTTGGAGGAGCTCTTCCCTCCGGAGGATTCCCTGGACCTGCTGGAACGGCGCGGCAGCAGAGGACCCGCTGCGTTGGAGATCGTGGTGCTGCGGCTGCCCAGCCTGAGCAACTTCTCCGATCTCGATCCATTAGAAGCTGAGGCCACCGTGCGGCTGCGCTGGGTGAGACCCGGGGATGAGCTGGGCCATCCGGATGCGGTGGTGGTACCCGGCAGCAAGCAGACCCTCCGCGACCTGGCCGCCCTGCGCACCAGCGGACTGGAGCACGGGCTGCGCCACTATGTGGCCCAAGGAGGTCAGGTGTTCGGGCTCTGCGGGGGGCTACAGATGCTCGGGCAGGAGGTGAACGACCCCGACGGCCTGGAAGGGAGTGCCCCGGTGGAAGGCACCGGGCGCAGCATGGCCGGACTTGGTCTGCTGCCCCTTCGCACCCACTTCACATCCACGAAGGTGCTGCGGCAGTGCCGCAGCGGTGCTCTCTGGCCCCCAGCCCGCGCTGGGGCGAGGGGGCCCGTAGCCATCGAGGGTTTTGAGATGCACAGGGGGGTCAGCACCCTGGCGCCTCTCGCTGGAGCCAGCGGCTGTGAGCCGCTCTGCACAGATGCCAATCTGGGATGGGTGCAAGCCCATGGGGAGCAGGGAGGCCTGGTGGCGGGAACCTATCTTCATGGCGTCTTCGAGAGCGGCCCCTGGCGGCGCCGCTGGCTTAATCACCTGCGAAGCCGAAAGGGGCTCGCCCCCCTCAGCGAAAATCTGCCCCACCACAGCCGCCAGCGGGAAGCGCTGCTGGATCGCCTGGCCGATGCCTTTGAAGAGCATGTGAACCTGGATCCCCTCCTCCGCGATCCAAGCCGCACCAGGAACTAAAACCATGAGTTGCCCAGAGTCGAACCGCACTTGCATCCACTGGCCCAACGGCACCAGCACCTGGGTGGCAGCGGGCACCGAGTGGTTGGTGGCGGCGCAAGGAGCCCGGGTGGTGATCCCCACCGGTTGCCTGGGGGGCAGTTGCGGGGCCTGCGAAATCACGGTGAATGGCGACACCTTGCGGGCCTGCCTGGCGGCGGTCCCCGCTGGGGACCTTGGGGATCTCACCGTGGAGATCTGGTCGGATCCAACCTGGTGAATCTGCCCCTGGTGTCCCATCCGGCCTACTCCACTCCTCTGCCGGAGGAGCACCGGTTTCCAATGGCCAAATTCCGGCTGCTGGTCGACCATCTCCGCCAGCTCGACCTGCTCAGGGACGACCATCTGCACCAACCCCTCCCCATTCCCAGGCGATGGCTGGAACTGGTGCATCCACGCTCCTACCACGAGGCCTTCAGCCAGCAGCGACTGAGCGCAGCGGAGGCCAGACGGATCGGCCTACCGGCCACACCTGGGGTGATCCGCCGCAGTTGGCTGGCCGTGGGAGGAACGGTGCTCACGGCGCGGCTGGCCCTGCAGCACGGTCTGGCCTGCCACCTGGCCGGAGGCACCCACCATGCTTTTGGAACAGCGGGAAGCGGGTTCTGCATCTTTAATGATGTGGCCGTGGCCGCTCGGGTGCTTCTCGATGAAGGGATTGTTGAGCGCATCCTGGTGGTGGATCTTGATGTGCACCAGGGGGATGGCACGGCCACTCTGTTTGAAGCCGATCCGAGGGTGTTCACCTTCTCGGCCCATGCTGAAAGCAACTTCCCCCTGCGAAAGGCGAGAAGCGACTGGGATCTCCCCCTACCCGACGGCATGGAAGACGAGGCCTACATGGCATCCGTTGGAGGCTTGCTCCCTGATCTGCTGAGCGAAGTGCGCCCACACCTTGTCTTCTACAACGCTGGCGTGGACCCCCACAGGCAGGATCGCCTGGGACGGCTCTGCCTGAGCGATGGAGGGCTTCTCCTGAGGGAGCGGATGGTTCTGGAAACCTGCCTGCGTGAGCAAGTTCCGGTGGCGACGGTAATCGGGGGTGGCTACGACGCCCTGACACCCTTGGTGGAGCGACACGGACTTGTGATCCGCGCTGCCGCAGAGGCAGCCCTTCTCCACCGTCTCTAGGGGCAGGGGCCACGGCCCCCTGCCCTTTCTTCAAGCCGCCACTTCCTGGGGGAGGGAACCCATGGCGGACACCTGAGACAGAAGATCTCGCAAAGCCTGTGCGCCTGTAGGGAAGCGCTGAAGCGTTTCCACATAACTTGTGATTCGCTGAACCTTGCTCGTTGAAAACAGCACACAACCGTGGGGGTTGTTCATAAGAGCACCGGTGAGGAGGAGCGCCGTGAGCAACTCAGGCTCACGAGGATCTACATTGAGTTGTTCCCCCCAGCGAATAAGGAGGAGATCAAGGGTAGGGCGGTAGCTGGCAGACCGAAGGGGCGTGCGCAGAACGCTATGGGTGAAGAGAGGGGATTGGGCGCTCTGCACGAACCAGGCGGTGTCATCATGAAGCAGATGATCGGGGATCTGCACAACACCACGGAACGTGGGGTGTTGGCTGAGGATCTCCCGGGACGCCTTACGACCAGAACCTAGTCCGTATGCCCTGATCTTTCCCTCAGCAACCAAGTCTTCCAGGAGGGAAACCACATCTTCATCCAGATTGTCTGTCTGACATTCATCCAGTAGGTAGTAATCGACATAATCGGTGCCCAGCTTGCGCAGGCTTTCCTCCAGGCCATGACGGATTTCGGCTGGCTTGTAGGGATTCCTCCCCATGTTTGGAGAGGTGGATCCAGGAGCGTGGGGAACACTGGAAGACCCAACAACAGGCAGGGACCGGATCGTCCGATTGGCAAGGTCTTGTTGCTGCGGATTTAAGTGACCACAGACACGACGATTGATGCAGCGGGCAATCGGAAGGGCGGGCCTCAGCAAGGGGTGGATAGGGGGGGGGAGCAGACCGAATTTGGAGGTGATCGTGATGTCTGATCGCTTGCCACGAGCAAAGGTGGCAAGCACATCCTCCGCCATCCCCATGCCATAGAGAGGTGCCGTGTCGAAATGCCTGACACCTTGATCAAACGCCGCCTCGAGGAGGCGCAGGCGACCTGAAGCAGTCATGGAAGACCCCATGATTCCCGAGGTGCCAAAACCAAGCCTGGAGAGGCGCTGCTGAGAAGACGATCTGGGGGGGAAAGGGGCAACTTTACGGGAAGTGTCGTCAGCCCTTGGGAAGGGAACGGACAACGGCGTAGGTAGATCCGCCGGTGAAAACTTGGACTCGGAGGGCATCGGAGCGAGGGGTTGGCGGTCCTGGGTTGAAGATACCGCCGATCAAGAACGAGACAAGTGCTTTGGCATCCAATTCACCGGCTTTAGGTCTTCACCGAACCCAATTCAATGCAGGGGAAGCTGGATGGATCGGATCAAGTCAACGGCCCCATTCTGAAGCTGTAGCGTGCTTGCCAATAGATAATCCGCACCAGCAGCCAAAAGCCTCTTTTCATAGTTGCGACGTCGAGAGAGTTGCTCCGGAGCATGCAGATGGGGTGGGGCAACCGCCAGGGCAAGGAAGCATTGATCCGGCAGGCAGATCCGAGCACGGCACACCGTTTCCACATCTGCCACCGTGTCTCCGAGATAAGCCACAGGAGGTCCTTGCGGCCCCAGAGATTGGCCGCGTTCGTTGGCGAGCCGGTCCGCCAGACGGATGAACCCCGTGGGATCAGGCTTGTCCGGGGCATCTCCCATGGCCACAAGCGGAGGATCGGACAATCCCAGTCGTTCCTCCAGGAGAAACCTGGCAGAGGGTTGCTCCGCACCGCTCACGAATCCCCAGGCCATCCCCGCCTGGGTGAGGGCGGCAAAAAAATCGGGGGCGACCAGAAGGGTTTCCTCCCGGATGAACCCTGTCCACCGGGAGGGTGGCCCCTCAGGATCGCCCCCGAAGTAGAAACGGCTGAACACCGCCACCACCTCCGAAAGGGTGGGAAGGGCAAGACCTGATGATGCCGCCCCCCCTTCCACACCTGCCAGTCGGTGGCGACGCATCAACTCCAGGCTGGCTTCCCAATCGTTGTTCCAACAGCCCTCGCCCTTGAGGTCATCAATGGCCGCGGGGTCGGGGCACCAACCCGTGAAG
The DNA here is from genome assembly GCA_035286045.1 of Cyanobacteriota bacterium. GTDB lineage: Bacteria > Cyanobacteriota > Cyanobacteriia > PCC-6307 > Cyanobiaceae > Cyanobium. Next base: position 5,062 of record JAYKIG010000039.1, on the reverse strand, counting down.
TGCTGCACCGTGGCTCGGATCGCCCTGCGGTAGCTCGCATTCACGTCCCTGATCACCCCGTCCAGATCGAACAACAGGATGGCCTGCGCTGGGGTGACAGCCGAGGGGATGCTGGACAGAGCAGGAGACAATCGGGCTGGTAGCTTAGTTGTTTGAACGTTGGCTTTGAGCGCAGAGACCCAAATGGCTCCCGAGAAAACCACGCTGGACACAACCGTCGCCCCTGGGGAGGACGCCGCCGCCGAGATCCTTGCCGCAGCGGATCCAACGCCCGGGCGGCCCGTGATGCGTGGGGGTAGCGCGGCTCTCGCAACGGCCACCATTGATGAGGACGGGGTGCCCTCGGGCTACACCCCCAAACCAGACGAGGGCCGCTTTCTCCTCAAGATTCTCTGGCTGCCCGACAACGTGGCCCTCGCCGTGGATCAGATCGTGGGTGGGGGGCCAAGCCCTCTGACGGCTTATTTCTTCTGGCCGCGGGAAGATGCCTGGGAAACCCTCAAGGGGGAGCTGGAGCGCAAGAGCTGGATCACCGACAACGAGCGGGTGGAAATTCTCAATAAAGCCACCGAGGTTATCAATTACTGGCAAGAGGAAGGTCGGGGCAAGAGTCTGGAGGAAGCCAAGCTCAAGTTCCCGGATGTCACCTTCTGCGGCACCGCCTGATCGGTAGCAGATGGCCTGGGTAAATCTGAGGATGGCTCAGGCCGAAAGGGCATCGGCCTCGAAGTGAGCTGCAGCCTCTTCCGTGGAGGGATGGGTCCAGAACTGCCGTGCCAAGGAAGGGGAGAGGGTATAGGTATCGACGCCCAGGGGAGCCAGGGTGAGGATGTCTTCGATGGAACGTAGGCTGGCCACCAACAAGCGGGTGGAGGTGCCTACCCCATCCAGGCAGCGTTGCATCCTAATCACCTCCGAACGGCCATCACCTCCCGTATCGCTGATGCGACCGAGATAGGGCGCCACGTAGGTGGCTCCAAGCCCCGCAGCGGCCATCACCTGGGAGGAGCAGTAGCACGCGGTGAGAGTCACCCGAATGCCACTTGCCACCAGCAGAGCCGCAGAGCGCAGCCCCCCCTCCGTGAGAGGGAGCTTGATCACGATGTGCTCTGGAGCTAGGGCGTGGAGAGCCTGGGCATGGGACAAAAGTTGTTCCGGGCCAACCCCCCAGGCCTGCAGATGCAACTCCTGACATCCAAGGCTCAAGGAGCGATCCACAAGACCCGCCAAGGTGTCGATGGTGCAGGGCAATCCCGCACGCCGGAGCAGGGAGGGATTGGTGGTGATCCCGTGGAACAAGCCCAAGGGCCAGAGAACGGCCCAGTCAGAAACATCAGCAGAATCAATCAGGAAGCGCAAAGCCAAAAGGAACTGTCTTCCGTTAAACCAAAATCAGCTACCGCGACTGGCAGACACCCTGGCGCGAGCTTGGGCGAGGGCATCCTGGGCCTTGAGCTTTTCGGGGCTGGGATCTTTCCCCTCAAAGGTGCGGGCTTCCTGCTCTGCCAGCTCGTACTCCCGCTCGGCAGTGGCCCGATCAATAGAGCTGCCGAGCTCTGCCCCATTCACCAGGACGGTGACTTCGTTGGCCTCCACCTCAGCAAAGCCCCCCAGAAGAGCGATGGCTTTCCAGGAGGAGCCTTCGCGAAGGCGAAGGACACCGCTGTCGAGAGCGGTGAGCATGGACACGTGACCGGTAAGCACTCCTAGCTGGCCGGTGCTGCTGGGGAGGATCACCTCATCGACGGGACCATCGAACACACTCTGGTCAGGAGCGAGAACACGGAGATTGAGGGTCATCGGATCAGGCCTTCTTGGAGTCGGCGAGGATCTTCTCGGCCTTGGCCTTCACCTCATCAATGTTGCCGACGAGATAGAAGGCGGCTTCCGGCAGATCATCCAGTTCGCCGGCAAGGATCATCTGGAAACCCTTGATGGTTTCCTCAAGCTTCACGTATTTGCCGGACATGCCAGTGAACACTTCGGCAACGAAAAAGGGCTGGGAGAGAAACTTCTCAATCTTGCGGGCCCGGTCCACGGTGCGGCGATCGTCCTCGGAGAGCTCGTCAAGACCCAGGATGGCGATGATGTCCTGGAGCTCCTTGTAACGCTGCAGGGTGCTCTGAACCGCCCGGGCGGTTCGGTAGTGCTCATCACCAACGACGGCTGGTTGAAGCATGGTGCTGGTGGAATCCAGAGGATCGACCGCCGGATAAATTCCCTTCGAGGCCAGACCACGGCTCAGCACGGTGGTGGCATCGAGGTGGGCGAAGGTGGTGGCGGGCGCAGGGTCCGTCAGGTCGTCCGCAGGAACATAGACGGCCTGGATGGAGGTGATGGAGCCCTCCAGAGTGGAGGTGATCCGCTCCTGGAGCTCACCGACATCGGTGCCGAGAGTGGGCTGGTAACCCACGGCGGAGGGCATCCGGCCCAGCAGGGCGGAAACCTCAGAACCGGCTTGAACAAAGCGGAAGATGTTGTCGATGAAGAGCAACACATCCTGCTTGTTCACATCTCGGAAGTGCTCGGCCATGGTGAGGGCCGAGAGACCGACGCGCATGCGAGCCCCTGGGGGCTCGTTCATCTGGCCATAGCAAAGGGCCACCTTTGATTTCGAGAGGTCGTCGGCATTGATCACCCCCGATTCCTTGAACTCCTCGTACAGATCGTTGCCTTCACGGGTGCGCTCACCCACACCACCGAACACGGAAACCCCACCATGTTCCTTGGCGATGTTGTTGATCAGCTCCTGAATCAGAACGGTCTTGCCCACACCTGCTCCCCCGAAGAGACCCACCTTTCCTCCCTGGCGGTAGGGAGCAAGCAAATCGATCACCTTGATGCCGGTCTCGAAAACCTTGGGCTTTGTTTCCAGCTCGGTGAGCTTTGGGGCCTCGCGATGGATGGGGGCAGTGAGAGTGGTGCTGACAGGGCCCTTTTCATCCACGGGCTCCCCCAACACATTGAAGATGCGCCCGAGGGTGGCTTCACCCACAGGAACGGAGATGGGGGCTCCCGTATCCAGCGCCTCCATGCCCCGGACGAGACCATCGGTGCTGCTCATAGCCACGGCACGCACCCGCCGATCCCCCAGCAGCTGCTGCACTTCCGCTGTAAGGACAAGATCCTGCCCTGCGGAATTTTTGCCCTTGATCAGAAGGGCGTTGTAGATCCTGGGAAGCTTGCCCGCAGGAAATTCAGCATCGAGCACCGGCCCGATCACCTGCTTAACGATGCCAGTGGTGCCTGTGGTGGCGGGTGCAGCGGCAGCCATAAATAAAGGAGAAGGCGGTAGGGCAGAGCGGGTCCCCAAGACCCGCTGAAGCGGCGCAACCTTACCACCGCGCCTACCCCTGGGAGGAGACTCGCCCAGGGGTAGGGAGGAAGTTCGGGGGAGTTCGGACACCCGCACACGGCAGGGGTACCGCCCACGGCACCTGCGGACATAATTTGGCACTTGAAGGGTGTGAGTGCCAGGTTTGTTCGAAGGCCTGGATCTACCCCTCCACAACGCCTGTTGTTTCTCCATCTCCCATTCCCATGGCAGCTGTTTCCCTCAGCGTCAGCACGGTCAAGCCCCTGGGCGACCGCGTTTTCATCAAGGTGTCTGAATCCGAAGAGCGCACCGCCGGAGGCATCCTTCTTCCTGATACGGCACAGGAAAAGCCCCAGGTCGGCCAGGTGGTCCAGGTAGGCCCTGGCAGGCGGAACGACGATGGTTCCCGCCAGGCCCCCGAAGTGAGTGTTGGGGATCGGGTGCTGTACAGCAAGTACGCCGGCACCGATATCAAACTCGGTTCAGAGGATTATGTGCTGCTATCCGAGAAGGACATTCTCGCCGTGGTCAGCTGACCGCCCCCCCAGCTAAAGCTCCCAAGACCTATCCCATTCACGAGACATTCACCATGGCCAAGCGCATCATTTACAACGAACAAGCCCGTCGCGCCCTCGAGCGAGGCATCGACATTCTGGCCGAATCCGTGGCCGTCACCCTTGGCCCCAAGGGTCGCAATGTAGTGCTGGAAAAGAAGTTCGGTGCGCCCCAGATCATCAATGATGGTGTAACGATCGCCAAGGAGATCGAGCTTGAAGACCATATTGAGAACACCGGTGTCGCCCTGATTCGTCAGGCCGCTAGCAAAACCAATGACGCCGCCGGAGATGGCACGACCACGGCCACCGTCCTCGCCCACGCGATGGTGAAGGCCGGGCTGCGGAACGTGGCAGCAGGCGCCAATGCGATCACCCTGAAGCGTGGCATCGATAAGGCCACCGATTTCCTTGTCAGCAAGATCGAAGAGCATGCCCAACCCATCAGCGATAGCAACGCCATTGCCCAGGTAGGCACCATCTCCGCCGGAAACGATGAAGAAGTGGGTCGGATGATCGCCGATGCAATGGACAAGGTGGGTAAGGAAGGGGTCATCTCCCTGGAAGAAGGCAAGTCGATGACCACCGAACTGGAAGTCACTGAAGGAATGCGCTTCGACAAGGGATACATCTCCCCCTATTTCGCTACCGACACCGAGCGCATGGAAGCGGTGCTGGATGAGCCGTACATCCTGATCACAGACAAGAAGATTGCACTGGTTCAGGATCTTGTGCCTGTTCTCGAGCAGATCGCACGCACCGGCAAGCCCCTCCTGATCATCGCGGAGGACATCGAGAAGGAAGCCCTCGCCACCCTCGTGGTGAATCGCCTGCGCGGTGTGCTCAACGTGGCTGCCGTCAAAGCTCCTGGCTTCGGCGATCGCCGCAAGGCCATGCTGGAGGACATTGCTGTTCTGACCAACGGCCAGCTGATTACAGAAGATGCCGGCCTCAAGCTGGAGAACGCGAAGATCGATTCCCTCGGCACCGCCCGTCGGATCACCATCAACAAGGACACCACCACCATCGTGGCCGAAGGCAATGAGGCTGCAGTGAAGGCCCGCTGTGAGCAGATCCGCTCCCAGATGGAGGAAACCGATTCCTCCTACGACAAGGAGAAGCTTCAGGAGCGACTGGCCAAGCTCAGTGGTGGCGTGGCCGTGGTGAAGGTGGGAGCTGCCACCGAAACCGA
>JAYKIG010000038.1:0-105858 GCA_035286045.1 Cyanobacteriota bacterium | reverse complement strand
CGGATGGGACGTTCCGGATCCAGGTGCCGTTCCGGGATGGGCAGCAGGTGTATCCGATCGAGGCGGTGGCAGCGGACGGGGAGCAGAAACGGAGCATCACTCTGGAATTCCGCCGCTCCACACCGGATGCCCATGTCAACACCGCCGAGGAAGCAGTGGCGGAGTGGTTCTGAAGACCCCTGGGAGCTGGTGGCTGAGTTGTTCCTCCAGCCACTCCATCTCCGTGCCCACCAGCTGAACCGGTTCTTCTCCTGGATTCAGGGGTTCCCGGATTCTCCACTGTTCCGATAACACCGTTCCGTCGGCCTCTGACGGATCGTTTCCTTCCCTGGCCCGCGCCGCGATCCGTCCCCTGGCCGTCTCCAGATCGACCGAACAATCAAGGATCACGGCAGGAACATTGAGGCGTTCCGCCAGGGTCAGGAAGGTGCGACGCTGGCTCCGTTTCAGGAATGTGGCATCCACCACGGCGGTGAAGCCTGCCTTCAGGATCTGCTCGGCGGCCTGGGGCAGCAGGGCGTCGTAGAGCTCCTCGCTGACGCATGGGCTGTAGCGATCTCCTTGCCTGGGAGGGTAAAAGGTCGTTCCCCATCGCCCAAAAAGGCGCCTTCGCTCCACATCGGAGCGAAGGTGGATCCAGCCCTGGCGCGCACAGAGCTGAAGGGCCAGATGACTTTTTCCACTACCCGTGACCCCATGGGTGAGGATCAAGGCCCCACCCCTTGTAGCGCCACTGATGCGCTGGGCCTGGTGGATATACCCCCAGAGCTGCTCCTCCAGCGCGGCCCCTTGCTGGGTGTTCTCCGGGCCGAGTTGTTCCCTCCTCAGGGCGAGCACCTTGGCCCGCACCAGAGCCCGATAGCTCAGATACCACGCCCAGAGCTGGAGCGCTCCGTAATCTCCGCAGGTGATCAGCCACCGGTTCAACACCCGCCCGCCCAGCACCGTCTCTCCACGGTGCAGAAGATCCATGGCCAGAAAGGCCACATCACTGACGACGTCGATCCAACGCAAGGAGGGGTTGAACTCCAGGCAGTCGAATCCGAGGACCTCTCCCTGATGCACGACCAGGTTGTCCAGGTGCAGATCCCCATGCCCCTCACGCACCCGCCCCTGGGCCAGCCGTTGGGTGAAGTGCGCCTCCAGTCTCTGTCCTTCCGCCAGGGTCCACTCCTGCAAGCCGGCCAGGATGGGCTCCTGGGGATGGATCCGCCGCAGCACTTCCAGATTGGAGATCGCCGGCGCTCGGACGGCCTGTGGCGTGCCGAAGGGCCCGCCGGGGTCCGCCACGCCCGCGTCCCCGTGGAACCAAGCCAGCCGTTCGGCAAAACGCTCGAGTTGCTCCCCTGTGACCAGCGACGTGCCCAGGGCCCTGGACAACAGACCTTCTTCGGCAAACTGCTGCATGCGCACCGCGATCTCGATCACGGGCCCCGAGCCCAGCAGACTGGCCTGCTCCACCGGCCCGTGGATCTCCACCAGATCGAGATAGATCTCAGGGGCAAGCCGCTTGTTGAGGCGGAGCTCCTCCTGGCAGAAATGGTGCCGTTGCTCCGGCTGACTGAAATCAACAAAGCCCAGGGAAACCGGCTTTTTGATCTTGTAGGCATAGGGGCCGGTGAGCAGCACCCAGGAAATGTGGGTTTCCCTCAGGGTGATCGGGCCCGTTGGATGGGGGTAGGCTCCGGGCAGGAGCAGGGCCGAGATCAGGGGATCCATCCACACCTCGCCCGAACGATCTCTCGAACGCTACGTTCACTGGAATCCACCTCAGAGCCTGCTCAGATGGGGCAACCTCCTGAGGGTCCGCGGCGGCCTCCCTGGCTGCAATGGCTGATCCTGCTCATCTTTCTCTGGTCGTCCTGGCAGCTGGCCGGGTTATGGGTTCAGCGGCTCCATGGTTGATGGCCAGGGACCGGAATGGCTTCGCGGCAAGGATTCCTGCGATGGCCCGCACCAAGCGGGCCAGGCCGCCCACCAGAAGCAGCAGGGCAAACAGGGCCAGGGCGGCCACGATCAGCAAGGCAAGAATCTGGAGCAGTCCCATGGCCAGGAGCGACAGGCCGCGAATCAGGTTGGCCACCGCCTGGCTCACCAGGAGCAGGGTGTTGAACCGCTCGGCGAGGGTCGTCAACAGGGCCAGGATCAACGTGCCCCCAGCCACGCAGGCCAGGCCCATTCCCAGATGCTTCCATTTGGGCGGCTGACGCCGTCTTTTTTTACGGGACTGGGACGGCAGTCTCTGGCCAGGTTGGGTGGCTCCCGGTGTGGGAAGGTGCAACGGGCGAATCCTGGGTGGGGGGAATGGGCTCATGGATCCGCGGGTCATGACCGGGCGGGCAGCGATTGGGGGATGGGGTTCTGTGCGTTAAAGATCCAGCGGGTATCCAGCACCCCGCATCCACCGTTCAAATTCCAGCAGCACCAGCTCGTTCGGACACTCAATCAGGGACAGGTCGTTGACCGTGCAGTCGCCGTGGCCTCCATGGTGAAGGGTGAGATGGAAGTTCTCACCGCTGAGGCCGCAGACCTCCGGATCGCTGCGGACCACCACATCCAGAGCGGAGCCGAGCCGGGCCACCCTCCTTCTCAGTTCGGGCCAGGTCAGGGCCATGGTGGGTTTGGCCTTGGGGAAAGGCACCCTACCAGCCATCCCATGGCGCCAGCTCCCAGTAACCGCCAGGCGTCACAACGCCGCGCACGAGCAAGACAGCCTCTTTTGGGGTGGAGGGCACGTCCCCGTTGGGTAACCCGAGGGTGCTCCGCTGATCCCCGTTGCTCCCTTCCACAGGGCTGGCGGCCACCACCTCTCCCTCGGGGCTGACGGCCAGCTTCCAGGTCTGGGGTGCCGGGCCCGCTCCCGTGACGGGCGTGCGGGGGGTGAGCCAGGTGCGCAGTCGCTTCAAGCGCTCTTCGGGGAGGAGTTCGCCGGTGGGGGTTGCTGCTGCCGGTGACGGGGCAGGGGCTTGAAGCTTGCTGGGTGGTTTAGGGAGCGTGCTGGAGGGAGCAGGGAGCTTGGCTGGAGGAGAGGTTTCTGGAGCCTTCTGGCTGGTTTTCTGGGTGGCTGCCGGGCCTTCGGAGGGTCGTGGGGTTGGCAACAGGGTGCTGGCGCCCGTGGCCAGAGCCAGGGCTGCCAGTCCGCCTACAGGCCCACTGAGGCGGCGGCGCAGGGGAATGCGGTCTCGCAGCTCCCTTGCCGGTAGGGGCAGCGATTCGGGAACCGGCAGAGGAAGCTGGATGCGGGGATCCAGACGGCACTGGTCGAGCACCCTCACCAGATCCGCCAGCTCCGCATCATCGAGAGTCACTTCCAGGGGAGGGGTGTCGGGCTGGCTGCTGCGCAACTGCATCTGGTGCCCTCCCGCGGGAAGGGGGCCAATGCTCACAGGGTCGTTCTCCGCTCCCATGGCCCTTGGCACCCCGCTGAGCAGGTGTCGGGCATAGGGGATGACGGTGGCCATAAGGGCCTGCAGATGTTCCCGTCGACCCTCCAACTGGGGATGGCCCACCCAGTCGAGACACCAGCCGGTGATGATGCCCAGAGCCTCTCCTCCCTGGCCGGAGGACACATCGGGGAAGCCTTCCACCCACAAGCGGCAGGCATGGGCCCCGAAGCTGTGGGGCTGGTAGGTCAACGTCTGCTTCATGGCCACACTGGCGATAGGGGCACTCTGCCCGAAGGGTCTAGGGATTGGGGTCCATCAAGCTGGCCCTCAGCCGATCCACCCCTCCAGGGCCGGCAGCCAGGGCCAGGGACTGAATGAGGCTCCGCCGCTGTGCCGCTCCGGCCTTCGGGTCCATCAGGTTCAGCACACTGCTGCGCCGGGTGTTCATGCGCTCCTTGAGCAAGTCGCGCAGCCGCCCTTCGAAGAGCTGCCAATGCTGGCGGTTGAGCTCTGCCGGCTCACGGCTGGAGAGCAGGGTGCGCACCATGGGGTAGACCCGATCCGCCATGGCGCAAAGCATCTGGATCAGGGCTTCTGTTTCCGCCCCTTCCGGGGCGCCCCGTCGGCAGGCTCGCCGAAGGGGGTTGTGGGAACGGAGCTTCCAGAGGGCCACCCGATTGGGAAAGAGAGACGAAAAACCCAGTTGATGGGCCATCCACAGCAGGGTTTCTCCACCGTTGAGATCCAGGGCCTCCACGCAGAGGAGGAGCAGGTCGAGCCTTTCCAGGCCCTGCCTTGGAAGGGATTGCCATTGGGCCTCCGGCAGGCCGCTGGCGGGAGCTCGGGCCGGCGGTTCGGCGAGCACTGGGGAAGAAAGGTTCACCATGGCTGCGATGATGCCAGCGGTTGAGCCCATTCGTCACCCTTTCGTCGCTGCATGGATGCTTCTGATCCTTCTCTCGATCTTCGCCAGTGGGTGCGGGAGATTCCGGATTTTCCCAAACCGGGCATCCTCTTTCGCGATCTCACGCCCCTGATGCGCGATCCCAGGGGCTGGCAGGAGACCGTTCACCGTCTGGGGCTGCAGTGCCAGCGGCTTCAACCCGACCTCATCGTGGGAATCGAATCGAGGGGCTTCATCGTGGGAACGGCCCTGGCCACGGCTTTGCGTCTTCCCTTCGCACCTGTTCGCAAGCCAGGCAAGTTGCCCGGTAACGTTCATGCCGTCGATTACACCCTGGAATACGGCACCGATCGGCTGGAGATCCACGCCGATGGCTTCGAAGGGGAGCCGAAGGTTTTAGTGGTGGATGATCTGCTGGCCACCGGAGGCACCGCAGCAGCCTGCGGCCAGCTGGTGCGCATGGCTGGCGGAGAGCTGGTGGGCTTCAGCTTCGTGGTGGAACTGAGTGCCCTCAATGGCCGGAGCAAGCTGCCCTCGGATGTGCCGGCCGAATCCCTGATCGTCTACTGATGCGCCCGTGCGGGCGGATCAATGGGTGTCCTGCCAGGTGAGCACCCGATCGAGCTGTTCCAGGGTGATGAGTCCATATCGCCAGAGCACGGCAGGGAGGGGAGCCTGTTCGAGGGCAGCCTGCCGCAGGCCCAGTTCCATGGCGCCTTCGCTGAGCCCGATCTGATGGCGGAGAAAGGTCATCAGTTCGGCGGAGGGGGGGGGCTGGCGGGAGTTGCTGATCACCATGGAGTCACATTGGCGCCGGCCGGAACACCTGGCAAGGTCCATGGCTCATGGCGGAAAGGAGCCCTCTTCGCAACAGGGGGATCCGATCCACCTGGCGAAGCACCAGCCCGCGCATTGGCACGAGCAGGGGATGGCGGTTGGAGAAGAGGCGCACCAGGCTGTCGGTGATCAGCAGGGTGAGGCCCACATCAGCCCAGCGCCGGCGGGCGTAGCTGGAGCCCAGCCGGGCTGAAGCCATACGGCCCGCCTGAACGCTCTGGGCCAGGCTGTGCAGGGTGGCCACATCCCGCCAGCAGAGGTTCAGACCCTGACCCCCGACCGGATGGCAGCGGTGGGCGGTCTCCCCGATGAGGATGGTGCGTTTCCGGTGCATGTGCCGAGCCAGAAGCAATCCCACGGGAAAGGCCCGCGGCGTCTCTTCCAGCCGTTCCACGTCCACCCCGGGGGGGAGAACCGGTGCCAGGGCATCGAGAAAGGCCGCTGGAGCGAGGCTCTCCAGCTGGCGACAGCGCCAGGCTGGCGCACTCCAGACCACCTGAAACCGATCTCCGCCCATGGGCAGGAGAGCAAAGGGGCCCTCCGGCCGAAGCCGCTCCCAGGCCATGGTGGCTGGGGCTCCCCTCAGCCTCACCTGGGCCGTGAGGCACTGTTGTCGATAGATGTGCTGCCAGACCCCGATGCCCAACTGGTCGCGGGTGGGGGAGCGGGCTCCGTCGGCGGCGATGATCCAATCTGCCTCCTGCTCGGCGACGGCGGCCCTCCCGTCGCCGGGTGACGTGCCCAGCAGAAGCTGGAGGCCTGGCCGGCCTTCCAGCTGATTGAGCAGCACCTTCATCAGGCGGGTGTGTTCCCCGATCCAGCCCACGGCCTGGTCGGGGGCTGCAGCCCACCTGTCCCGCAGGTCTGCAGGACCGAAGCGGCTGCCCTGGCGCGCCGCCGGGTCCTCCAGATCCAGCTGATGAAACGGATGCAGGATGGGTGCGATGGGATCCCAGAGCCCAAGCCGCTGCAGCAGGCGCCGGGAGGAGTGGGTGAAGGCGTAGGCCCTGGAGCGCTCCAGGAGCTGGGGGCGACTGGAGGGATCCACCAGGGTCACTCTCCAGCCGGCCTGGTGGAGGGCCAGGGCGGCGAGGGCTCCCGTGGGCCCAGCCCCCCGCACCAGGGCGGCGCAGGATCGGGGAGCCTGGGCAGGGATGGGGACAGGCTTCACCGGAGGAGAGGCGGGTGGGCAATAAAAAAACCGCAGCACATTGTGCTGCGGCTGGATGGAGATTCGTGGATTCTCCAGGGAAAGCGGTGGATCAGCCGATTCCGAGCAGGCCGCGGGTGAAGGCTTCGCCACCCAGGGCAAATTCAGTGGCGAGAAGGGCGACAAACCCGAGCATGGCCATGCGTCCGTTGAGCTTTTCAGCGCGCTCATGGAAGCCCCAGCCATTCTCGGCACTCACCACTTCCATGCGGGGCTCGGTGGCGAAGGCATTGAGGCGGCCGCCATCTTCGGTGGTGACCTGGGCGCCGCGGATAGGGGCTGCAGACTGGGCCATGGGAGTCCTTTGAGAAGTGTTGCGTGAACTGTAACGCAATGTTGCAACGGTCAGGGCGGATCGCGAAGGGCGGGTCACCGCCCCCCCAGGCGCATCAGGCAGAGCTCCTCAAAGGCGGGGCGCAGCAGATAGGGGTAGTCGCCCACCCAGAGCTTCAACTGGGGGAGCCATCCATCGCTGATGGCCCCGATCCGGCTGAAATCCTTGCGCTCGCTCAGCACCAGGCACCGCACCACCATCCCCTTGCGGATGGTCTGGTGTTTTTTCTCCATGGGAAAGCGCAACTGGCCCAGGTAGCCCTCCTCATCCTCCAGCTCCAGGCAGAGCCAGGTACGACGATTTTCCACCATTTCCAGCCTTCCGCTGCGGTCGGTCTGTTCTCGCCGCTCCTCCACCACCTCCCTGGTGAAGAGGTTGGCAATCTGTCCCTCGAAGATCGCAGCGGCCGGGTAGCGGCGCAGGGTGGCGTTGCGGCGACCCGCCTCCACGATCGGCCCCCAGAGGATGTAGAGGATCGTGATCACTCCCGCCACCAGCCAGAGGGAGGAGAAGCGGCTGTTGAAGGCCAGCGTCTGGCTGACGAGCAGCAGCAACACCCCGCCGATCAGGGAGATCATCAGCCGCTGGAGCAGCTTGGTTGGATCGCCGCTGCAGGCGTTGAACTGGGGGCCGGTGGCCACCGCCGGGATGAGCCGGGCCTGTTCGCTGGAGGTGACCGGGATCAGCATGGGGTCGCGATCGTGAAGCGCCGGCGATGCCGAGAGAATACGGGCCCCGGCTCCAGCTTGCCCGACCGGTTCAGAGCAGCCGCTCCAGGCCGTACACCAGCCCCTCCAGATTCCGCACCCGGCGGATGGTGAGGAGCACACCGGGCATGTAGGCCGCCCGATCGATGGTGTCGTGCCGCAGGGTGTAGGTCTCCCCTGGGGCGCCGAACATCACTTCCTGATGGGCCACCAGCCCGGGCAGGCGCACGGAATGGAGCCGCAGGCCGCTTTCCCTTCTGCCGCCCCGGCACCCCTGGAGGGTTTCGTGTTCCTCCACCTGGGGGGCGTTGAAGCTCTTGCCCAGCTCCTCGATCAGTTCGGCCGTCTTCAGACAGGTGCCGCTGGGGGCATCGGCCTTGCGGTTGTGGTGCAGCTCGGTGAGCTCACAGAACTCGTAGAAGCGGGCGGCGGCGGCAGCGGCCTGCTGGAGAAGCACCATGCCGACGGAAAAATTGGGAATCACCGCCCCGCCCATGGAGGCCTTTTCGGCGAAGGCGGCCAGATCCGCCAGCTGTTCCGGACTCAGGCCGGTGGTGCCGATCACGGGATGGACCCCATAGGCGATGGCCCCCCGGGTGTGCTCAAACACCACAGATGGGTGGGTGAAATCCACGAGCACGGCCCCTCCACCGGGCCCGCACTGGCGTACGGCCTGGCTGGCCTGGCAGAGGGTGCCCTCAAAATCCGCGGTGATCGCCACCTCCAGCTCCCCGAGGCCCAGCTCCAGGCCCACATCCTTTCCCTCGGCACCGGGTGTGGTGTCGATGGCCCCCACCAGGGTGCAGTCCGGGGCGGCCTGCACGGCCTTCACCACCTCGGCCCCCATCCTCCCGAGGGCGCCCGCCACCACCACAGGGATGGGGGCCGGTGGGGGAACAATGGGAGATGTCATGGGGGCGGGGCGACCCTGGCGAGCCTATGGGGCGGAAGACCGCCTTCCCTCCACTTGTGTAACGCCTCTCCTCTGATGAGCACACGGTTGGCCCCCCCTGCGTAGGCTCCTTAACATTGCTCAACTCATCTCCGCGCATGTTCACCCAGGTCCGTTCCGCCTCCCGTCGGGTCAGCCCTGAGTCCATGAACGGCCGGCCCCTGATGCGGGCGGTGTATGTGGTGCTTGAGCCCCAGTATCAGAACGCCCTCACCACTGCCGCCCAGAGCATCAATGAGGGCAATCCCGCCCTCGCGATCGAGCTCTCGGGCTATCTGATCGAGGAGCTGCGCGATCCGAAGAACTACGCGGATTTCTGCGCCGATGTGGCCCAGGCGGATGTGTTCATCGCCTCCCTCATCTTCATTGAAGATCTGGCCCAGAAGGTGGTGGATGCCGTCGCCCCCCACCGGGATCGGCTCAAGGCCGCCGTGGTGTTCCCCTCCATGCCGGAGGTGATGCGCCTCAACAAGCTGGGCACCTTCTCCATGGCCCAGCTGGGCCAGAGCAAGAGCGCGATTGCCAGCTTCATGAAGAAGCGCAAGGAAAAGGGCGGATCGGCAGGCTTCCAGGACGCCATGCTCAAGCTCCTCAATACCCTGCCCACCGTTCTCAAATACCTGCCGGTGGAGAAGGCCCAGGATGCCCGCTCCTTCATGCTCAGCTTTCAGTATTGGCTGGGTGGCACCCCAGACAATCTGCGCAATTTCCTGTTGATGCTCGCGGATAAATATGTGTTCCCCCGCAGCAGCGAAGGGGGGCTTGCGCTGCAGGTGGCCGATCCCGTTGTGTTCCCCGATCTGGGCATCTGGCATCCCCTGTCGCCGGGGATGTTTGAAGATCTCAAGGAATACCTCAACTGGAGCGCCAGCCGCTCCGACCTCAGCGAAAAGGCCCGCAAGGGTCCGGTGATCGGGCTGGTGCTCCAGCGCAGCCACATCGTGACGGGCGATGAGGCCCACTACGTGGCCGTGATTCAGGAGCTGGAATACCGGGGCGCCACGGTGATACCCGTGTTCTGCGGGGGGCTGGATTTCAGCAAGCCCGTCAACCAGTTCTTCTACGACCCCCTCAACCCCGAGGTGCCCCTGGTGGATGGGGTGGTGAGCCTTACGGGCTTCGCACTGGTGGGCGGTCCCGCCCGGCAGGACCACCCCAAGGCCATTGATGCCCTGCAGCGCCTCAATCGGCCCTACATGGTCGCTCTGCCCCTGGTGTTCCAGACCACCCAGGAATGGGAGGAGAGCGATCTGGGGCTTCATCCCGTGCAGGTGGCCCTGCAGATCGCCATTCCCGAGCTGGATGGGGCCATCGAGCCCATCGTGCTCAGCGGCCGGGATGACGCCACCGGCAAGGCCCACACCCTCCAGGATCGGGTGGAGGCCATTGCCGAGCGCTCGATCCGCTGGGCTTCCCTGCGGCTCAAGCCCCGTCCGGAAAAGAAGCTCGCCATCACGGTGTTCAGCTTCCCGCCCGACAAGGGCAACGTGGGCACAGCGGCCTACCTGGATGTGTTCGGCTCCATCCATCGCGTGCTGGAAGAGATGCGCTCCAGGGGGTACGAGGTGGCCGGCCTGCCCCGTACCAGCAAGGAGCTCATGGAGGCCGTGCTCAAGGATCCCGAGGCCCTGGAAGGAGCCCCCGAGCTGGCCGTTGCCCACCGCATGACCGTGGCGGAGTATGAGCGCCTTACCCCCTACTCCAAACGGCTGGAGGAGAACTGGGGCAAGCCCCCCGGCAACCTGAACAGCGACGGCACCCACCTGCTGATCTACGGCCGCCATTTCGGCAACGTGTTCGTGGGGGTGCAGCCCACCTTCGGCTACGAGGGTGATCCCATGCGTCTGCTCTATTCCCGCAGCGCCAGCCCCCACCATGGATTTGCCGCCTACTACACCTACCTGGAGAAGGTGTGGGGGGCCGATGCGGTGCTGCACTTCGGCACCCACGGCTCCCTGGAGTTCATGCCTGGCAAGCAGATGGGGATGAGCGACAGCTGCTACCCCGATTCCCTCATCGGCGCCCTACCCAACCTCTACTACTACGCCGCCAACAACCCCAGCGAAGCCACGATCGCCAAGCGCCGTGGCTATGCGGAAACCATCAGCTATCTCACTCCTCCCGCTGAGAATGCTGGTCTTTACAAGGGGCTCAAGGAGCTGGGGGAGCTGGTGGGGAGCTACCAGCAGCTGCGGGAGAGCAGCCGCGGGGTGCAGATCGTGAACGCGATCGTGGAGACGGCCCGCCAGTGCAACCTCGACAAGGACGTGAGCCTGCCGGAGGTGGATGCCTCTGAATGGGATCTCGACGCCCGCGACGGCGTGGTGGGTGCCGTGTACCGGCAATTGATGGAGATCGAGAGCCGCCTCCTGCCCTGCGGCCTCCACACCATCGGCAAGCCCCCCACGGCGGAGGAAGCGATCGCCACCCTGGTGAACATCGCAGCCCTGGAACGGGAGGAGGAGGGCATCCGCTCCCTGCCCGGGCTGTTGGCGGAGGCCCTGGGCCGCACCATTGATGACGTATACAGGGGAAACGACACCGGCGTGCTCGCCGATGTGGAGCTCAACCGAAAGATCACGGAAACCTCCCGCCAGGCGGTGGGCGCCATGGTGCGCCAGGTGACCGGCGCCGATGGGCGAGTGACGTTGCGGCAGAATTTTGGTTGGCTGCTTGGCTGGCTGGAGCGCTTCGGCCTCCGTTTCCCCAGCCCCTGGCTGGCGGCCTGCCGGGCGGCGGGCTTTGGCCAGATCGATCAGGAGGGCCTCGACAAACAGTTCGCCTATCTGCGCTTCTGCCTGGAGCAGATCTGCGCCGATCAGGAAATGGCCAGCCTGCTGCGGGCCCTGGATGGGGAATACGTGCTGCCTGGTCCTGGTGGTGATCCGATCCGCAACCCCGGCGTGTTGCCCAGCGGCAAGAACATCCATGCCCTCGACCCCCAGGCCATCCCCACCCGGGCGGCGATTGCGGCAGCGAAGGTGGTGGTGGATCGGCTCCTGGAGCGGCAGAAGGTGGAGCAGGGCGCCTGGCCGGAAACGATTGCCTGCGTGCTCTGGGGAACAGACAACATCAAGACCTATGGCGAATCCCTGGCCCAGATCCTCTGGTTCATCGGCGTGCGGCCCCTGCCCGATTCCCTCGGCAGGGTGAACAAGCTGGAGCTCATCCCCCTGGAGGAGCTGGGCCGCCCCCGGGTGGATGTGGTGGTGAATTGCTCAGGGGTGTTCCGTGACCTGTTCATCAACCAGATGGCCCTGATCGATCAGGGCGTGAAGATGGCGGCCGAGGCTGATGAGCCCCTGGAGCAGAATTTCGTGCGGAAACATGCTCAGGAGCAGGCTGCTGAACAGGGCATCACCGTGCGGGATGCGGCCACCCGGGTGTTTTCCAATGCCAGCGGCAGCTACAGCTCCAACGTGAACCTGGCGGTGGAGAACAGCACCTGGGAGGAGGAGGGCGAGTTGCAGGAGATGTATCTCAAGCGCAAGACCTTCGCCTTCAATGCGGACAATCCGGGGGAGATGAACCAGCAGCGGGAGGTGTTTGAGGCGGCGATGAAGACCGCGGATGTGACCTTCCAGAACCTGGATTCGGCAGAGATCTCCCTCACGGATGTGAGCCATTACTTCGACAGCGACCCCACCAAGCTCATCGCCAGCCTCCGGGAGGATGGCAGGGCTCCATCCAGCTATATCGCTGACACCACCACGGCCAACGCCCAGGTGCGTTCATTGAGCGAAACAATTCGCCTCGATTCCCGCACCAAGCTCCTCAATCCCAAGTGGTATGAGGGCATGCTCAACTCTGGCTATGAGGGGGTGAGGGAGGTGGCCAAACGGCTCAACTTCACTCTCGGGTGGAGTGCCACCAGCGGCCAGGTGGACAACTTCGTGTATGAGGAAGCCAACGACACCTTCATCAACGACCCCGAGATGAGGAAACGACTGATGGACCTCAACCCTCACAGCTTCCGCCGCATCGTGGGCACCCTGCTCGAGGTGAACGGCCGGGGCTACTGGGAAACCTCTGATGAAAACATCCAGCAGCTGCAGGAGATTTATCAGGAGATCGAGGATCGGATTGAGGGGGTATCCAACTCTGGGGCCTAACGCCCCGGTTCAGCGGCGGTGCGTAAGCGCCGTCCACTGCAACCGGTTGTTAGCTGTCTAGAGACGATCTCGCATGATGCAGAAGGACTAATCACTTACCGGTTCGAAATCTCCCGGCTTCCATGTCTTGTCGAAGAATGGCTGGAGCGGACCATATAGGCGAATCAGCACGTTGTAGCTCTTGCCTGGTATGGTCTGGATCCAGTTGCCCACTTTGCCTTCCGGTGCCTTCGGGCCAAACCACATCGTGTAAGAACCGTCGGCATTGGGCTTCACGGAGGGATTCAGGCTGTCGAGGCCGGCGGTTTTCTGGTCGGTCTCCAGCATGGAGCGGTGCTGGCCGTCATAGACCATGAACGACCAGAAATCCTTGGCCGGCACTGGAGCCGGAAGTGTGACCGAGTAGGTCTTGCCACCATCGAGGTAGTCGCCGTTCACGTCTTGCGCGCCGATGCCGTACACCGAGCCCTGACCTACCTTTGGTGCGGTCATGGCCGGGGTAATCCCTGTCGCGTAGTAATGGAACATGATGCGGTCATCAAGCATACGCTCGCCATTGTCATAAAAGGCGTAGTTGCCGCCGCCGGTGAACGCGGTGTTCCACTTGCGATCGGGCCAGATGTAGTAACGCGGATTGCGCGGAGCGAAGGTGATCGCACGGGCCGTAGCATTGCCGATGGCCACGCCTTCGGTGAGGAGCTTCATCATGCGGGCGTCGGGCTTGAAGGGCTGTCCCTTCTTGATGCCGATTGAGGCGAAAAGCCCAACCAGTTCCGGGTCGAACGAGTCGGCAGGCTCATACTGAATCACAGCGTTGAGCTCATCAAAGAAGTGGAAATCGTTGGCATGGACAGTATTCATCTGTTTGCCGGAAAGATTGACGAAACGCTGCTTGGGCGGCTTCGTCGCTTGCGAGAGCGGGTAAGTACGGAAGCCAGCCTTCACATTGGCCGCCGAAGCCTTGAGATCACCATCTTTAACAAATGCCCGGAAGAACGACAGGTTGCGATAGCTCGTGGTTTTTATCACGAAATAGCCTTCTGGCAGCCCCCCCTTGTAGTCACGGTGCACGAACAGATATTTACCGCCCTTGCCCTGGTCCGGACCGGTGAAACCAAAGTCCGTGACATAGCGGAAGTAGGCGTCATTGACCGGACCAAGCACGCCCGCTGGGACCTCGACAACAACAGGTTCCTCTTTGACGTTGATCTCGAATATGTTGTAGATGGTGGTCGAATTGGGGGTCAGGTAGAGCGAGCGAGCATCCATGAGCTCTTCGAACATGCCGAGGTCGCCTACATTGACCCCGGCCTCCTTGATGCCTTCAAGGACTGCGTAGATCGAAGCGGCGGGAATACCGTTCAGGAAGGTTTCCGCACCACGGGCTGTATCGAGGAAGTCGTAGGATTTCTTGACAGTGTCCTTGCTCGGCATGCCGTCAAAGAAATCAAGATCACCCAGCAATTCGGTGCGAACCTTATCCGGTGTCAAGACCGACGCGGGAACATTAGCCCTGTACTGTGGCTTCTGAGATGAAACTGCGGGAAACGTGGACAATAATAATAAGGCACCAAACGCTACGCATAACCGTGTTCTAATGATGTTCATGGTTTTGTCTCCTCATTGGTTTCGTTGTGCGTACTATAGATGCAGTATCGACAACTAACGGCATGGATGGATCGTTCGCAGCAACGATCTATCCGGTGTTGGAGAAGCCCCGCACCACAGGAGCCACGCAAGACAGGAGAAAGATCGGGGCTCTTTTTGGAATGCCTTTATCTTTAGCCTAGGTGGAAATTCTGAGCACGCTGGGTCATGGAGTGCCGTTGTGCATTGATGACCCAGCATAAGCACAGTCAACCTCATCAGGCGAGATCTCTTGGATCAGCCTGTGCTGCAATGGCGGCTAAGGATGGAAATCTCTGCTTCCCACAAGGCTCGTCTCCAACAAAGGATCGGCATCCTCTCGCTCTGGCGTACCATCAACAGCCATAGAGCGCCTCCACAGCGCGAGCAAACCATCGGGGTTGGTTCCTTTGGTGGTCTCGGCCCTCCTTCCCTGTGCTTGGGTCCTTCCATCGGTTGCGCTGGGGAAACACCCATTGCCAGCCCCACTCCCGATCAACGTGGCGATATTTCCTGGCCAAGGCGCTGGGAAGCATCACAGCCCCCCAACCCGCCTCTAGATCCGGCTGGTGGAGGCGGTGAACCTTCTGGAGATGCTGATGGAGAGCTGTGCACTGGCTTCCAGGCAGCAGGGTCCGCCGATCCTTGCCATTCCGGACCGTGATCTCCCTGCGCTGGAAGTCCAGATCCTGCACCCTCAATCGCAAGGCCTCCGTCAGGCGTAGCCCACCCCCGTAGAGCAATCCCACCACCAGGGCTGGATCCTCCTCCAGTTCTTCCCTCACAGCTCTTACCTCCGCCTCGCCCAGCACCACTGGCAAGCGCTTCCTGGCTCTTGCTCCCACCACCCCTTCCAGCTTCAGATCCCGCTCCAACAACTCCCGATAGAGGAACAGAAGCGCTGAGAGGGCCTGGTTCTGGGTAGAGGTCCTGACATGAACCTCTACAGCTAAATCGGTAAGGAATGCATTCACCTCCCTGCTGCCCATCTCCTTCGGATGGCGCAATCTGTGGAAGCGCAGAAAGCGTCGCAGCCGCTGCTCATAGATGCTCACTGTGCGTCGCGCATAATGCCGCGCCTGGAGTGGGGCTCGACATCCATCCTCCGTTCCTCAATCAGAGGATTCCCCGCCTTGGCCATGGCCCTCACTCCATCACCGTGCGCACCACCCGGGCCGTGGAGCCGGTCTCGCTGGCGCTTACCTCGATGCCGGCGCGGATGCGTTCCTTGAGGGCTCCCACGTGGCTGATGATGCCGATCATGCGGCCGCCATCGCGCAGGCGGTCAAGCTCGTCCATCGCCAGCTGCAGGTTGTCGGGATCGAGGGTGCCGAAGCCCTCATCGATGAACATCGCCTCCAGGTGCAGCCCGCCCGTTCTTGCTTCCACCACATCGGCCACTGCCAGAGCAAGAGCCAGCGAGGCCTGGAACGTCTCCCCCCCTGAGAGGCTGTTCACCTCCCGCTCCTCCCCGGTGTAGGCGTCCAGCACCCGCAGACCCAGACCCGCCTGTCGTCCTCCTCTGCCTCCTTGATCGCTCAGCCGGAGGTGGTAGCGGCTGGAGGTCATCAGCTCCAGCCGCTTGTTGGCATAGCGGCAGATATCGTCCAGATAGGCCGAGAGCACCCAGCGCTGCAGGGAGATGTAGGGGGCCGCCTTGCCCTGGCAGCGATCCGCAACCCCCACCACCAGCTCGGCCTGCTCCCGCAGTGCCCGGGCCGTTTCCTCCCCCTTGCGATGCTGCTCCGCCAGCCGGGAGATGTCCTGCAGGGTGCCTCGGGCCTCGCTCAGCCGCTCCAGGACCCTCACCCTGTGGGCATCCGCCGCCGCCAGAGCCCCGTCCACCGCCTCCCCATCCGGTGCCTCCTCGGGTAGCCCCTGCAGGTCTTCGGAGGCCAGCGCGCCCTTCAGGGCGAGCACCTCCTTCTCGTAGGCCTCAATGCGCTCGGCCCAGAGCTGCCGCTTGGCAGCATCCGCCCCCTGCAGCGCTTCCTCCGCATCCTCGGCTCTGGAGAAGGGGGAGCTGGCCAGCGCCTGCCCCAGGGCCTTCGTGGCTTCGCCGTGGCGTGTGTCGGCCTGGCTGCGGGCCAGAACGGCGCTTGCCAGCTCCTTCAGGGCCCGCTCCAGGGGCTGGAAGCCCTCCAGCACCTTCCCCGGATCGATGCCCTCCCCCAGCTCCCGCGCCAGCTCCTCCTGCAACGCTGCCGCCCGCTCTTCCGCTTCCTTTGCTGTGCTCTGCAGCAGGGCCAGGTGGGTGCTGGAGACCTGGCCCTGCTCCCGCGCCTGCTCCAGGGCCTGCTCCTGCTCCGCGATCGCCTTCTCCAACCCCTCCACCTGCTGGGCCAGGGCCTGGGCGCTCTTCAGGCTGGCGAGGGCTTCCGTGGCAGACCTTGCCGCCGCCTGCGGATCACCTGCCGCCGCTCCCGCCTTTTCCTGGAGCCCCCGCAGGCTCTCCTGGGCAGCGGCTACCCCCGCTGCTGTCTTCTGGACCTGCGTGGTGGCGAGGCTCACCTGCTGTTCCGCCGCGGCAATCTGTTTTTCGCCGATGCTGGCTCCTTCCCCCTGTCGAGGGGAGGGGTGGCTCGTGGCTCCGCACACCGGGCAGGGTGTCCCCTCCTCCAGGTCCACCGCCAGCTGCGCTGCCATGCCTTCGATCTGCTGCTGCCGCAGATTGAGGAGGGTTTCCCTTGCCCGGTTGAGGGCGGCATGCGCCTCGTTCTGGGCGGTAAGGGCCTTCCGTTCAGCCGCTTCAGCCGAGCCGATCGCTGCTGCCGCCAGGGCCCGCTGCCGGGCGTTCTCGGCGGCCTGCTGCAGCCCATCCACCTGATCCCGCGCCGTGCGGGCTTTGGTGCAGGCCTCGATCGCTGCCAGCCGCTCCCGCTGCTGTTGGTCCATCGCTTCCAGGCCCTCCGCCAGGCTCCTGGCCAGGGCTTCCCCCTCCCGGACGCTCTGCTGCGCACGCGCTCTTGCTTCGGCGGCCTCCTTCGCCGTGCGCACCAGGGCACCCACCTCCGCTCTTCGGCCCGCCAGCGCCTGGCTGGCCCCCTGCAACGTCTCCTGGGCTGGGTCCTGCGTCAGATCGAGGAGCACCACCTCCAGTGGCAGCGCCTGGGCTCCGTCGCGGGCGCGAACAGCCTGGCGTAGCTGGCTTTGGAGCCGTTCCTGCCATCCCGCCAGGGCGTCCCGGGCGCTCCGTTCCGCCTCCAGAGCGGGCCGCAGGGCTTCGGCCTGCTCCGCCCGCTTCCACCGCTGCCGAAAAGCCTCTACCACGTCCGCCTTGGCCTCCAGCTCCGCCAGCCGGGTTGAGGCCGTGGCTCGGCGACGCCAGCGATCCAGCATCCGATCGGTTTCCTGTTTCACCCGCTGGGCTTTCTCCAGCTCCGTGGTGGCCATCCGCAGGGCTTGTTGCGTTTCGCCGGTGATCGCCTGGACGCGGTGCACCAGCTGATCCAGGGCTGCCTGGTCCGCCGGTGGGCTCGCCTGCTCCCCCTCGCTGCGGTAAGGGGCCCATTCCTGGCCGGCTTGCTGGCGCAGTACCTCCTGGGCCCGGGTGCACTCCAGCTGGGCCACCCGCGCCGCCCGTGCCTTCTCCTCCAGCCAGTGGCACGCTCGTTCAAACACCACCGTGTTGAAGAGTGTTTTCAGCAGGGTTTCCCGCTCCTCTGTCCGGGCCCGCAGCACCTCGGCGAACTTTCCCTGGGGCAGCAGGATTACCTGGCGGAACTGGCTGGCGTTCAGCCCCACCAGCTGCTCCACCTCCCGGGTCACTTCGCTTGTGCGGCTGACGATGGGGTGCTTCCCGCCTCCCTCCAGTCGGAACAGAACGGCGGTGGGTGGTTTCTCCGTGAAGCCGCTGCCACGGCTTTTGGGGGCGCTGTGGGCCGCGCAGCGCTCCACGGCGTAGCGACGACCTCCTGCCGAAAACTCCAGGCACACCTGTGGCACGGCACCAGGAGCGGCATGATCCGACCTGAGCCCCTTCAGGTTGCGATCCCCGGATACCTCCCCGTAGAGGGCAAAGCAGAGGGCGTCGAGCAGAAAGGTCTTCCCCGCCCCGGTGCTGCCGTGGATCAGGAACAGTCCCTCCTGGCTGAGGGCATCGAAGTCGATCGCCACCGGCTCGGCGTAGGGCCCGAAGGCTTCGATCTGGAGGAGATGGGGCCTCACCGCTCCTCGCTCCGGCTAGCGGCTTCCAGCGCCTCCTTGAGCAGGGCGGCTTCCGCCTGCTTGGCCGGCCTTCCCTGCTGATCGGTGTAGAAGGCCGTTGTGAGTCCCAGAGGCGACCGGGCCTGGCGCACCTGCGTCTGACGGGTGCTGAAGGCCCCTCGGGTCACCTCCGGCGGGCGGTGGCGCAGTTCCGCGACATGGGGAAAGCGCCTCTGCAGCCGTGCCCTGGCCTGCAGCGGCAGCCCTTCATCGGTGAGGATCGCCCGCACCCTTGCCCCCCTGGCTGCCTCCAGCGCCGGATCCCTCAGCAGCTCCTCGATGGGTCCCTCGATCGTGGCCAGGGGGCGGCCCACCTTCAGAGGGATGGTTTCCACTCTGGCCACTCCCGCGGCATCCAGCTCGATCAGGCGCACCGATTTGCGCTGCCCCTCCTCGGAGAAGGAATAGGGCAGGGGGGAGCCGCAGTAGGCCAGCCGCGGGCCGTCCAGCTCCTGGGCGCGGTGCAGGTGCCCCAGGGCCACCAGATCGAAGCCGGCGAAGGCCTCCACGCTCACATGCTCCACATTGCCCACCGTGAGCTCCCGCTCCGACTCGCAGGGGGTGCCCCCCGCCACGAAGGTGTGGGCCAGCACCACCGAGCGGTGGCTTGGTCGGCGCGCCAGATCCTGGCGCAATCGTGCCAGGGCCAGCCGGGTCACCTCCTCATGCCGCAGCCGGCAGCCGCTGCTCTCTGATGGGGCTTCCGCCAGGCTGGGGCCATCCACCATTGGATCCAGGTAAGGCAGGGGATAGATCGCCACCGGATCCCCCCCCCGCCGCGGGCACACCACCACCGGCTCCTGGGCGCGTCGCACATCGCCCCGGATCGATACCCCCAGGGAGGCCAGCAGTCCGTCGTACACCGACACCCTCACGTGGGAATCGTGGTTGCCGGCGATGGCGACCACCGCTGCACCCACTCCACGCAGCTGGGCCAGGGTGTCGTTAAAGAGCTCCACCGCTTCGGCCGGAGGGATGGCCCGGTCGTAGAGGTCGCCGGCGATCAGCACCGCATCCACCTCCCCATCCCGCGCCAGATCAACGATCCGCCCCAGCACCGCAGACTGCTCAGCCAGCAGCGATTCGCCATGAAATGAGCGGCCCAGGTGCCAGTCGGAGGTGTGCAGCAGGCGCATCAGCCGCCCACCGCCTGCGCCATGCGCGCTACCTGCACGATGGGTCCCACATCATGCACCCTGAGCACTGCTGCGCCCTGAGTCACCGCCAGTGCGCAGACGGTTGCCGTGCCCCAGAGCCTGGCCCGCGGGCGGGGTTCATCCAGCACCGCGCCGATGAAGCGCTTGCGGGAGGGCCCGATCAGAAGGGGGAATCCTGGTGCGGCCAGTTCGGGCAGGCGGCGCAGCAGCTCGAGATTCTGGGGGGTGGTTTTAGCAAAGCCCAGGCCTGGATCCCAGAGGATCTGTCCCGGGTGCACCCCCGCTGCCAGGGCCTGATCGGTGGCGGCCTGGAGCCCATCGCGCACGTCCGCCACCACATCGGTGTAGTAAGCCAACCCATCCATGGAGCGGCTATCGCCCCGGCTATGCATCAGCACATACGGGCAGCCCGCAGCTGCGATCAGGCCCAACATTGCCGGATCCCGAAGACTGCCCCCCGGGCCTTCTGCGGTGGCATTAGCGCCCCGCACGTCGTTGATCCAGTCCGCCCCCTCCGCAAGGGAGGCTTCCGCCACGGCGGCATGGTAAGTATCGATGGAGAGCAGGGCGTTGGGATGCGCCGCTCGGATGGCCCGCAGCGCCGGCAGCAGGCGCTCCAATTCCTGGGCAGGGCCCACTTCTTCGGCTCCGGGCCGGGTGCTCTGCCCCCCAAGGTCCAGAACGGTCGCCCCCTGGAGCAGCAGCCTCTGTGCCTGGGCCCGGGCCGCCTCCACCGTGGCCAGCCGGCCGCCGTCGCTGAAGGAATCGGGGGTGAGATTGAGCACGCCCATCACCACGGCAGGGCCACCGGGTTGCAGCGGGGCAGGCCACGGGAAGGCAGGTGCAGGCAAGGGGGTGTGGTGAGAGCGTGTGGTTCGATTGTCTCCTGCAGATGGTTTCAGACCAGGGCCCGGCGAGGATCTCCCCAGACCTTCCGAGCCTTGGCCCATGGAGCTGGTGTGGATCCTCGGTGATCAGTTGCTGCCTGAGCACCCGCTGCTGTTGCAGCCCGAGTCCGGTCGCTCCGTGGCCCTGATCGAATCGTTTCCCAGATCCCGCCGGCTCCGCTATCACCAGCAGAAACTCACCCTGCTCTTCGCTGCCATGCGCCATCACGGGGCGGCCCTGGAGCGCTCTGGCCACAGGGTTCTCTATCACCACCTGGAAGATCCAGTTCCCCCTGCTGTCAAGGCCCCTGCAGGCGCTGATTTCCCCGACTGCGGTGCCGTGCTGGCGGCCTGGATCGCTGTACACGGGGTGAAGGCGATCCATCTGCTGGAGCCCAACGATTTCCATACCCAGGCCGCGCTGCCGGCTTTGGCGAAAGAGCTGGGGGTGCCGATCCAAACCCACCCCAATCCCCAGTTTCTGCTTTCCCGAACCGACTTTCTCACATGGGCCAAGGGGCGCCGCAGCGTGGTGATGGAGCAGCACTACCGGCGGATGCGCAAGGAGCTGGGGGTGTTGATGGCCTCCGATGGAACGCCGCTGGGTGGGGTCTGGAACACCGACGCCGACAACCGCCAGACTCGGGCCCAGTTCCGCAAGGCCAGGCCTGTGGTGCCGAGGTTGCTCGAACCGGCGCCCGACCCGGTGGTGAGAGAGGTGGCGGAGCAGGTGTCGCGCCTGTTCCCCGACCATCGAGGACGGGCCGCCGATCTCTGGCTCCCGGCCACCCGCGCCGGTGCCTTGGCCTGGCTGCAGCGGTTTGTGGCCGAGCGGCTGGCGGGCTTCGGCCCCTGGGAAGACCTGATGGTGGATCAGGAGCCCGTTTTGTTCCATTCCGTGCTCTCGCCGTTGCTCAACATCGGTCTGCTGACGCCCATGGAGTGCGTGCGTGCGGCTGAGGAGTCCTATGCGGAAGGGCGGGCACCCCTGGCCTCGGTGGAGGGTTTCATCCGCCAGATCGTGGGGTGGCGGGAATTCATCCATGGCATGTATTGGCGCCACATGCCCGACTACCTCCAGGTGAATGCCCTCGAGGCCCACCGGCCCCTACCCCACTGGGCCTACACAGGGAGGACGGAGATGCGCTGTGTGGCCCGGGCCATCGGGGACGCGATCCGGCTGGGCTACAACCATCACATCCAGCGCCTGATGGTGCTTGGCAACTACTTCCTGCTCGGGGGTTATGCCCCCAGGGAGGTGCTGCGCTGGTATCTGGAGATGTACGTGGATGCATACGACTGGGTGATGGTGCCCAACGTGCTTGGCATGGTGCTTTACGCCGACGGCGGCTGGTTTGCCACCAAGCCCTATACCGCTGGGCCCACCTACCTCGATCGCATGGGCGACCATTGCGCTCAGTGTCGCTACAACCCCAAGGTGAAGACCGGCCCGGAGGCCTGTCCGTTTCAGTCCCTCTACTGGGACTTCCAGATCCGTCACGCGGAACGCTTTCGCGGGCATCCACGGATGGCGATGATGGTGCGCCAGGTCGACCAGATGGAAAAAGGCCTTCGCGAGGCCTACACCAGGGAGGCCGAGGGGTTTCTGCAGGCCCAGGCCCTGCCCTGACACATCACCTGCCCCCTCATTGGGGTTTCTGAAAGAAGGCTCTGCCTTGACGAGGATTGGGGCGTTGATTCTGAGCGTGCAGAACAGCATCTAGGGGGAAGGATTCCTTTTCCTGCCTGGTGCCATCAAACCAGGTGGTGGAGAGGAGGCCATGGTTCGACTCAATGGATGTGATTGTCATCATCGGTCCTCCAGACTTCAGCTGGACGACATCGCCAACCTTGAATTCAGCCATGGCTTGTTCGCAGTTTTTGTGATGGGAACTTGTCTTGTTGGCTTACGTTACTAATCGCTCCGAGAAAGAGGCAAAGCCCCTGTGCCGCAACTGACTCTGGCCTGTCAAAGTGATTAGTTGTCTTTCGCACTTGAGCAGGAAAAGTTTCAAGATAGCGAAATTCTTGGAAGTATCGTTCCAGGATTGTTGACCGGATATTGATGTTTAACTTGATGCCTATCCTCTGCGTCCACGCGGCGGGTGTGGATGTTCAGAGGTAGACCTCCTCCTCGGGATAGCCCACCCGCTTGGCGCTGCTCCGTCCATAGAGCGACGAAAGCAAGAGGAGAATCCCCAACCGTCCCACGAACATCCCCACAATCAGCACCAGCTGGCCCCAGCGATTGAGCTGGCTCGTCACTCCCACATCCAGGCCCACCGTGCAGAAGGCCGACATGCAGGTGAAGAACTTCTCCAGAAAGCTGAAGCTCCCAGCCACGGTCTTCTCACCACCGGCGGTGGGCCCCAGCCCCAGCAGCAGGGTCATCCCCACCACAAACAGCCCAGAGGCCACAGCCACCCCAACGGCTTTCAGGATCAGCTCCGGGGCAATCAGCCGCTTGCGAATCACCACCTCCTTGCGGTTGTCGAGCGTGGAGCGGGTGGCCCCGAGCAGGAGGGCGAAGGTGGTGGTTTTGATGCCGCCTCCCGTTCCCCCAGGGCTGGCGCCGATGAACATCAGGCCGATCATCAACAAAAGCCCTGCATCCGATAGGGTTTCCAACGACAGGGGAACGGTGTTGAACCCTGCCGTCCGGGTGGTGATGGATTGAAACAGGGTCACCTGAAGCCGTTCCGGCACTGACAGGCTGCTGATCACCCCGTCGGGTGCGAACTGTTCTGTGAACAGCAGGCCGATGGCCCCCAGGGTGATCAGCAGGATGGTGCTCCTCAGCACCAACCGGGTGTGCAGGCTGAGATTTTGCAGGCGATGAAGGCGAAATCGCTTGGTCCAAAGATCGTTCGTCACCCGCCAGCCGATGCCGCCGATCACGATCAGGCTGCCGATCACTCCATTCACCATGGGCTGGGAGCGGTACCCCACCAGGTTGTCGCTGAAGAGACTGAAACCTGCATTGTTGTAAGCGCTGATGCAGTGAAACAGCGACGCCCACAGCCGGGCCGCCGGATTCTGGATGTCGGTGAAGCCAAACGTGTACAGGATCACCGTTCCCAGTCCCATGATCACCGCTGCGGTGAGGAGGATCGAATTAAAGGTGGGGCCGATTCCCCCCACGCCGAATTCATCGAGGGCCCGCCCCCGATCCAGCCGGTGGCGGAGTCCGGAACGTCCCTGCACGAACCCTTGCAGAAAGGTGGTGATCGCCATCAGCCCTAAGCCACCAACACCGATTAGTCCCGCCAGCACCATCTGGCCCAACACGGTGAGGTCCTTGCCCACATCAATGATCGTGAGGCCCGTCACCGTGATCGCGGAAGTGACCGTGAACAAGGCCTCCCAGAGGCCGACCGTATCGGTCGAGCAGGCGGGCGTCGCCAGAATCAGGGTTCCCACCGTGATCACCAGCAACCCTGTCACCACTGTGAACTGGGGAACGGTGAGTTGGCGCCGCCACTGATCCAGGCGGGCCATGGCTCTGGCCAGAACGGACGTGGGTGCCAAGGCGGATCGACGGAGTCGCTCCATATTGATTGCAGGCCCTCTGCAGAACAACGGTTTGGATCCCAGTCCCTGGCGTCTTCACCTGGTCCTGGCCGGCGGGGGCCACACCCATGCCCTGGTGCTGCGCCGCTGGTGCATGCACCCGGCCCATCGCCCACCGGCCACCCGGATCACCCTGGTCAGTCGGCACAGCACCCTCTGCTACTCAGGATCGGTGCCCAGCGTGGTGGCAGGTCGGATGCGGCCCGAAGCCTGTCGCATTGATCTCCGCCGTCTCTGCACGCTGGCCCAGGTGGCGTTTGTGCAGGGGGAGATCCTGGGGCTGGATGCCGCCTCCAGGAGACTCCTCTTCCAGGATCGCCCCTCCCTGGGCTTCGACCGTCTCAGCCTGGACGTGGGTTCCATCACCGCCGCCGCCCCAGGCGAGATGGCGGTGAAGCCCCTTGAGGTCCTCCTGAGCTGGATCGAAGGCTCACCTCCTCCGGAGCCCCTCGTGCGTGGCGGCGGCGCTTCTGCGGTGGAGGTGGCTCTGGCCCTGCGTGCCAGGGGATTGCGGCCCCAGCTCGCGCTGCGGGGCAACGATCTCCATCTCGGTTCCTCTGCCGCCTGTCGGCTGGTGGAACAACTCCTCGCGGAGGCCGCCATTCCCCTTCACCGGGGGGTGGGAGAGGAAAGGAAGGCAGATCTCGCCTGCACGGGCAGCCGGGCGCCCCTCTGGCTGGCCGAGGCGGGCCTCCCCGTGGAGCCCACCACCGGCCGGGTTCTGACGGCCCCCACCCTGGAAGTGCTCCACTACCCCGGGGTCTTCGCCAGCGGCGACTGTGGACTGGTGGCCGACCATCCGCGTCCACCATCAGGGGTGTGGGCCGTGCGGGCGGCACCCGTGCTGGCCACCAACCTCAACAGAAGTCTGGAGAACCGCCCGCTGGAGACCTGGCGCCCCCAGCGCTGGGCCCTCCAGCTGCTGGGAGATGGGGGCGTGAACGGCCGGCCGAGGGCCCTTGCCCTCTGGGGCCCCTGGGCCCTCGGGCCCGCTCCCTGGTTGTGGCAGTGGAAGCAACATCTCGACCAACGCTTCCTGGAGGGCTTCTCTGCCCTTCAACCCATGGGCTCCCGGGGCGGGAAGTCTGCTGCCCTCCCCATGGCGTGCCGGGGCTGCGCCGCCAAACTTGCCGCGCGCCCCCTTCACGCAGCTCTGTCCCGCCTGGAGGGGGGCATCGCTGCTCCTAAGGCGGAAGATGCGCCCCTCGTGCTGGAAATGTCCTCCGGGGATCGGCTGCTCCAGAGCGTGGATGGGTTTCCCGCCCTGGTGGCCGATCCCTGGCTCAATGCCCGCTTGACAACGCTCCATGCCTGCAGCGATCTCTGGGCCAGCGGCGCCACGGTGGCCAGTGTGCAGGCCGTGGTCACCCTCCCATTGGCGGCGGAATCCCTTCAAGAAGAGCTTCTGCTGCAGACCCTGGCTGGGGTTCGCTCCGTCCTCGATCCCTTGGGGGCCCGGTTGATCGGGGGCCATACCCTCGAAGGGCGAGACGGTGCAGGACTGGCCCTCACCCTCACGGTCAATGGTCTGGCGCCTCCGGGGCGCCAGTGGACCAAGGGGCCCCTGCGGCCGGGCGATGCCCTGGTGCTCACCCGGCCCATCGGCAGTGGGGTGCTGTTTGCGGCCGCCATGGTGGGAGCGGGCAGGCCCGAGTGGATGGATGGGGCCCTGGCAGTGATGCAACAGAGCCAGGCCCCCCTGGTGGAGCTGCTGGCAGCCCATGGCTGTTGCGCCTGCACGGACATCACGGGCTTTGGCCTCCTCGGCCATCTGGGGGAGATGCTGGCCGCGCCCGTGGAGGTGGAGCTCGAGGGGTTGGCGATTCCCGCCCTCCCGGGAGCCCTCTCTCTGCTGGCGCAGGGGTACGCCAGCACTCTGGCTCCCTCCAACGCGGAGGTCTTGGAAGCCCTCCGGGGTCTGGTGCACCTCCAGGATCCAGGGCCTCAGGGCTCCACCCTGGAAGCTCTCCTCATCGATCCTCAAACCTGTGGCCCCCTGCTGGCTGCCCTCCCCTGGGAGCGTGCGGAACAAGCCGTTTGGGCCCTCCGGGAGGCGGGCTTCGCGCAGGCTGCAGTCATTGGTCGGGTGAGGGGCCGCTGATGAAATCCGCCCCCTCGAGGGTGGCAACCAGCCCATTGCGCAAAAGGTGCTCTGCCCCCTCTGCCGGGGAGCACTCCCCCAGATCCACCGCCGACGCCCGATGGGCCGCAGTGTCGTTGTCGTAGCAGCGGTCGTAGTAGTCGAGCATCTGGCGGCAGGCCAGCTCCATCTGGCCAAGACGGATCGCCTCCACCGCCGTGGCCGTGCGCTGGGGGCCCAGCCGTTTGCTGATGCGCTGGGTGGCCTCCACCAGGGCTTTCCTGTCCTGAAGGCCATAGAGCGCCACCAGATGGTTGAGCCGAACCTTCAGGGGACGCCGCACCTCCAGCAGGGGTGCGGCCTTCATCTGCCGCCAGAGCTCTGCTGGGATGCGGCATCGGCCCACCTGGGCGCTCTCTGCTTCCAGCCAGATCTCCTGGGCTGTGCGCTGGCGGTGCAATGCAATCGCCAGGCGATTCTCAAAGTGTTCGCTGCTGGGTTGGGGCGGCTGTCCGAGTCCGCCGAAGCTGCTTCCACGGTGGTGGGCCAACCCCTCCAGATCCACCACGGCGACTCCCTTGGCGGCCAGGCTCTGGAGCAGCTCCGTTTTCCCAGCTCCCGTGCGCCCTCCCAGAAGGCGAATGGGCCAGGGTTGGGCCATCATCTCCAACACCCAGCGCCGGAAGGTCTTGTAGCCGCCGTTCAGCAGCACCACCGGAAGATCAAGGGTGGAGGCCAACCAGGCCACACTGGCGGATCGCATCCCCCCGCGCCAGCAATGCACGCGCAGGGGGAGATCCGGCTGGCCGGATTGGGCGGTGATCAGGGCCTGGGCCAGGGCTCCCATATGAGGACCCACAAGAGCCAGCCCCCTCTGGACCGCGGGCTGGTGGCCGGATTGTTTATAGATTGTGCCAACTTCTGCACGTTCAGCATTGTTGAAGAGCGGCAGACTGATGGCCCCGGGAATGTGTCCCTGCTGGAACTCAGCAGGCGAACGGACATCAATGACCGGTCCTTGCTGATCAACAAACTCCCTGATCTCAACCGTCTGAATGCCAGCCATTGTCCCCATGTCCCGAACTGCAACCTGCCTGGACTTAATTCTTTTGTTATTGAATGTAGCCCTGATCAGGCCCCTTCCTACGATTGGAGTGTGAAACGGTCATTGTCGGTGGAGTGTCCATGCAACGTCGAAGGGTCCTCAGTCTGATCCTGGCCGCGGGTCTGGTGCCCATGCTTCCCGGCCTGCTCTCGCCTCATTCCCCCCTGGCAGGCGCTACCGCGGCCCCGTCCGGGCCTCCCACCCTTCGATTGAGTGCGATCCCGGATCAGAACCCTGAGAAGCTGAATCGGCTGTATCCGTTGGTGGCCAAGGTTCTCTCCAGGCAACTGGGAGTGCCGGTGCGGTACGTGCCCATGGTGGATTACGCGGCCGCCGTGGGGGCCTTTCGAACCGGTGATCTCGATCTGGTCTGGTTTGGGGGCCTGACCGGCGTGCAGGCACGTCTACAGAAGCCTGGAGCCAGGGTGCTCGCCCAACGGGATATTGATGCCTCGTTCCGCAGCGTGTTCATCACCAATCCGAGCAGCGGTCTGCAACCCTTTGTGCCTCAGAAAGGCTTGGTGGCTCTCAAGGGCAAGCGATTCACCTTTGGTTCCGAGAGTTCCACCTCAGGCCGTCTCATGCCCCAATGGTTCCTTGCCCAGGCCGGCGTCAAGCCCCGGGACTTTGCCGGTGGTGCCGCAGGCTTCAGCGGCAGCCATGACGCCACCATCGCCCTCGTGCAGAGTGGTGCCTACGAGGCGGGAGCGGTGAACGAGCAGGTCTGGAAGGCCAATCTTCGTAGCGGAAAGGCCAATCGAACTAAAGTGTTCGTGATCTGGAAAACCCCTGGCTATCCCGACTACCACTGGCTGGCCCAGCCCGATCTGGATCGGCGCTTCGGGGCAGGATTCACCACTCGCCTCCAGAGGGCGATCCTGGCCTGGCGTCAGACTGATCCAGACCAGATGAAGGTGCTTGAGCTTTTTGGAGCCCAGCAGTTCACTACGGCGACTCCCCAGGATTATCGGCGCATTGAAGAGATCGGCCGGCAGGTGGGTCTGATCCGTTGAGCCACACCGATGGAGCCCCTGCTCACCCTGGATAGCATCAGCGTGCCCGGTCGGGATGGCCCCCGGTTGCAGGGGGTGAGTCTCCTGCTCTGGCCTGGGGAGAGGGTCGCCCTACTCGGAGCCAGTGGCGCGGGCAAAAGCACCCTGCTGTCCGTGGCCAACGGCTTCCTCTCCCCCCAGTCGGGTCGGGTGCTCTGGAGGGGCCATCCCCCCGCCTCCTCCCCCCGTCTCCGTCAGCGACAGCAGGCGGGCATCGGCACCCTCTGGCAGGACTTGAGGCTGATTGAGGAGCTCACTGTGCAGCAGAACCTCAACAGCGCTCGCCTGGCCCAGTGGCCCTGGTATCGCGCCTGGCTGAATCTGCTGATTCCCCTGGAAACCGAGGCCAACCGCAGGGCCCTGGCTCAGGTGGATCTGGAGCCCGATCTGCTGGCTGCTCCCGTGGCGGCCCTGTCGGGCGGGCAGCGCCAGCGGGTGGCCATCGCCCGCCTGCTCCGTCAGGAAGCCTTGTTGTGGCTCCTGGATGAGCCCCTGGCCAGCCTCGATCCTCGCCGGGCACGTGATGTGCTGGCTTTGATCCTTGGTCTGGGACAGGCCCCCCGGGCCCTGTTGTTCAGCCTGCACCGGCCGGATCTGCTGGAGGGCTTTGATCGGGTGATCGGGCTGCGCCAGGGGCGACTCTGTTTTGACCTTCCCGCCCCTTCCCTGGAGCCGGTTCACCTGCGGGAGCTCTACGCCGGCAGCGACCTCAGCCATGGTTGAACCCCACAACGCCGGCCCAGACCCTTGGAGAGGGGTGCGTCCGGCGCTCCCACTGACCATCCTGCTTCCCTCCCTGGTGATGCTGCCTGTGGGGGTACTGCTGCCCCGCCTGGTGCATGGAGGGGGCCTTGACCTGATCGGCCGTTTTCTTCTGGCGGCTGTCCATCCTTCCCTCGATGCAACGGTCCTGAGCGCCGCCCTCTCCGGCCTGGCCGTCACCCTCGCCATGGCCCTTCTCGGCTGGGCGATGAGTTTGCTGGGTGGGGTCCTGCTGGGTCTTGCCAGCTCCCGCACCCTGTGGACCACCAGCATCGGTCAGAGCTGGCCCGCCAGCGGACTGCGCCGCTTGCTGGCCATTCCCCGTTCCATCCATGAGCTGCTCTGGGGGCTCTTGTTGCTCCAGCTGCTGGGATTGCGGCCAGTGGTGGCGGTGGCGGCCATCGCCATCCCTTACAGCGCCCTGGTGGCCAGGGTGGTGGGGGATCTTTTGGATGGTCTGGAGATCTCCCGTTTAGAGGCCCTGCGCTGTGGAGGGGCGCCCGCTCCAACGGCCCTGCTCACGGCCCTCGGCCCCCCCCTGTTGCCTGGTCTGATGAGTTACGGCGGCTATCGGCTGGAATGTGCCCTGCGGAGCGCCACTCTCCTGGGGGTCTTCGGGTTGGGTGGTCTGGGCACCGAGCTTCGGCTCACACTTCAGTCGCTGGAGTTTCGGGAGTTGTGGACAGGCCTCTGGTTGCTCTTTCTTGCCATGCTCTTCCTGGAGGGGGGCCTTGCGGCCCTGCGTCGCCGTTGGTTGGCCCCCAGGCGATTGGGCCTCTCCCAGCCCGCGCCTGTCAGTGGCGGGCGCCGGCTGGAGTCGGCGGGGAGGGAACTGCTCGTTGGTCTGATCGTTCTGCTTCCCCTGTGCTGGCTGCTGGCGAGCGCGCTGGATGTGCGCTGGAGCGATCTCCTCCGGGGCCAGCCCCTGCCACCTGTTGGCCCTCCCGATTGGGCGCAGGTGTTGGCCCTTCCCTGGATCAGCCTCGTGGCGAACACCCTCCTGCTCACCTTTCTGGCGGCGACGCTGGCCATCGGTCTAGCGCCCCTCGCCCTGCTCCTGGTGGCTCCCTGTCCGGCTGCCCGGGCCCTGTTGCGGTTTGGTTGGGCCCTTGGCCGACTCTGGCCCCCTCCGCTATCGGCCATGTTGCTGTTGTTTGTGCTCCAACCCGGCCTGCTGACGGCAGCCATGGCCATTGGTTTCCATAATTCCGGCATCCTCGGGCGTCTGTTGCTGGAAGCCGTCGAGGAGGCACCGCCAGGAGCCCGGGAGGCACTCGAAGGAATGGGAACAGGCTCACGCCTGGCGCTCCTCTATGGCTCCTTCAGCACAGTGGCACGGTCCTATCTGGCCTATGGGGCTTACAGGACGGATGTGATGCTCCGCGAAACCGTTGTAGTGGGCCTGGTGGGATCTACAGGGCTTGGCACGCAGCTAATGGAGAGTCTCACGGCGTTTGCCTGGGACCAACTTCTCGCTCTGGTGCTGGTGTACGCCTCCCTCACCCTGATTGGGGAAGATCTTTCCGATCGACTGCGTTACAACCTTCAGGATTCCAGTTCCATCGGGCACCGAACCCTGGAAACGGCCGGAGGAGAAACGCCTCCCCCGGGAGCCTGGCCCATGTCGTGACCTCCATGATCCGCAGGATCGAAGCCCTCAAGACCAAGGGCTGGAACGGCCTCACCTCCTGCCCGTGGTGGATGATGCGCGTTCAGAGCTCGCCGCAATCGGTGATGGCTACAGCAGCGGTGGGCCTTCCGCTGTTCGTGCCGCAGGCTTCCATGGCCTGCAACACCTCCTGGCCTTCGCGCAGCGCCCCAAAAACCACATGTTTGCCATCCAGCCAGGGGGTCAGGGTGGTGGTAATGAAAAACTGGGACCCATTAGTGTTGGGGCCGGCATTGGCCATGCTGAGCAAGCCCGGTTGGTCGTGCTTGAGTTTGAAGTTCTCATCCGCAAACTTCATGCCATAGATCGATTCGCCTCCCGTGCCATTTCCAGCTGTGAAATCTCCTCCCTGGCACATGAAGTCCGGGATGATGCGGTGGAAGGAAGAGCCCTTGTAGGTCAGTGGCTTGCCGCTGCCGCCGATTCCCTTTTCGCCAGTACAGAGGGCACGGAAATTTTCAGCAGTTGTTGGTACAGAATCGGCAAACAATTCAAAAACCAAGCGGCCTGCAGGTTTTCCGCCGATGCTGATGTCCAGGAAAACGCTGGGGTTGCCAGTGGTCATGGTTCAAGGGGCTGCGATGCCCGATCATCGCGCACCATGAAGCTGGCAAGCCCGTTTGACTCGTCTCCGTTGGCATTCAGCCGCTGATCACGTCGGCGTGCAACACATCCATCACGGAGAGCACCCTCTGGGTGTCCTCCTCTGGGAGCTCCAGGGTGGTGGCAAGGTTGTTGAGGATGTTTTTCTCATCTTCAGCCAGGGGGCCATCGGATCGCATGATCTCGGCGGCCACCGCATAGGCCGTGGCCCTTTGGCGAGAATTGAGCGCCTCCGCAGACTCCACCATCAAGTGCTGGGCCCCTTTCTGGCGCATGTCGCGCAACAGGCGGTCCATCAGCTGCACCATCCCTGCATCACCGTAGTCACAGTAGGGATGGCGGTAATCCAGGGCGTGGCGAAGGGCCCTTGATCCCGCCATGCTCAGCACCCCATCCCAGGAGACAGCGGCCAGGGCAATGGCCGCGAATGCGCTCGGTGCATCAAGGGGTCCTGTCATGGGGTCTTGTGGACGCAAGGGTGTTCCGGGGACGACGGGAGCAGCCAAGGCGTTGGGGGTCATGAGGGCAAGGCAGCTGCTTTTTCCCACGCAAACGCTTCGAGGAGAACGGTTGTGGTAGCAAATCAAACATTTTAGGTGAATTGAGTACCCATGCTCAAATCCAATTCGTCGACTCCCTGTTTTTGGCTAGTGGGTCCGTTTCTTGAAATGGGCGCAGTTGCTGCATGGTCCCTGGGGCAGCACTGCGCAGCGCAGCAGGGGGCTGTGCGCATTGAAAACACAGTCCGGATCACCAATCACCCATTGGCCCTTCCACCATTGAGAATCGGTCGGTTTCTCCTGTGCTTTCACCTCGAGAGCGATCGATGCAAGCTGGTAACGGCCCGCGCGAAAGGTGTAACGGTGCCGACGCAACAACACCAGAAATGTGCCAAAGCCCCAATCCAGCCAAAGACCAGGATGGGGGATGGATTGCCATTCCGGCACCTCTACCCGGGCGATGATGCTTTGGGAGCCAGCCAAGCGAAATTCCACCTGCATGGTGCAACAGGGCGGCAGACCATATCCACCCATCCTAAAAAGGGGATTCTTTTCCATCTGCAGGCCCCATGGATTTCCGGGTTCGCCTTGTTCATGCGGATCCCAGTCAGCGTGTGGTGCTCGTTGAGGCCTTTGAAGGAGATCGCCTGGTGGGTTCGGCCTTAGGCGAGGCAGCCAGTGCAGAGGAGGCAGAAGATCGGGCGCGAGGCCGCCTGCACCATCATCTTGAGCCTCGCCAGCCAGGGCCTCCAAGGGCCAACCCTCCAGCTCCTCTGCCCCCAGTGCCTCCATCCCCTTCCCCCCCTCGATCCGGGGAGGAGCCCCAGAGCGCGCCAGAGGATCCGGAGGACTGGAGTTCGGATCTTGCCCAGCTTGATCTGCTCCTACGCCAGCTGGGCTGGGGGAAGGAGGAGGAGCGGGTGGTTCTGCAGCGCCTGTTTGGCCATCCGAATCGCAGCAGGCTCACCCGGTATGGAGATCTGCTCCTCTTTCGACGGGCGCTGGAGGCCTTGAGCCCCGGAGCCGAGCCTGCCAGTGCCCCGTTACCCATGAGACGATCCGAACTCCTGTCTCAGTGCGATGGGCTCATGCAACGGCTGGGATGGTCTACGGATCAAGCTCGCCGGGCCCTGGAACAACACTTCTCAGCTTCCAGCCGGAAGCATCTGAGCGATGAGCAATTGTTGGCGTTCAATTTGCTCCTGGAAGGGGAGCTGCTGGGCCCCGTGCTGCCCAGTTGATGGCCAGGCCCTTGCGTAAACTCAAACGTTGTTGCATTCACTCTCGGCACCATGGCCATCCCAATCGGCATCAACGGCTTTGGCCGCATCGGAAGGTTGGTGTTTCGCCGTGCCTGTGAATCCACCGATGTGCAGGTGGTGGCAATCAATGATCTGATTGATGTCGACTACATTGCTTATATGCTCCGTTACGACTCCACCCATGGCCGGTTCAATGGGGAAGTGGATGTGGAGGATGGTTCTCTTGTGGTGAATGGGCGGAAAATACGGATCACAGCCGGGCGTGACCCCGAGAACCTCCAATGGGATCACGCTGGTGTTCATACCGTTCTGGAATCCACTGGCTTCTTTCTGACAGATCAACTGGCCCGCAAGCATATTACAGCGGGGGCAAAAAAGGTGGTTCTTTCCGCGCCCTCCAAGGATGAAACGCCCATGTTCGTTATGGGTGTCAACCATCGCACCTATGCAGGTCAGGACATCGTTTCCAATGCGTCCTGCACCACGAATTGTCTGGCTCCCATGGCCAAGGTGATTCATGAAACTTTTGGCATTGCCAATGGCTTGATGACCACCGTTCATGCCACCACGGCCACACAGAAAACCGTTGATGGACCATCGGTCAAGGATTGGCGTGGGGGCCGAGGAGCATCTCAGAACATCATTCCCTCAAGCACAGGTGCGGCGAAGGCTGTCGGCAGAGTCATCCCTGCGCTGAACGGAAAACTCACCGGGATGGCCTTCAGAGTTCCCACTCCCAATGTCTCCGTTGTCGACCTGACGGTCAACCTGGAGCGTGGAGCCACCTATGAAGAAGTAAAAGCCGCCATGAAGGCAGCCTCGCAAGGTGAACTCTCAGGCATTCTTGGCTATACGGAAGATGAGGTGGTTTCCACGGATTTTCTGGGGGAGACATGCACCTCGATCTTTGATGCGGGAGCTGGGATTGCCCTCACAGATAAGTTCATGAAACTTGTGGCTTGGTATGACAATGAGTGGGGATATTCCAGCAAATGCGTCGATCTGATTCGCCACATCAATCAATAAGCAGCTTTGCACTGCCTCTCCAGGTGATATCTGGCAATCGAGGAATAGTTTTGAGCGGCGAAGGCTTCCTTCTCAAGAAGCTGTTCCCACTGTGATGCCTTCGAGTAAACAGGGTCGTTGAGTTTGGAGAGGATGTCAGGTTGCTTGTTAACCTCGATGCCCAGAGCTTCGGGCTTGGAACTCAGGGAACCGGCCTTGCAGCTTTGGGCCACATGAATGACTTCATGGCTGAGGACCCTCAGGAAATCAACGGAACCTTTCTGGATGATCCTGGGCTGAATCCTTAGGGTAGTGGCCTGGTGATCCCACTCCGCTGCGGCTCCTTCCTTTAGAGTTGGAGCAAGGACAACCTTCGCTCCGGCAAGCTTAAGGGCTTGCAGAAGTTCAGCGATCTCTTTTCGCTCCTGCTCAAAGGTGGGAGGGGATTGCAGCAAACGCTCTAACTCAGCCACGCTGAGGTCTGGCTCCCCTTGTCGGCGTTTGTAGAGATAACGAGTTGTTCCATCCGCCAGAACTTGCTCCTCTGGGCGCCACTGAAGATCTGCCTCTTGCAGTTGGGACAACAGATCTTCGGTATTGACATTCACTGTAGTCCTTGATTGTGACGCAACGGGTGGAAGGCTGCCTTGAATGCTTTTAACAATTCTGGCTTGCTGGATATCAAGTGTGAAATGATTAATAAGATCTGGTATTGTGATCAAGGTCATTCCTGCGCTGGCTAATCCGATGGCCCAGAGGTAGCCCTTCTTTACCTCGGAAATACGAGCAAGTTGACGATTGCAGCGAATGCAAATCGGTTTTGATTTCCCCTTTTCATTGTAGCGAACTGGTAGACAGTCGCATACCGGACATTGGTAAAGACCCACCGCAAATCATATTTTTTCTGGAATCTACCATGCCCATGGTCGTGGTGTCCTGCCCGGCTCTGCAGAAGACTTGCGAAGATCGGGGAACGTGGTGGTGAATTCCATGCCTCTCTCTGCCCTGGTGCAACAGCTCAAGGAGGCAACCCTCACCGCAGAGGTTCTGGAGCGTGCCCGACGTTCCGATCGTCTCCTGATCAGGGGTGGGGGTAGGGGGGCCCGATCTCTCGTGACGAGTGCACTGGCCCGGCGGGCTGGAGGGCCTCTTCTGGTGATTGTCCCCACCCTGGAGGAGGCGGGCCGGTGGGCTTCCCTGCTTGAGATCATGGGTTGGAGTAGCCAGCTCTACCCCACCAGTGAGGGCTCACCCTATGAGCCCTTTGATCCCACCACGGAGATCATCTGGGGGCAGATGCAGGTGCTCAGCGAGCTCCTGCAGGGCACTCCCCTGGCGGTTGTGGCCACGGAACGGGCCCTTCAGCCCCACCTCCCCCCTCGGGAGGTGCTCGCAGCCCGGTTTTGCACCCTGAGAAAGGGGGAAGCGGTGAGCCTCGAGACCCTAGCCCTCACCCTGACGCGCCTGGGCTATGAGCGGGTGACCGCGATTGAACAGGAAGGAACCTGGAGTCGACGCGGTGACATCCTGGATGTCTTTCCTGTCAGCGCGGAACTGCCAGTGCGTCTGGAATTCTTCGGTGATGAATTAGAGAAACTCCGTGAATTTGATCCTGCAACGCAGCGCTCTCTGGATGGTATTGAGCAGGTGTTGTTGACGCCTACCAGCTTCAGCATCCTGGTGGCCGATGCTCTGCGAGACAGCGCCCCTGCAGGGCTGGAGAATCTGCTGGGTGATCACGGCGTCGCCACCCTGGTGGAAGGTGGGACCCCGGAAGGCATGCGACGCCTGCTGGGTGTGGTGTGGAGCGAACCCGCCAGTTTGCTCGAATACCTCGCCCCCAATACCCTCATCGCCGTCGATGAGCGACGTCAATGCCTGGCCCATGGCCAGCAGTGGTTCGATCATGCTGCCGACCATCAGCAGGAGGTTTGGGCGGAATGGAAGTCCGATGTTCCGAGCCCTTCCCTGCCCTCCCAGCTCCATCGCCCTCCCGCGGAGGCGCTCGCGGGTGTGGAGGCCTTTCTTGGCCTGGATCTCGCTGAGCTGCTCCAGAGGGATAATGCAATCAATGGTTTTGATCTGGCGGCCCGGCCCGTTCCGGCCCATCCCAATGCATTCGGCAGGCTGGCCGAAACCGTGCGGGGTTATCTCAAGGATCAGCAACAGGTGTGGTTGCTTTCGGCCCAGCCCACCCGTGCCGTTGCCCTCCTGGAAGAGCACGACTGCATCTGCCGCTTCGTCCCCAATCCCGGCGATATTCCAGCCATTGAGCGCCTCCTGGCTCAGAACACGCCTGTTGCCCTGAAAACCCGGGGAATGGCTGAGCTGGAAGGGGTTCAGCTGCCCGCCTGGAAGCAGGTGCTGCTCACAGACCGGGAATTCTTTGGCCAGCACAGCCTGGCGGCAACAGGCTTTGTGCGTCGGCGCCGGCGGGCCGCCAGCCGAACGGTGGATCCCAACCGGATGGTGCCAGGCGATTACGTGGTCCATCGCAACCACGGCGTCGGTCGTTTTCTCAAGCTTGAGAAATTGGTGATGGCCGGGGAGGCTCGTGACTACTTGGTTGTGCAATATGCGGATGGCTTGCTGCGGGTGGCGGCCGATCAATTGGGGAGCCTGGGGCGTTTCCGGGCGACGGGCGAAGGGGTTCCCGATCTGAACCGCATGGGTGGCACGGCCTGGCAGCGCACCAAGGAGCGGGCCGCCAAAGCGATCCGCAAAGTGGCGATGGACCTCGTCAAGCTCTATGCGGAGCGCCACAAGATCCAGGGTTTCGCTTTTCCTCCCGATGGCCCCTGGCAAGGAGAGCTGGAGGATTCTTTCCCATACGACCCCACCCCCGATCAACT
Organism: Cyanobacteriota bacterium; assembly: GCA_035286045.1. Taxonomy (GTDB): domain Bacteria; phylum Cyanobacteriota; class Cyanobacteriia; order PCC-6307; family Cyanobiaceae; genus Cyanobium. The sequence continues at coordinate 69,080 of JAYKIG010000038.1, read as the reverse complement.
CAAGGCCATTGCCGATGTCAAGCGCGACATGGAGCGACCTCAGCCCATGGACCGACTGGTCTGCGGGGATGTGGGTTTCGGAAAGACCGAGGTGGCCATCCGGGCGATCTTCAAGGCCGTCACCGCTGGAAAGCAGGTGGCCATGCTGGCGCCTACTACCGTTTTGGCTCAGCAGCATTGGCGCACCCTCACGGAGCGCTATGCCCCGTATCCCCTGAAGGTGGCTCTGCTCAATCGATTTCGCACCACCAATGAACGGAAGGCCATTCAGAATGGACTGGCCTCAGGCCAGGTGGATGTGGTGGTGGGCACACACCAGCTGCTTGGAAAAAACACCACCTTCAAGGACCTGGGCCTGCTTGTGGTGGATGAGGAGCAGCGGTTCGGTGTGCAGCAGAAGGAAAAGATCAAATCTCTGCGAAAGGATGTGGATGTGCTCACCCTCAGTGCTACTCCGATTCCCCGCACGTTGTACATGAGTCTGTCCGGTGTTCGGGAGATGAGCCTGATCACCACTCCCCCGCCCCTTCGCCGACCCATTCGAACCCATCTTTCGGCTTTTGATGAGGAAGCCGTTCGTAGTGCCGTTCGCCAGGAGCTCGATCGGGGCGGGCAGGTATTTTATGTGGTGCCAAGGGTGGAGGGCATTGAGGAAGGTGCGGAACGCCTGCGTTCCATGTTGCCGGGCATGCGATTGATCACAGCCCACGGCCAGATGCCTGAGGGGGAGCTGGAGAGTGCCATGGTGGCTTTCAACAGTGGCGAAGCCGATGTGATGCTCTGCACCACCATCATTGAGAGCGGGCTGGATATTCCCAGGGTGAACACCATTCTGGTGGAGGATGCTCAGAAATTTGGCCTGGCCCAGCTGTACCAGCTGCGTGGCCGTGTCGGCCGCAGTGGGATCCAGGCTCACGCCTGGCTGTTCTATCCAGGCGAGGCCTCACTCAGCGAAGGCGCTCGCCAGCGACTCCGGGCCATCCAGGAGTTTGCCCAGCTCGGGTCGGGCTACCAGTTGGCCATGCGCGACATGGAAATTCGTGGCGTGGGCAATTTGTTGGGGGTGGAGCAGAGCGGCCAGATGGAAACCATCGGCTTTGATCTGTACATGGACATGCTCCAGGAGTGTCTGGCAGAGCTGCAGGGTCAGGACATCCCGAGTGTTGATGACACCCAGGTGGATCTTCCGCTGACAGCGTTCATCCCAGCCGAGTGGATCAGTGACAACGACGAGAAGGTGGCGGCCTACCGGGCAGCGGCCCAGTGTGAGAGCAAGGCGGCCCTGCTGGAACTGGCGGCGGGCTGGACGGACCGTTTCGGGCCCATTCCTCAACCCGTGCAGAGCCTGCTCCGGTTGCTGGAGCTCAAACTGCTGGCCAGGCGTTGTGGTATTTCACGGATCAAGCCGGAAAAACCCAACATCCTGCTCGAAACTCCCATGGAGGAACCGGCCTTCCGTTTGCTGCGCCAGGGGCTCCCCACCCATCTCCATGGCCGGTTGGTTTACCAGGGCGGCACCTCCGGTGCAGCGAAGATCGTGGCCCGGGGCCTTGGTGCCCTTCCTGCAGACAAACAGGTGGAAGAGCTCATGGATTGGCTGGAGAAGATGGTGGCCCAGATCCCCTCACCGCAGGGGACAGTTGGAGTGGAGGGGGCAGACCAGGCCAACAACGCTGGGCAGCCTGTGCTTGTCATTTGAGATCTAGCACCGCCTATCCCGCCAACCTGCGGGCCAGCTGTTCAGCACTTTGCATGGCCCCCTCCACCCGGCCGAATCCCTGGCCCGCCATGAAATCCCCGCAGAATCCAATCTGTAGCTCATCATTCCAGCAGAGGTCTTCCAGGAGTGCGGGCTGCAAGGGAAAGGCTGCCCCCCATCGCATCAATTGCCGTTCGCTCCGCTCCAGAGTCTGGGGGGACAACCATGGGCCGAGGACGTCCAGCAGGGATGTCTCCAGAGCCTCCATCACGGCCTGTTCCTGCTCCGCCGTTGCGGTGAGGCCCAGCTGGCGCGCCATGGCGGATCGGGATCCGTAGATGCCGATGTTTTCTGCGGCGAAAATCGCGTTGGAGTGCGCAACAACCGCGCAGGACCCATCTTGCTGTGGCTGGATGGAGATCCTCCACAGGCCCCACCGCTGTTGGGCGGTGGGTTCAAAGGCCAGGAGGCGAAAGGGGAGGGCGAGCCATCCGGCCGCCTGATGAGGGGAAACCCGTAGCAGGAGGGAGCTGCGTGCCTCAAACCGTAGGGCGGCAATGGAGGCCAGCGCATGGTTCAGGGCAGGGTTCTGGACCCGCTCCGCCAGTTCCTGCAAGGGGGGTGTAGGCCAGCCAAAGGTCAATCGACTGCGGGGATGGGCGAGGAGTGTCCCTGTCAGAACCAGGGCTTCGCTCTCGGCAAGCACGGTCCCCTCCGTATTTTTCAGCAGCCAGCGATCCCTATGGCGCTCAAGGCTGCGAATCAAAGCGTTGTAGCGGGTGGTCAGCTGGCCTTGAGCCTGATGGAGCAGCCCTTCACAGATCTGCTCCATGCCAGGTCTGCCCTGGAAACACCGACCCTGCAGCAGGGGATCCTGCCCTGTATGGGGGAGAAGCTCTGCGGCATCGTTGATCGCGGCGATCTCGCCCGTCCATGGTTCCACCCATCCCTGCTGCAGAAGGGGGGTGAGCACCTCTGGAGGGGGAGAGGAGCTGATGTTGAACAGGCTGGCTCCATGGTTGATCCTCAGGTTTGGATCCTCTCTGGAGCGTCTCGTTGCCGATCGTCCTCCGGGCCCCCTGCCCGCTTCCCAAAGGCCGATGGATGCCCCGTCCCATCCGTGCCGGCACAATGCAGCGGCCAGGCTGCAACCGGCAACCCCAGCACCAATAATGGCCAGACGCAGCGACGGTTGATCAGAAACTTGAATGTTCGAGCCGTTGGGTTGGCGATTTCTGATGGGCCTTTCGGACAAATCTGATTGGGATCTGCTTATAGACTAGCTTCCAGGAACCTGCTCAGAATGGCGATAGGGATTTCAATATCATTCTTTGCATTAATGCTGGGAACAACTGCAAAACTATAAAGGCCATCTCGCAAGGCCACCAGTTGAAAGAAATCGGGTCGAACGCCATGCCCCTCTTGAAAAATTTCCAACACCTGACAGCCGGGATCGAGGTACATCAGGTTTGTCAGGGCTCCCCCATGGGCTGAGATCACATGGGAGGCCTGGCGGAATCGTTGGATCTGCTGCTGCAAGCTCATCCTGTCCAGATGAAGGAGCTCAAACCCATAGCGGGAAAGATAGGTCATGATGGCTTCCTCATTCGAGACTTGCCTGAGCGTTGCCCCCCCTCGGGAAACGTATATTCGTTTGCTGAATTCTTCCTTTCTCAAACCTCTCTCCGCTCCTTTAATCAATCTCTCCGAGAGTGCAGAGATGGCGTCTGGGTTCAACGCATCGAAATGACCGGTGCTGCTGTAACGGATGTGGCGATGGGAAAAACTTGTGAGTAGTTTCTCAAAACTCCACCCCATGCTCTCATGGGCTGGGGGGGGGATATAGATGAGTTCCTCACAAGGAACACCAAGAAAGGCCAGGGCATCTTTTTGCCAAAGAGTCAGGCCCTTGGGTACGACAATCTTGAAAGACTCTCCTGCAATCCTGCCATATGCTTCAGCCGCCAGGATTCGTGGTAAGGCATCAAGAAACCAGTGAAAGAAGTTTGGCCTGGTATTGAGATAATCTATTAGGACAACCACACTTTCGTCTACGGCCCCTAGGGGGCCTCTCAAGTATTTCCAGATCAGGGATGCTTTTTCTTTGGTTTTGAGAATTCGAAAAGGGATAGTCTCCTCGATCACAGATAAGTAACGTTCCATTCCAATCCAGTCAGGCCCGAGGCAGCTGGCCTGGGAGGAAACTTTTATGTATCCCTCTGGGAGCTGGAAGGGTTGGCAATAGATGTTAAGTCGCTGTGGTGGTATGTCCCATAAATTGCGTAAGTTACGGGCGTAATTCAACTCATAGCTGGCACTGAGCTGATGTCTTCTTCCCATTTCTTTCAGCTAAGCCATGATGGCATCTTTATCGACCCATAGTGCCAGCCCGCCTCCCGCCCCCGTGCGGCTATCCAGGCGAGTCTGGTTTCTGTTTCCTTGCTGTTGATCAGCGCGAAGAAGGGTTCCTCTCACGGTGTGGTCGGCTGTGGCAGCGGGATGGAGAAGACAGTCCTGCCAGCCACCTGAACTTTAAGTCGATGAAAGCGGAAGCAGAGCAAGGCGGTCAACCGTACCAGTCGTCCAGGACCCCGGAAGCCGATCTTGATTCCCAGCAGTTCAACGGAATTGATGAGTTCAGATCCTGATGGCCTGAGGCACTGTTTTGGAGAGCGGCCCTCAAGGCTCGCAAAATCTCTCTGCTGAGGGATGAAGGCTCACGATTTGTTCTCCCCCAGATATCTAGCAGTTTCCATTCGCCTAGAAGGATGTTTCATTGCACGTGACTGCCCGCTTTGCGACTCTCTCGCTCCAGAGAACGCTGATCTTGACCGCTGGGAAGGGCCATGGTTCCAGAACTCAGGCCCTTAAAAATGGGATTATGTTGGCTCAGCACCTCAGGCCAGTGAGCTGCTCGTCCATCCGCTCGATACTCCCGCTCTGTTCTCCGGAGCTCAGTTCCTCCGCCGTCACCCATTCCCGTTCTTCCAACCCGCCAGGGGTTCGCATGATTACCTCTACTTCGCATTCCCTAGGGCAATGAAAGGCCATGACTTCAAAGGGAAAAACCACCCGTTCGAGGTAATAGCTTGAAAGGCCTCGGGCACGGAGAATGACTATTTGATCAGTGCAGTTGCGATAACTGCAGAGGATTGGGGTACGGGTGTTCACGGCCTGTGCATCTGACCAATCACCATCAAGACGGATTTTCCAGGAGGATTCAGTCTCATCTGCGACGGTTCCCTGCTTTAGGCGATTTTACCCATCAGCTTCGCCTGAGCCATGGTGGAGCGCCTGAGAACCATTCACCCAGGTCATCATTTTTAGGATCAAATGCGCCTTTGGGTCCAACTTCACCAAGATTCATATCTGAAAGAAACCGATCCAGGCCTGGTTTGGGGAGCCCTTCGAGTCGTTGCCGCTGAGCCTGTTTCAACCAGCTCCATACCGATGGATCCCTGTCTGCAAACTTCTGCACGTAGATGCGTTCTTTGAGGCTGACTGTTTCGGATTTGGCAATTCTTTCGATGATGTTCTGAAGCCTGAGGCGAGTGCTCGGTGTAAGCATCTGGGCCAGACCGGAAAAGATGACGTATAGCTAGCGAAACAATCCAGTCTAAAAGTGGCGACACGCACAAAACCCCCCCTATTGTCAGCACTTCCCCTTCCTGAATTCCTGGCCGTAGATCGCCAAAACACGGAGGAGCTTTCCCTATCACCACAACGCCCCATCTCCTGTCCAATTCTGCTGCTGATCCAGCCGTCCCACACCTGCCGGGGCTGACGCCCGCCTCCCGCGCCTCAAGCATGATGGATAAACATGGTCAGTCCCAACGGCAGGTGTTCCACCCCGGTGTAAACAAGTCCGCTGCCTCGAGTCCACTTCTGCAGTGCTACCGCCACTCTGGATGCACCGAGAGCTAAAGGGATGGGGTCACTCCTTTTGGATGTGCTCCCCTGTCTCCTGGCTGGGATGGTGCTCGGCTGGAGATGGCCCGTCTTGCCGGGTTGGCTGGCCCCGCCCCTGGTGCGTTGGGGCGTGCCCTTGAGCGTGGCGGCTCTTCTGTTGCGCTCCAGCCTGTCTTTCAGCCTTCTGAAGGTGGCCCTCGTGGCTGTTGTGGTGCCTTTGCTGAGTTTGGGGGTTCTGCTGGGTCTTGCTCCTGTGCGTCATCGGTTCAAGGATCCCGTCTTGATCCTTGGTGCGGCGGTTGGCAACACTGGCTACTGGGGGCTGCCTGTTGCGCTGGCCCTGCTCCCCCCACCAGCCATGGCCACCGCTGTGGTCTATGACGTTGTAGGAACATTCATCACCTGGTCTGCTGGGCCTTTGCTGTTGCAGGGTGCTCAGGGCGGCCAGACCAGGCATTTGAGCACCCTGTTGGCCAGTCCGGCTTTGCAAGGGCTGCTTCTCTTCCTTCTGATCCACCTGTCCCCCTGGACGAGCGCATGGGCTGGAGTGCTTTGGTGGCCCGGGCGGGTGGTGCTGGTGATCGCCCTTGGTGTGTTGGGGATGCGTCTTGGCCTGAGCCTGCGTCAGCGCTCCATCCTCGTTCCTCCCGGTCTGCCCTATGCACTGGTCTTCAAGCTTCTTCTGAGTCCTGCTCTGGTTGGGTTGCTTGGCACAGCACTGGCCATACCCGTCCTGGATCGTCAAGCGCTTGTGTTGCAAGGAGCCGCCCCGACGGCTCTCTCCGTTCTCCTGATGGCCGAGGCCCGTCAGGAATCGGGGCCGGCGGCCTCTGCGCTGGTGATCTCCAGCACGTTGGCCGCCATGCTGACTGTTCCCCTGTGGTGGACCTTCCTGCAGTGATCCCCGGATCTATGCCCCGATGACAGTGCGTCTTTTGCATGTCCTTGCGCTGAGGGTGTGCTGGCTTCTGTTGGCCAGCACGTTGCCTTGCAGCCAACTCCTGGCTGGCCCTACGGCCGGGACACGCGCCCTGATTCAGGAGAAGGGCGAGCCGCTCCCCGCGGGCCGAGTGACGGGCGGGGTTCATGTACCCCTGGAGCGAGCGGAAGGCGGGGATACCCCCGTGCTGACGTTCCGTTCCGACCGCGGGCCGGTGCGTCTGCTTCTGGACACGGGGGCGGCCTCAGCCATGGTCACTCCCGCCCTCGTGAGGCGCCTAGGACTGGAGAGCCGACCCCTCACCCCAGACCGATTTTCCCTGGCTGGAGGGGGGGAGAGCTGTCCCCAACTCGGCCTCGCAAAAACCCGTCTTCCTGCGCTCCGTTTAGGGGCAGCAAACAACTCCCATCGATCCTTTCGCCTCGAGGGGGTTGAGGGTTTCGTTCTTCCTGTTGTGGCCCTGCCCCCGGGGATCGATGGGGTTCTGGGTGCCGCCACACTCCGACAGATGCCCTTCGGGGTTGACCCTCTCAACGGGAGCGTGTTCTTCGGTGGCCCTGCCCTGCGATGGGGTCGGCGGATGACCCCTCGGCCACAGGTGATTCCCCTGCTTTGGCAACGGGATGTTCCTCTCGGTGGCATCTGGGCTGTATCTGGTCCCGATGGCACTGTCACCCCCTTTGACGCCCTGATCGACACCGGTGCGGAAGGCCTGTTTCTGACCCCGGAAGCCGCGAGTCTTCTCCGTCCCTTGGGGGCCCGCCAGGCTGCCAGTCTGGTCGGGGTTTGCGGGCAGCAACAGGTTTGGCGGCAACGGCTGATGGGCATCGGCATGGGTCCGCAGGGCCCAGCGATTCAGGTCCACGAGGCCATTCTCACTACGAATCCGGTTTTTGCCATGCTTGGCGTGGAGGCCATCGTGGGCCAGGAGTTTCTCCGCTTCCGGCGTCAGCTTTGGCGGTTGGATCTGGATCCCCCAAGATTGGAATTGTGGTGAGTCGACACAGAAAAGCCCTCACATGGGCTTGTGAGGGCTTTTCCGGAGCTGCCAGGGTATGGCGCTCTGGTCCGACGGGGGGTCAACGTCGTCGGTATGAAATGTTCTAAGGCGACGACCTTGGGCCTCGCAAAGCCTCAGAACAAATAGTCACATTTGATTCTTCATTCCACTGAAGGCTAGGGGAGCCCATTCGGCCAGGAGCTGCTCATGCCGAACAAGGGCATAACGGCTCTGTTCACTGGGCTGGGCTCTGTATTGATCACGAAGGGCCTGCAGCTGGGCCTCCAGGGACTGGAAGACAGGGTGGTTCTCGTACACCGCGTTCTGGCAACTCTAGAATCTTAACAGAATCGAAAGATTCAGCGCGCTTTCGCGGATGGACGATGCAGGCCGTGTCGGTTTCGGAAGCCCTCCTTGCCTCGCCATGGGCAGCCCATACCATCAAGAGGTTTGCATCAGTAAGCCATGAACCTGGGGGAGGTCTATCTGGAATCCCTGTCCACCGGGATCATCACCCAGCAGGAAATCGACTGGATCACCACCCAGCAGGCCGCCTTTACCAGGGAGGAGGAGGCCATGGCACTCAGAATCGGCCGGCTGCTCGATGAGGGAACCCTCCAGATTGGCTGCCGAATCTTCGAGCAACCCTCCATGCAGGTTGGCCAACCCTCTGCTCTTGGCTGACCCTCTAGGGGGTCACCCGTAGTGCCCCCCCACAGCTGGAGCCATTCCCCGCCGTGCACCCAAAGCAATGGTCTGCCACTCGGATCGGTGCAGTGGTGACGTCTGCTCCAATCAGATCTCTCAGATGCCCACCAAGGGGGGAAGCCAGCCCCAACATCTGGTTGAAATCACAGTCGTACAGCCTCCCTTGCCAATCCACACTGATCATGGTGCGGCACATCACATGCTCCAGGTTTTCCGCTACATGATGATTTCGGAGAAGCTCCTTGTAGGCCTCCAGGGATCCGTCGCGTGCGAGCTGGTCTGCAAACCGCTGAATCGGCATATTGCTCATCACCTTGAGCTCGTTGAACACCACACCTTGCTTAGCCAGTTCCGCCTTGTAGGCCTTCTGCAAACCTTGTTGAGCTGGAGGCATGGTGGGTCCGAGCGGATTGAACACCAGGTGAAGCTCCAAGCCGGATCCCTCCCTTCCATACCCCTCCTGGTTGAGTCGCCTCAGCCCCTCCAGACTTTTGGCAAACACCCCGTTGCCCCTCTGGCGATCAACGTTTTCCGCCTCGTAACACGGAAGTGAGGCGAGGATGATGACCCCCTGGGTGGCCAGAAAGGGTGCCAGGTCTTGCTGTCCCTCCTCCAACAGGATGGTCAGATTGCAACGGTCGATCACCTCTATGCCCATGCTTCGCGCCTTCTGCACAAGAGATCGGAACTGGGGATGAAGTTCCGGTGCACCTCCGGTGAGATCAAGCGTGTGCAGCTGCTGGGCACGGAGCACCTCGGGGATCAAGGCAATGGTCTCCCCATCCATCTGTTCCCGTCGCCATGGCCCGGCGTCCACATGGCAGTGGCTGCAAGCCTGATTGCAGGTGTAGCCCAGATTCACCTGCAGCGTCTGCAGGACCGCTCTCTGCAGAGCTGGAAAGGTTGCTGGGGGGCCCAATCCCATTGAGGTCAGCTCCTATAGGTGTCTTCCTTACAGGCTTATAGGCCAACGCCCCTCTCCGCCCCTTCGCGCAGGAGGATGGGGGCGAATGACGCTGACGCGGGATGACCATGCAGCTCCAGAGCGCAACCTCCACGCCTGATGCGCTGAGTCTTCAACCCCCAAGGGGTTATCGGCCCATGGCCTGGCTGGGACTTCTGGTCAATCTGCTCATCCTCCCTTTAACTTTCCGATTCGTCCTGTCAGATCCGTTCTGGCGAACGGCCAATATCACCATTGCTGCAGCAGGGGTCTTGCCGACGGCTGTTCTAGGTCTGATCGCCTCAATCGCCCTGTTGCGATGGCGGCATTGGGGTCAGATCCTGGCCATCGTGGCCCTCTCCCTCAGCCTTGCCGTCTGTCTGCCATACGGAATCGTCCGGTTGGTGATGGTGGAGCCTGGGCGCTCCCACCTTGCGATTGCGGCCCCAGCAACCTGGTTGATCAACGCAGCTGCGCTCGTCTTCTGGTGTCGGCCTGACATTCGCACCTACCTCCGCTGAGTGTTGCAGATGTAACAGTTTCCGTCCTGTCTTTGCCTCCATTGTGGATTTTGACAAATGATCATGATGGTGCTGCCCTCCCGGCTGCTGGGTCTGTCGGGCCCCTCGGAGTCGTTGTTGCACTCCCCTCGGGTCTACCGGTTGGTGGATGCTCAGGGCAATCCCCATCCCGTATTGGACGACCTTTATGAGAGCCATGAGGGTGCATGGGCTGAAGCCGTTCGTTGGTGGCGCCTGCAGGATTCGTCCAGCCAAGAGGCCATCGGCATTGGAGTGGAGGTCAGCACCTCCAATGGGGAGTGGCGCACCATCCGCCATCCATGCTCCTGACTGATCAGACCTTTCGTCAGAAAATGTTTCTTCTGTTACAGAGGAGGGTGGGGTTGTCACTGTGAGATGAAGGAGTCGACCTGAGCGGTTCTCTTTTTTCATGACACGAAGCCAGACGTCCATCAGCGGACCTTCCGCACTGGACACCTTCGACCGTCTGCGGGAGCGATTTGCGGATGGACTCCGCGAGACCCAGCTCCGACGGTTGGCTTTTGCTTTGCTTGCCACTGGTGCAGGTCTTGCCCCTCTGATGGCAGGTTCCGCTCAGGCAGCTTTCAGCAAAATTCCTACCGATGGAGCTGACACGCTCCTTATGCCGGTGTTGTTCAGCTACGGCTTCGTCACCCTTGCCACTTAGATCTGAGGAAGAGGAACGCGATCTAGACTTTGTCGCCCATGGCGAGGAAGTCTACGATCCAATGATTAATTAACCAATCGCAATCACCACCATGAAAATGATCACTGCCATGATCCGTCCCTCAAAGTTGGATGCGGTCAAAGATGCCCTTGTTGCTATCGATGTCGTTGGCATGACTGTTACTGACGCTAGAGGTTTTGGTCGTCAGAAGGGGCAAGTGGAGCGCTACCGAGGCACGGAATTTAAAGTTGATTTTCTGCCAAAGCTTAAGATTATAGTCATTGTTCCCGATGAGAAGCTGGATTCTGTGATCTCCGCGATCAGCACGGCTGCTCGCACTGGTGAAATCGGAGATGGCAAGATTTTCGTTAGCCCAGTCGAAAATGCGATTCGCATCAGGACGGGAGACATCGGAGTGGAGGCCCTGTAGGCGGGTTCTCTCAGCCAGTCAACTCAGAGCCGATCTCGGTTGACTGGCATGGAAGACTCTGACTTATCGACCCACAGCCAATCCGCTTTCGCTGAAGAGTCCCTCGAACAGGATGGAGCTGAGATATCTCTCCCCCGTATCCGGTAAAACCACGACAATGGTTTTGCCAGCGAATTCATCGTGCTTCGCCAGTCGAACGGCTACAGCTGTTGCCGCACCGCAGGAGATCCCCGCGAGAATACCTTCTTCGCGGATCAGCCGTCTCGCCATAGAGATGGCCTCCTCATCACTCACCTGTTCCACCCGATCCACCAGAGAAAGATCCAAGTTCTTTGGAACAAAGCCTGCACCAATCCCCTGGATTTTATGAGGCCCAGGCTGGAGAGGAATCCCAGCGAGTGTTTGCCTGATGACAGGGCTGGAAGCAGGTTCGACGGCGACGGTTACCAGGGGCTGCCCCAATGTTTGCTTGATGTATCGGCTCACACCGCTGATGGTTCCGCCTGTCCCGACCCCTGCAACAAAAGCATCCACGCAACCCTCGGTATCTCTCCAGATTTCAGGACCTGTCGTGTCATGGTGGATCTGGGGATTAGCGGGATTGACAAACTGCTGCAACATCACATAACGATCAGGCTCCGACTCAGCCATGTCGCGGGCAGCGTGAATCGCACCTCCCATTCCCAGGCGCCCCTCCGTCAGCACCAGGTGGGCTCCATAGGCTGTGAGCAATTTTCGGCGCTCCAGGCTCATGGTTTCTGGCATGGTCAAGGTCAGCGGGATTCCTCTTGAAGCGGCCACAAAAGCAAGCGCAATGCCCGTGTTGCCACTGGTTGGCTCAATCAGTTCTTTCCCCGCTCCGAGCAGGCCATCTTTTTCAGCCTGCCAAATCATGGCTGCCCCGATACGGCATTTCACTGAGTAAGCCGGATTCCTCCCCTCGATTTTGGCCAGAATCTTTGCCTGGCAACCGTCAGATACACGGTGAAGCTCCACCAGTGGCGTATGACCGATGGTCAGGCTGTTGTCATTGAAGATCCCACCCATGGGGGCCGCTCTGCTGAAACCACCCTAATCAGCATGCTCTCTCCTGGGATTGTCAAGTGGCCCGCCGACATGCCCTTTTTCGGTCGCTGCATAAAATCTTTGCAACCTCAGTCGATCAGTGTGAAAACTGCCCTGGCCGGACCTGTCGGCTGGTTGCTGATCTTCCTTTCGATTTCCGTCCTCACTGTCACGTTTGAGCGTTTGCGTTTCTGGTTTCTCTGGTGGAAACGCAGGACACTGATCCGAAATCAATGGTTGGAGTCCTTAGGTCGTGGAGGGGCCACCCCCTTGTGCTGGATGGAGGAACGGGATCTTGAAATGCGTTTTGCCCAGCCTTTCCTAGAGGCAGTGAGCGTCATCGCTCCCTTGACGGGCCTGATCGGAACGGTTTTTGGCTTGAGCCATCTGTTGTCTACCATGGGACCGGACCTGATTCTCCCTCCAGGACGCCACCTAGGTGGTTTTGGTGAGGTGTTGGTCAGCACGGCTCTAGGCCTTTGCATCAGCCTTCTGGCCACCGTGATGTTCCATCTCAACAACGGCCTGCGGCAATGGCAGCGATCCCGTTGGCAACGGGATTTGAACCGCCAGCCTGCTGGTCCAGCAGCACGTTCATGACACTCGCCTTTCAGTCCTTGCTGATGGTCGTCCTTGTGGTGTGTGGAAGCGTCGCCGTCATCCCCCTTTGGATGGTGAGCCCTAAGCCGTCACCTTCGCCAGCACTCCGTTTGGGACTGCGCCAACCTGGTTTCTGGGTTGTGGAAAGCATTACGGGACAGTGGTTTGTGAACGGTACCTTCCATGCCAAGGCAGACCTGGTCGCTCTGGTCAGGGAACAGGGTCAGTCCCACCTGGTTCATTACCTCCCATCGGATGCGCTTCCCATGCAAAGAGTCACCACCTCCTTGCAATGGCTTCGATCATTGGCACCAAATGCTGTTGTGCTCGAACTACCCATTCCCCGGCCCAGACCAGTCCCATGATCCAACCCATTGGCCCAGGTGATCGGTCGTGGATGCGAGATTCCCTAGGACTCTGCCTGCTCAATGCTGTTCTCGTGGCTTTTGGGATCTGGACCACCCTCAGCTCCCAGACCATCGCCCGCCAACCAGCCTTGAGTGATGTCATGACGATCCATCTCAGTCGGACAGGGGACTTGCGTCTCTGGAATCAGCCCATCCTTGCCCAAGACCTTCCGAAGCTTCTGCAAAGGGCCCATGCCCGATCCACATCGGAGAAGAGAGTCGTGGTGAGGTTGATCCCTGATGCCCAGGTGCCCTGGGGGGTCGTCCACCGCATGCTTACCCGTCTGCAGCCCAGCCCACCGAGTCGCGTTTGGATTCTGCAACTGCAGTTGCCATGAAGACCATTCCATCCGTCCTGAAGCAAAACTCTGCCCTGGTTCTGGCTCTGATCAGTGCTGTGGTCTGTCATGGGCTCTTTCTGTCCTATTTGAAGCTTCAGAGAAACAAACCGACCTTGCCTGGCGGTCTGAAAATCAGAGACAACACACCGGAGCTCCTTCAATTTTCCAGTCAGCCGGCCCCGCTCAGCTCTCTGGATCTTCTGCCTTTGCCGAAAGCCAGCATCCTTCCACCACCGCCAGCCCCGCTGCCGGCGAAACCTGCCGAAGCTAAACAGAAATCAAAACTAAGATCCGCTTTCAAGGCTGGGATCTTGAAGGCCAGACCGCCACGTGCACCCAGAACCGGAGCTGTGGCTACGCCTCCATTTTCCCCGGATGTTCCTCAGGATCTGACTGACGCCGTACAGGCTTTACGTCTGTTTCTGATGACAAGTCAACAACCATCAACCGGCCAGGAAGATCACCCAAAGGCTGTGAGTGCATTGCCAGCGGCACAGCAGGAATCCTATGAAAGGCTCTGGGCTGAGGCCCACCCTTTGATGGAACGATCGATTGAGATCCGTTCCCTCACTCTCCAACGAGCACAAGGCAAAGAGCTCCCGATCCGCCATCACCAGTTCCTTGTAACGAATGATCGGATTGGTCTGTTCTGGCTCGAGGGCCAGAGGTTATGGATCCTGCAGTCTCCCCTTCCAAAAGCGTCCAAGGCGGATTCGGCAAATGATTCACAGGATCGACCTGACAGGTAGTCGAAGCTCGAAGCGTGCTCCCCCCCTGCTGTCATTTTCTCCAAACACCCAGCCGCCATGGGCTAGGGCAATCTGTTGCACGATTGCGAGACCCAAGCCGCTTCCGCCACGATGTTGTCGATATCGTGAACTGTCCCCCCGATAAAAACGATCAAACATGTGTTTCATATCCTCCTCGCTCAGCCCAACCCCTTGATCGAGGATACCGATACGCACCCAATCAGCAGTCGCCTGCATTTCAACCTGTATCCCACTGCCGCAAGGGCTAAAATGCACCGCATTATCAAAAAGGTTCAGAAGGGCTCTGTGCAGTCTTCTTTTGTCGGCGTAAACCGTTGCTTCAATTGCATCCTCCCCTCTTTCGAAGTTGATGTCTAAATAGAGATGCTTTTGATCAGCCAATGGTTTGATGCCATTCCATACTTCTTTTAGTAGGGCGAGAAGATTCACAGGTTCACTCTGAATCCCCTCTCCAGGCAACACGTTCTCCAGACGAGATAGCTCCAGAAGATCGCCAACCAAATCCTGCATGCGTCTCAATTCCTTCAATAACCGTTCAACCAGGACAGCGTTTTGATCAGTCACCTTTCCTGCCAGGCTGTCGCCCACCAGTAGAAGGGCTGTGAGCGGAGTTTTCAATTCGTGGGCCACATCACTGACCCATCTCTCCTGTTGGTCCAGTTGGGCCTCCAAGGAACGTCGGCTCTGCAGAAGAATGGCAACCGAGCCTTGTTGTCCATCAAAAGCGAAGGCTTCAAGCTCTTGTTGCCCATAATCCCATTCCACCCGTTGGGGTTTCGAGCGATCGCGCACATTGTCCACAAGGTCCATTAGAACGTTGTGGTCATTGAGGTCTTCAAGAGATAAGGAAAAGCGATAAGAGGTTGGAATCTCCAACAGTCGCTGTGCCTTTAGATTCAGGAAGCTTACAGTGTTGAGCTGATCCAGGATGATCCAGCCCACTGGGGCTTGATCCATCCATGACAACAACTGTTCCCTCGTCGGCTGAAAGCGGAGCTTTCCTTGCCTGAGATAAGCATATCGTCCGATAGCGATTCCAAAAGTTAATGTTCCTGCGAAAGTTAGAAGCAAGGTTAGCGTTTCCAGCATTCAAAATCCTTCACTAACCAAATCGATAGCCAAAGCCCCGAACTGTCTGCAGGAAGATCGGCTCTGATGGATTCTCCTCCAACTTCTCTCTCAACCAGCGGATGTGAACATCCACTGTTTTGCTGTCACCAAAATAGTCGTGACCCCAGATGTGCTCCAAGAGCTTATCTCTGCTCCAGACTCGTCTGGGGTTCTGCATAAAGAGTTCCAACAGTCGGTACTCCTTTGGGGAAAGGTTGATCTCCTTTCCATCTCGTGTCACGCGACATTCTTCTGGATACAGACGCAGGTTCCCATGGCTCAGCACCTGTGTCGGAGCTGCTTGGGTGGTGCTTCGTCTCAGCAAGGCCCTCGCTCGCGCAACCAACTCTCGCATGCCAAAAGGCTTGACCAGGTAATCGTCTGCGCCCACCTCCAGGCCCAGCACTCGATCAGTCTCATGGTCCCTGGCGCTGACCACCAGGATGGGGGTCTGATCGCCGGAGGCGCGCATTTTTCGACACAGGTCCAGACCACTGACTCCCGGAAGCATGAGATCGAGCACGATCAGGGAGAAAGGGGCCTGGCGATGTTGTTCAATCAGTTGAAGAGCGGCTTGGCCATCCCCACAGGCCGTCACATCAAAACCTTCAACAAAAAGGGCTTCCCGGATGGTTTCCCTGATGGTCTCGTCGTCTTCAACAATCAGCAGGGAAGGGCTCATCGTCTCATTTTGCCCTAGCGATCCAATTCCTGCAGGAAAGCTCCAGAACGGGGTGTTCACCGTCTGGGGAGGGGAGCCAGAATGATGGAGCGATGGACATCGATGCTCAGCCATCCCATCTCTCTGAGTTGGCCGATGATTCTCGTTACTGTCACCCTTGTCGTACCTAATGCACTGGCTATTTCTTGATGTGTCAATCTGGGGGTGAGCTTTAAGCCTTGTGGACAAGCCACACCGTAATCAAGGGCCAGTAATTCTAGAAAAGCTCTGACCCGATCCTCCACCCTTCTCAATCCCATCAAGGCCAGCATGGCCTGACTCTGGCGTTGTCTCTGACTGACAGCCTCCACAAGGGCTGGACCAAGACAGGGGTGCTTGTCCAATTCGGCATGGGAAAGACACAGAAGATCGCATTCCGAAAGTGTCGTTGCCTCGTAAGCGTCTGGACCTGCCAGGGAGTCGCCAAACAGTTCATTGGGGCCAGCTAGCCCGAGCAACACCTCATCGCCGTGAATGGTGACGCATCCCAGTTTCACCATACCGCGAACAACAAGCCAAACATGATGACGAAGCAGAGGCACGGAACTTCCCGGACCCATCTGCACCAGTGAGGTGCGCTGATAACTTGTCTCAAGCAGCTCACGGAAACGATCGCTGTTGCTTGCTTCTCGTAGCGGTGAGATTCCCATAGGGCTTAGCCATAAGGTACGTCAACGCTAGATGTAACGCCCAATCCTTGAGGGAAGGTCGGTTGATCTCAGGGTTAAGAAGAGAATAAGAAAGCCGCCGGGTATTCCGGCGGCTAAATCGACAGGGATACAATCAGTTTCCGATCTGGGTGACGGCGCGCTTGGCTTTGTTCAGGATGGTTCCCTTCAGGGGGACATAGCCAAGATCATCGGCCTTGGCCTGTGCAGGTCCCAGAAGATGGGTGATGGCCTTACGAATCTCATCGGCCTTCTGTCCATTGCCTTTTCTGTAGGCAAGGATCCACGTTAGCGTGGAGATCGGGTAGCTTTCCACACCCATGGGATTGGGATCTTCACCAGCAAGGTCGCTATTAAGCTTGATGCCATTAAGGGCAGCGGCACCTGATTTCAGGTTGGGCTTCACAAATTTTCCTGCCCTGTTCTGCAGTGCAGCTGCCCTGAGAGGGCCCTTGACGTACGCCTGATTGACATATCCAATCGACCCTGGCGTGTTGGTGAGAATGCCAGAGACACCTTCATTGCCCTTGCCTCCGACGCCAACAGGCCAATTAACGCTTTTCCCTTCGCCCACTCTTTTTTTCCATTCTGGTGAAAAACTGGAGAGGGAGTTAGTGAAGGCAAAGGTTGTGCCTGAACCGTCAGAACGGTGGGCAACTCTGATGGGCCCTTTGCCACATTTCAGTGCTTCCCATGTTTTGATATTTCCTAAAAAAATGTCCGCCGCCTGTTTTTGGGTCAACTTCAGGTCAGGACAATCAGATTTGTTGTAAGCGACAGCAATGGTTCCGCCCACCACTGGAATCTGAACCACACCCCTGGCTACCTTTGCTGCTTCAGAGGGTTTGATGGGTTCATCCGAAGCCCCAAAGTCGACGGTGCCAGCAATGAATTGACGCACACCTGCTCCGGAGCCCACAGACTGATAGTTGACTTTTGGGCCGCCGCTGGCGGAAAGAGACTGAAAGGCCGCCTGATAGAACGGGGCGGGGAAGGTGGCACCGGCGCCACTGATGGCTTGTTGAGCGGAAGCCGCGACCCCGGCAGACATCGCAACGAGAAGACTGTAGCTGAACACCTTCTGATGGAAGGCCATTGAAGTAACACCTTGAGGATGCACTCTTTGGTTAATGCATGGAGGAGCCTCTAGTCGTTATGATTGGATTAAGAATTGGGGAAGTTCAGATTTGCGACAAACTTATCGCTGGGCAGTCCAATCCTGGAACCATCCGCGTTTCCATAGCCAATAGGCTTGAATAAAGCCCACAAAACTCATGAGAACGAGGATCGCAAAATAGCCATAGTGCCATTTCAATTCAGGCATGTTTTCAAAATTCATCCCATAGATCCCTGCAATGAATGTTAGTGGTGCAAAGATACTTGTCAGAATTGTTAATGTCTTCATCACTTGATTCATCCGATTGCCAACCCCTACGCTATAGGCCTGCGTGATGGCATCACACTGATTACGAAGCATTTCGCAGTTTTCGTAGAGAAGTTGTACGAGCTCACCCATCTCCTGGAAACCTCCCAGGGCCTCTTTCCCAAGCAAGCTTTGGTGCTCTCGTAGGAGAATTTGAATCTGATGCCGCAAGGGCCAGATCTGGCTACGAATCGTGCGTAGATTGGCGCGGTAGCGAAAGGTATTCGCAAGAAGCTTTGGCTTCGGACGCCTTAAAACAGCTTCTTCCAACCCATCCAGTTGGTAGGATATCGTTTCAAGCATTGGGAAAATATCGTCAAGGATATCGTCAATGACAAAATGAAGGATATTATCAAGATCATTGTCTTCAATGGCATCATCTCCTGTGAGGATCCACTTCGTTAATTCCGGAAATGCCCCCTCTCTTGCAACCTCTTCGACAGTAACTAGTATTCCTGGAAGCAGTAAGACTCCCACCTGGTCACTAATCAGATGGCCAGGAGTTGCTGCGAAAGTAAGGCGGTGGATAACAACCATGATCACATCGTTCAGGCAATCAACCTGAGGACGCTGGGGTGTTTCAATCAGTGGTTCTCTAAGCACAGGTGGGACACCGAGCGCATCAAAGACCTTCATGATCTCTTTATGGTGAGCCAGACCCCGGATTCGAACCCATAAACTGAGTCCCCGTTCTTTTAAGGTAATTAATGTTTCGCTATCGACAGTGCCATGGTGTTGGGCCAGACCCCCTGCAAAATGAATGGCGTCGATGGTTGTCGGACTGATTCCTCCATGTTGATAGGCTTCCCGGGGGTAACCACCAGGACGGTGTTCAAGCAGCTGGGAACTGAAGGCGCCTGGTGTCAGTCGTAGCACGGATCAGATTCCATCTGGCGTGTAGGGAAAACTTGCCTTGGTCGCTAGCGCAGACGAGGCAATTCATTAGTAGCTACTGTAAGTGTGTAGGTCGTGTCGAAGCAACAATGCCGCCGTCTGCCCATCCTGACCGAGATGAACCCATGGATCAATCCGTCCCATCCCAGGGAGAGGGAGGAGTCAAGTCCCCCATGGAGACGCACGGAAGCTATCGGGGTGAGGATTGGTCTCCTGAACGGCTAATGTTTCACCAGAATCTTGAAACTTTTGCCGAAAGGGTAGGTCTGATTGTGGGGTTGCAAGGAAATGGGAAGATAACGCAAGAGGAAGCCTATGCGCAAATAAAACGCATTTGGAAAGATCTGAAACAAAGTAAGGGACACCTTATAAATCAATCACACCTTGAATAGGTTTTCTCTTGAGCTTCTAAAAGCCCGTACTCGAGCCTAAATCATGGATATGATCTCATGGTGATCGCCTGAGATGCATTCCATGTTTCTGAAACTGCAAGACCAAGATGGATTTAGCATTATAGAGATTCTCGATCTCAAGCTTTTATTTGATCCTTTTGCACACAATGTACCGGCGAGACTTCACGGTGGTGAAGAATTACAGGAAGCTCAGGATTATTCAAAGCAAGATCTTTATTTTCCATCTGGAGAGTCCCTTCCCCGTTGTTGGGTAGATCCTGCCTATCAGACTCACTGAATATGGATGTTTAGCGGTGGAGCAATTGTTCAGTATTGTTCACAGGTAATTTGGTGAATGAACCAACGGACGCTGGAATTCGTGGTGTGACTTGCAACAGGGCTTGAGTTTCTGCTTCAGTTCTCACCACACTACTAATAGGCTTGTATTGAGAGGGTGCAAGGGCTTGTCCTCGTAGTACAGAGGCCAGAGTTCGGAAGGTCAGTTTAATTTGCTGCCATGGATTCATTGCAACGACTTTTTTGTATAGATAACTGTCAAAAGTAAGACGCTGTACATCCTGATCATCACACATTTCTACAAATGCCTCTCGTGCAGGATCATTGCTGTAAAAGATGTTCTGCAGAATCTCCAATACTTTGTAGGTAGGGCCATACGCCTTGTCCCATTTTTTCAAATAAACCTTCAGATCCGACTCATTTGGAATTTGTTGCCCATTGGCACTTGCCTTCACAATTTCTTCCGCGCACATACGGCCACTCTTTGCTGCAAAATAGATTCCCTCACCTGAACTTTTGGTGACATAACCTGCTGCATCACCCACCAGTGCCATACGACCAACAACTCGGCGAGGACGCGGATGTTCGGGAATGGGATGGGCTTCCACCTTAATCACTTCGCCCATGAGAAGCCTTTTACTGGCACGTGTGCGGATGGCCTTTTGCAGTCCTTTGATCATCCCTTGATTCTTCTGCATAGTCCCTGTTCCAACGGCGACATGGTCGTACTTTGGAAAAACCCATGCATAAAAATCTGGCGAGACATCGCTGCCTACATACATTTCTGCTAGATCTTCATAATAGGACATTTCTTCGCGCGGAAGCCTGATTCTTTCTTGAAACGCAATCGCCATATTGTAGTCCCCAGCATCCATAGCCTTTGCGACTTTGCTGTTCGCCCCGTCTGCACCAACAATCAGGTCCACCTCCAAGGTCTTTTGTTCGCCTGTTACGCCACCATTGCTGTAATCAGAGTAATGAATCGTGTAGGGACCCTCTCTATTGCGTCCGGTGTCAATGGATTGGACAAGACCATTGATGAGTTGGGCGCCTAGATGGGCTGCCCTGTCCCTTAGAAACGAGTCAAGTACCTCCCTTCGGCACATTCCAATGTATTCATTTTCGTTGTTAAGATGGATATCCACTTCTCGATTAGATGGAGAGATCATTTTCATATTCCTCACCTTTCTGTCGATGATTTCACTGGGGATCTCAAATTCGCTGACCATGCAGAGGGGAATGGCCCCGCCACAGGGTTTGGCATTGTCTAGTTTGCGTTCAAATAGCCACGTTGCTATCCCTGCTTTTGCCAGTACTTCGGCAGCACATGAACCACTGGGTCCACCACCAACAACAGCGACTCGCAACATTTTGAAACCAACTCCAACAATGGAATTACTCTCAAGCTATCACCTGTGGTCTGCCCCTGAGGATCTGGATGAAAATGGCGCATATCATGTAGCATTCTCATGGACCACTCTTGGTGTGTCTGGCTGAAAGCTCTCGCCAGCCACCAGGCAACAGCTTTGTCTTCAGCCTCCTGCGTGAATCGAAAAGAATTTTCTACAAAAACAAAGAACGAGGGCTCTCTTGACGACATTCCAATTGCATTGAGGTCTCACGTCCTCCATGGTGTGCAGGAAAAACGATCTTTTTTCTCTTTTTCCGGAGCCACTTTCCCTGTTCTGCTCTTGATTTTGGGCGGTGGCGTTGTCGCAACCGGTCTTCTACGCGTCTTTTTTCCAGCTTCCCCAGTCTCTGGTCTCTATGCCCATCTCTCCAGAGATGGACGTTTGTTGGGCCATTTCCCCTATCCTGAGGCCAATCCCACGCAGATGGTTGAAATCGCACCAGGTCACTTGCTCAGGCCTGATGCGGCCAAGGCTTTTCTCGAAATGCAGCGCTCAGCTGCCACCGATGGAGTTGAACTGATCCCCCTGAGTGCCTTTCGGTCGTTATCTGAACAAAATAAGTTATTCTTTGAAGTAAAGGCCAACAGAAACCAGTCCTCCCTTGAGCGAGCCAAGGTCAGTGCACCTCCAGGGTTTTCGGAGCACAGCACAGGGTATGCCATAGATATTGGTGATCTCAGCCAGCCACAGACGAATCTTTCCCCCAGTTTTGCCCACACGCGATCATACCAATGGTTAAAGGGCAATGCAGCGCGGTTTCAGTTTGTTCTTTCCTTCCCTGAAAACAATCCCCAGTCCATCAGCTTTGAACCATGGCACTGGCGATATGAGGGCAGCACGGAGTCTCTCCGGTTATTCGAGCCCGCTCAGCGGCTCATCCAAGATGTTCGAGGCGGGCAGGTGCGCTGATCCACAGACCAGTGGTTATGTAAGATACGTTAACCCAGATGGCCAACTCCCGCTGGCTTATCTTCCATCTCTTTCCAGGCTCATTGCATGAAATCCCAAATACGTAACCTTGCAATCATTGCCCACGTTGATCACGGCAAAACTACACTTGTTGATGCTCTGCTCACTCAATCTGGTGTGTTTCGCGACGGTGAAGCTATACCAACATGCATTCTTGACTCTAATGACCTTGAACGTGAAAGAGGCATAACGATCCTCTCCAAAAATACCGCTGTAGACTACAAGGGAGTTAGGATTAATATTGTTGATACCCCGGGCCATGCTGATTTTGGTGGAGAGGTCGAGCGGGTTCTTGGCATGGTTGATGGATGTCTTCTCATTGTTGATGCCAATGAAGGCCCCATGCCGCAAACCAGGTTTGTATTGAAGAAGGCCCTAGAGAAGGGTTTACGACCCATTGTTTTTGTGAACAAAATTGATCGGGCCCGTGTGGAGCCTGAGCAAGCCTTAGATAAGGTTTTAGACCTCTTTCTTGAGCTTGGCGCTGATGATGACCAATGCGATTTTCCCTATCTATTTGGCAGTGGGATGGGTGGATATGCCAAAGCTGAGATGGCAGCTGAAAGTTCATCAATGGTACCTCTATTTGAGGCCATCTTACGTCATGTGCCAGCTCCTGTTGGAGATCCAAGCAAACCATTGCAGTTACAGGTAACAACACTCGATTACAATGATTTCCTCGGAAGAATCATTATTGGTCGTGTCCATAATGGCACCATTAAGAATGGTCAACCTGTTGCATTAATTCGAGATGATGGATCAGTTAAACGTGGAAAGATTACCAAGCTGCTTGGTTTTCAAGGGCTCAGAAGGGTTGAGACTGAGGAGGCCAGAGCAGGTGATATTGTAGCAGTTGCTGGTTTTGACGAGGTCAATATTGGTGAGACGATTGCATGCCCTGATCATCCAGAAGCCCTTCCCTTAATCAAGGTGGATGAGCCTACTTTACAGATGACATTTGTTGTTAATGACTCTCCTTTTGCTGGACGAGAGGGGAAGTTTGTTACTAGTCGCCAGGTGCGCGATCGTCTGCAGCGAGAGCTCTTGACCAATGTCGCATTACGCTTTGAAGACACGGATTCACCCGATCGCTGGCTGATCAGCGGTCGCGGTGAACTTCATCTTGGTATTCTCATTGAGACGATGCGTCGTGAAGGATACGAGTTTCAGGTCAGCCAGCCCCAGGTGATCTTCCGAGAAATCGATGGTATCCCTCATGAACCCTATGAAATGCTTGTCATTGACGTGCCTGAGCCCAGTGTTGGTACCTGTATCGAAAAATTGGGATCAAGAAAAGCTGAAATGATGAACATGGAAACAGGTAGCGATTCCAGGGTTCAACTAGAATTTGTCGTTCCTTCTCGAGGATTGATTGGTTTTCGAGGTGATTTCATCCGGTCTACCCGTGGCGAAGGAATCATGAGTCATTCTTTTCATGACTATCGCCCACTGCAAGGAGATTTTGATCTTAGGAGAAATGGAGTCTTGATTGCCTTTGAGGAAGGTACCTCAACATTCTATGCGCTTAAAAATGCTGAGGATAGGGGTCAGTTCTTTATTACCCCTGGAACAAAGGTCTACAAGGGTATGATCGTCGGTGAACATAATCGTCCGCAAGACCTGGAAATCAATGTTTGTAAGACTAAGCAACTTACAAATATGCGTTCCGCTGGAGCTGAAGAACTTGACACTCTTCAATCACCCATTCAAATGACCCTAGAAAGGGCATTGGAGTATATCGGTTCGGATGAGATGCTTGAGGTTACACCTGAAAGTATTCGTCTACGCAAACTGCCTGCAAAAAAACCTCTCCGTCGATAGGAGCTTATGTGTTATTTGTCTGCTAATTCTCCAGAATATTTCACCTCAAGTCCCTTCTGCGAAGCGGTCCATTCATTCAATGCTCGGAATTGGTATCATGCCCATGATCAATTTGAAGAGTTGTGGCATAATGCTTCCGGCGAGATTAGAGAGCTCTTACAAGGAATCATTCAGATCTCCGTAGCTGAGTACCACCTTGAGAATGGAAATACAAGGGGATCGACGCTTCTTATGGCAGAAGGTCTGAATCATCTGGAGAGCTTCACATCTCTTGGGGTCGGATATGATCTTGTGCTTCTGCACGATTTGGTGAGGAAGCGACTGTCTGCTCTTCAGAATCAGACAGATCCCTCTTCTCTTCCAATGCCCTATCTGAAAAGCGTATGACAGCCAAGTCTCTGGGTTTAATTTTGAAATCGTTGCTTTTTGCAACCACCATCACGATCCCATTTCGTTTTTCACTCTCAGAGCCGGTTTGGGCAGTGGAAGCAGCTGCCAGTTCGGCACCCGCTATTCAGGAGGATAGCCTGGTCACAATTGAGTCTGACGTTCAACAAGCCGATAATCAAACAGGTATTGTCACAGCCACTGGCAATGTAAAGATTACATACCCAGAGAAAGGGATGGTTGCCACATCAAAACAAGCCCAATATTTCTCAAAAGAAGGGCGTTTGATTCTCTCAGGTGATGTAGACGTCATTGATTCCGATGGACAACGGATCCGAGCAGAACGTTTGGTTTATCAACTGGATCAAGAGCGTCTCCTTGCCCAGCCAGCCCAAGGCAAGCAGGTGATGAGCAAACTCAAACTCAACTCACCCACTCCTCAAAAGGAACCAGGTTTCCCTGTTCCATGACCCTTATCCTTGATCGTGTAGCGATCACCCTTTCTGGAAGACCCCTTGTCCAAGACGTCAGTCTAGAACTCCAACCCGGTGAAGTCGTTGGGCTGCTGGGCCCCAATGGAGCTGGGAAAACCACGACGTTTAATCTTGTCACTGGCCTTCTCCGGCCTGATACGGGCGACGTCACATTAGATCGTCAATCCATCGCCTGTCTTCCAATGCCGGTTCGTGCCCAACTTGGCATCGGCTACTTGCCTCAGGAAGCAAGCATTTTTCGTAATCTCACCGTTCGGGAAAATCTTCGTCTGGCCCTCGAAGTTTCATCAACCCCCATCCATCAGTTCTCCGATCGGCTGGACAGCCTCATTACCGAATTTCATCTCTCTGGCTTCCAGACACGTAAAGGTTTTCAGCTTTCTGGGGGTGAGCGTCGACGCACTGAAGTTGCCCGTGCATTGGCAGTGGGAGTGCATGGCCCCCGTTACCTCTTGCTCGACGAGCCCTTTGCTGGTGTTGATCCACTCGCTGTTGCCGACCTCCAGCAGTTGATTCACGGATTACGTTCTCGGGGTATGGGAATCCTGATTACTGACCACAATGTTCGTGAGACACTTGCCATCACAGATCGTTCGTTCATCCTCACAGAGGGACGGATTCTTGCTTCTGGTACCTCCGATGAATTGGCAAATGACGCTTTGGTTCGCCGTCATTATCTTGGCGAGGCCTTTAAATTATAATGGTATTCGTTAAGGTCCCTCCTTTCTTACGATTACGGTCTTTTCCTGTGGAGCTTCGATTGCCACGGAACCTCCCCTCTCTCAAGAAAATTCCTCTCATCGATCGCTGGCTGCTTAACGAGCTGGTGGGTCCTCTTCTCTTTGGTATTGCTGCGTTCACTGCTGTCTCCCTGTCTGTTGGTGTTGTCTTTGAGCTGGTCAGACGCATTGCTGAATCAGGCCTTCCCGTCGGTTCTGCTCTTCAGGTTCTTCTTCTTCGGCTCCCTGGCTTCCTTGTCCTCGCATTTCCGATGGCCACCCTCATGGCCACCTTATTGGCCTACAGTCGCCTTTCCGGTAGCTCTGAATTAACCGCCCTAAGAAGTTTAGGGGTAAGGACATGGAGAATCGTTGTTCCTGCGCTTTTGTTGTCTCTATTTATGAGCGCTCTCACGTTCTGTTTCAATGATCTTATTGTGCCTCGGAGTAATCTTATCGCCACAAATACACTTGAAAAAGCTCTAGGTAAGGCGCTCACAAATGAGCGAGGTGATAATATTCTTTATTCCCGTTTTGGCAGGATAGAGGTTGACGAAGGTGAGACTCGTCGTGCTTTGACCCATCTGTTCTACTCGCGTATGTTTCGTCGTGGTGAAATGATTGATGTCACCCTACTTGATTTCTCAAGGCTTGGTCAGCGTCAAATGTTAACGGCGAAACGTGGAAAGTGGAATGAAAAGGAATCAATGTGGGAGTTCATAGATGGGCGTGTTGTCAGTCTAGACGAACAAACAGGGGTTACAACTTCTGCTCGTTTTGATTCCTACTTTTATCCATTAACACGAGACGTTCTTGAAGTTGCCAAGCTGCCGACAGATGCCTCCACCATGACAGTCGGACAAGCCCTAAGGGCTGAGAGGTTGCTTAATGAGGCCGGCAATAAAAAAGAAGCACGGCGAATACGTGTCCGTATTCAAGAAAAGTTTGCGTTTCCTGCGATCTGTTTTGTCTTTGGCCTCATCGGTAGCAGTCTCGGCGTCCGCCCCCATGCACGAACGAGCCGAAGTCAGGGCTTTGGTATCAGTGTGTTGCTGATCTTTGGTTATTATCTGATGTCTTTCATTTTTAGCTCCCTTGGGTTGACAGGTGCCCTCACTCCCCTCCTGTCCGCCTGGTTGCCGGTGCTGATTGGGCTTGGGACTGGAGCCCTTCTTTTACGCCGTTCCAGTTGCTGAGTGGAAAGCAGTCCACACCAGGGTTCCCCTGGGCGGCAGACTGGAACGGTTATTTCGAACTCTGCGCGAACGTGCCATCACTGACGTCAGACCCTGTTCTTGGCCTTGGTCTGCTTGCTTTCGCCTTGCTCCTCGTTGCCCTGCCTGCTGCTTTCTGGTTCCTGAGTTCGGGACGTCCCAACCCAACCATTCGTCTGCTGATCACGGCTGCCAATCTCTGTCTGACTGCCCAGCTCGTTCTCCGCTGGTGGGACTCTGGCCATTTCCCCATCAGCAACCTTTATGAATCGCTTTGCTTCCTCTCCTGGGGCTGCACCCTCACACAGTTGCTTGTGGAGCGCGCCTGGCCCCATCCCCTTGTTCCTGCCGCGGCCACCCCTATGGCCCTCGGATGCATCGCCTTCGCCAGTTTTGCCTTGCCTGATCGTCTCCAGGAGGCCTCCCCGTTGGTCCCTGCCCTGCGATCTAGTTGGTTGGTGATGCATGTGAGCGTCATCATGCTCAGTTATGCCGCCCTGCTGGTAGGTTCCCTTCTCAGTGTTGCTGTTCTCTTTACGGAGCGAAGTGAGGCTCTGGAGCTCCGAAGCAGTTCGATCGGCAGCGGTAGCTTCCGACAGGCGCAAACCTTTGATTCCACTGGTGAAACCAGGTTGTCATCCACCTTCTTTCGTTCGATTGAAGAGCTTGACAGTCTTAGCTACCGCACGATTACCGTTGGATTCCTCCTGCTTTCCGTCGGTCTCGTCAGCGGTGCCGTCTGGGCGAACGAGGCATGGGGCTCTTGGTGGAGCTGGGATCCGAAGGAAACCTGGGCATTCATCACATGGCTGGTTTACGCCGCCTACCTGCATACGCGTCTCGTCAGAGGCTGGCAGGGGCGTAAGCCAGCCCTAGTGGCATCAGCAGGCTTAATTGTTCTTGCGGTTTGTTATATCGGTGTCAACCTGCTTGGAATCGGTCTTCATAGTTATGGCTGGTTCTTCGGCTGAAACAGCCACCCGGTGCTTAAACGAGCGCTGGCTCAGGTTTCCGGCTGGTCCTGATCCCCTGAATTGCCTCTGCATAATCGCCAGCACCAAAAACGCCTGAACCCGAAACAATTGCGTTAGCACCTGCTTCAATGACCTTCCAGGCGTTTGCAGGTTTGATGCCCCCATCCACCTCAATCCATGGATCCAACCCTTTTTCGTCGCAAAGACGACGTAGATCCCGAATCTTTTTCACTTGGTTATCGATAAAGCTTTGACCCCCAAACCCAGGGTTCACGCTCATGATCAGGACCAGATCACAGAGCTCTAGGCAGTATTCCAGTGTGTCGATTGGGGTGCTGGGGTTCAGGACGGCCCCGGCTTGTTTGCCAAGCTCTTTGATCTGGGCCAGGTTTCGATGCAGGTGGGGGCAGGCCTCCACCTGGACGCTGATGATGTCTGCTCCGGCTTTGGCGAACTCAGGAACGTATCTTTCCGGCTCCACGATCATCAGGTGCACATCCAGTGGTTTGGATGTGACAGGCCGGAGCGCCTCCACGATCAATGGGCCGATGGTGATGTTGGGGACAAACCGCCCATCCATCACATCCACATGAATCCAGTCGGCACCAGCTTGGTCAACGGCTCGCACATCTTCCCCAAGTCTGGAGAAATCAGCCGAGAGGATCGACGGTGCAACCACGAGTGGTTTGGTGCTCATGGGACCCATTGGCGGACAGCCGCAGGATTTTAGTCATACGCCCCCCTCCGTGAAAGGACGGGAGCGCTGATACGATAGCGCCGCTTCAAGGTTGGAGATCCTTTGGGATCTTTTTCTGGATTAGGCAGAACTCGGACCCGATTGGGTCGGCGTGCATCCCGTTAACACTATCCGTTTAACCGATGGCGCCGGGCCTCCTGCAGACCCCTCCCTCCTTGTCCGTCCCTCCTGAGGCTTTCCCCTCGCCCGCTGCCCGTGGACCGCACCATCATTCAGGAATTGCTCGAGGTTGTTGAGCAGGCCGCCATTGCCTCCGCCCATCTCACGGGTCATGGCAAGAAAAACGAAGCTGACCAGGCTGCCGTGGAAGCCATGCGGCAGCGCATGGGGTTGATTGCGATGCAGGGTCGCATCGTGATCGGAGAGGGAGAGAGGGATGAGGCCCCCATGCTGTACATCGGTGAGGAGGTCGGCAGCGGAATCGGCCCCGGGGTTGATTTCGCCGTGGATCCCTGCGAAGGAACCAATCTCTGCGCCAATGCTCAGGATGGTTCCATGGCCGTCCTGGCTGCAAGTGAGAGAGGAGGGCTCTTCAACGCCCCCGATTTCTACATGAACAAGCTGGCAGCCCCGCCATCCGCCAAGGGTAAGGTTGATATCCGGAAATCGGCCACCGAAAATCTTCGGATCCTCTCGGAGTGCCTGGGAGTGGGCATGGATGAGCTCGTGATCGTTTGCATGGATCGTGCCCGCCACAAGGGCCTTATCGCTGAAATCCGTGAAGCTGGGGCCCGGGTCAAACCCATCAGTGATGGGGATGTGAGCGCTGCTATCGCCTGCGGCTTTGACGGCACAGGAACCCATGCCTTGATGGGAATCGGAGCGGCTCCGGAAGGTGTCATTTCTGCAGCGGCCATGCGTTGCCTTGGTGGCCATTTCCAGGGGCAGTTGGTCTACGACCCTGCTGTTGCCCAAACCAAGGAATGGGAAGGCCTGACCCGGGAGGGCAACCTGGCACGTCTGGCCGAGATGGGCATCACTGACCCGGACCGGGTGTATGAAGCCGACGAGCTTGCCAGTGGAAACCATGTGGTTTTTGCGGCTTCCGGGATCACCGATGGGCTTCTGTTCAAAGGGGTGAAATTTGAGCGTGACTGCACCCGTACGAGCAGCCTGATCATTTCCTCGCTTGACAACAGTGCCCGCTTCATCGATACGGTACATATCAAGCCTGGCGCCAAGCGGGTAGCCCTCTCCTAGCTCCATGCACATTGCCGTTATCGGCCTGAGTCACCGGACGGCTCCCGTTGAGATCCGGGAGAAGCTGAGCATTCCTGAGCAGAGCATGGAAGCCTCCCTGCATCAGCTCAAGGAGGATGAGCAGGTCCTTGAGGCCTCCATCCTCAGCACTTGCAACCGTCTGGAGATCTATGCCCTGCTCCGCCATCCGGACCAGGGCATTGATGCCATCGGGAGTTTTCTCAGCGCGATCTCCGGTCTCAGAGTTGAGGACCTGACTCCCCACCTCTTCACCTACCATCACGCCGATGCCGTTGCCCATCTGCTGAGGGTCGCGGCGGGCTTGGACAGCTTGGTGCTGGGTGAGGGTCAGATCCTTTCCCAGGTGAAGAAGATGGTCCGGCTAGGGCAGGAGTACCGCTCCATCGGTCCCATCCTGAATCGTCTTCTGAATCAAGCCGTCAGTACGGGGAAACGGGTCCGCTCCGAGACCAACCTTGGCACCGGTGCGGTGTCCATCAGTTCTGCAGCGGTGGAGCTGGCCCAGTTGAAAATTGGTCAGGCCCGCGGTCTCCAGGATCTCGTCCCCCTCGACCAGGAGCAGGTGGCCGTCATTGGGGCAGGACGTATGGCCCGCCTTCTGCTCCAGCATCTTCGCTCCAAAGGGTGCCCCGGGGCGGTTCTTCTGAATCGCACCCTTGCCAGGGCAGAGGCTCTGGCGGCTGATTTTCCTGATCTTCCCGTCCAGTGTCGCCCACTAGATGATCTCGATCATTGCTTGAGCACCTGTTCCCTTGTGTTCACAAGCACGGCGTCGGAGGAACCGATGATCACCCGTGAGCGACTGGAGAATCTCAACAGGCGCTCGAGCCTCATGCTCGTGGATATTGGCGTTCCCAGGAATATCGGTGCGGATGTCTCCGCCCTTTCTGGGGTGATGCGCTTCGATGTGGATGATCTGCAGGAGGTGGTAGCCCGCAATCAGGAGGCCCGTCGGGAAATGGCCCTTGAGGCGGAATCCCTGCTGCAGGAGGAGTCACGCCTCTTCCTGGAATGGTGGGATGGCCTGGAGGCCGTTCCCCTGGTGAACCGGCTCCGCCTCCAGCTAGAGGTGATTCGCGAACAGGAGTTACAAAAAGCGCTCTCTCGCATGGGGCCTGATCTCTCCGCCAGGGAGCGCAAGGTTGTCGAAGCGTTGACCAAGGGGATCATCAATAAAATTCTCCACGAGCCGGTGACCCACCTTCGTTCCCCCCAGCCTCGGAGCCAGCGACTTGCCGCTATGCGGGTACTCGAGGAGTTATTTGCACTCAGGCAGGTTGCCGATGAAGATTGAAAGTGGTCTTCTCCGTGCCGACAAAGTGCATCGAAGTGTCGCCGTCACTCCCCTGTGAGCTTGGTGCTCAGTTACGGTCGTCTGGCCATGCAAGACAGTTGGCAACATGAAACGCGTTTTAGCCATCATTCTTGGAGGAGGTGCTGGTACACGCCTCTATCCACTGACAAAAATGCGTGCCAAGCCAGCTGTCCCATTGGCTGGGAAGTATCGACTGATTGACATCCCCGTTTCCAACTGCATCAATTCGGAAATCAATAAAATCTACGTTCTTACGCAGTTCAATAGTGCGTCTCTCAATAGGCATCTGACCATGACCTACAACCTTTCTGCCGGGTTTGGTCAGGGATTTGTGGAGGTTCTCGCAGCCCAGCAGACTCCGGAGAGTCCGAGTTGGTTTGAAGGGACGGCTGATGCGGTGCGGAAATATCAATGGCTGTTCCAGGAGTGGGATGTGGACTATTACTTGATTCTTTCTGGCGATCAACTCTATCGCATGGATTATAGCAAGTTCGTCCAGCATCATATAGATACTGGTGCTCAGCTCTCGGTTGGAGCCCTGCCTGTTGATGCGCTCCAGGCTGAGGGGTTTGGCTTGATGCGTACGGATCCAGACGGCAGGATTCTGGAGTTCAAGGAAAAGCCGAAGGGAGTTGAACTGGAGGCGATGAAGGTGGATACGGCTTCGCTTGGCCTGACTTCTGAAGAGGCCCAGCAACGACCCTATCTGGCCTCAATGGGGATTTATGTTTTCAGTAGGGAAACATTATTTGATCTTCTCAATAGCAACTCAAGCGCGACAGACTTTGGCAAGGAGATCATTCCAACATCGCTGACGCGAGGTGACCATCTGCAAAGTTTTCTGTTCAATGATTACTGGGAGGATATCGGTACAATCGGAGCATTCTATGAAGCCAATCTTGCTTTGACTGATCAGCCCAATCCGGCATTTTCGTTTTACGACGAAAAATTCCCCATCTATACCCGCCCCCGTTATCTACCCCCCAGCAAGTTACAGGATTCTCAGGTGACTGCTTCGATTATCGGCGAGGGATCTCTTCTCAAGGCCTGCAGTATTCACCACTGTGTGTTGGGCGTGCGCACCCGGGTAGAGGACGATGTGGTTCTTCAGGACACGCTTGTGATGGGTGCGGACTACTTTGAATCCTCTCAAGAGCGACAGGTGCTGAGGGAGCGTGGAGGCACGCCCATTGGGGTGGGTCAGGGAACAACGGTAAAGAGGGCGATCCTTGATAAAAACGTCCGAATTGGCCGCAACGTAACGATTGTCAACAAGGACCATGTGGAGGAGGCGGACCGACCCGAACTCAATTTCTACATCCGCAATGGCATTGTGGTGATTGTAAAAAACGGCACGATCGCTGACGGTACAACGATTTAGTCCGTCCTCACTTCGCCGATGGCTGCCTGCGCATCGCCAGGTGTCGAGCCGTTCGAAATGCCTGGCCTGCGCAAGCAGTTCCTGACATGCTTCCGATTTCACTGACTTCTTTCGGCTTGTATCGCCACACTGTGGGTCTCCCGACGCGGATCGACCCATGAGTCAGGCCCATTTTGGTTTGGTAGGCCTTGGTGTGATGGGGGAAAACCTGGTTCTGAATGCGGAGCGGAACGGTTTCTCCAGCGTGGTCTTCAATCGCACCTACGCCAAAACCCAGGAATTCCTCGCTGGCCGCGGAGCAGGCAAGGACATTGTGGGGGCCGAAACACTTGAGCAATTTGTGGCAAGTCTGGAGCGGCCTCGGCGAATTCTTTTGATGGTGAAGGCTGGTCAGCCTGTGGATGACATGATCCAAATCCTTTCTCCAATGCTGGAGGAAGGTGATCTGCTCATCGATGGCGGTAACTCCCTGTATACAGATACGGAGCGTCGGGTGAAGGAGCTCGAAAGTAAAAGCTTCGGCTTTATCGGGATGGGTGTTTCCGGCGGTGCCAAGGGGGCACTCGAAGGCCCCAGCATGATGCCGGGTGGCACTCTGAGTGCGTATCAGGCGATTGAAAGCCTTGTTCGCAAGATGGCTGCCCAGGTGGAGGACGGCCCTTGTGTCACCTACATCGGCCCTGGTGGCGCCGGCCATTTTGTCAAGACCGTGCACAACGGCATTGAATACGGCATCGAACAGGTGCTGGCTGAGGCCTACGACCTGATGAAGCGGGTTGCAGGCATGAACGGCGATGCCATGGCTGATGTCCTGGCTGGCTGGAACCAGACCGAGGAACTCGCCTCCTTCCTCGTAGAGATCACAGAGGTGTGTTTGCGTACGAAGGACCCTGAAACGGGTGGGGATCTTGTCGAATGGATCGTGGATGCGGCCGGTCAGAAAGGTACCGGTCTGTGGACCGTCGTCAGTGCCCTGGAGATGGGGGTGTCGGTTCCGACGATCTATGCCGCACTCAATGCCCGGGTGCTCAGCTCGCTGCGCAGCGAAAGGCTGGCCGCCGAAGCCGTGCTCCATGCCCCGCCTCCCGCTCCCTTCGCTCTGGGAGATCCGGCCGATGGCATGCCAGCTTTGCGAGATGCCTGCGTACTCGCCTGCATCGCCAGTTACGCCCAGGGCATGTCCTTGCTCCAGGAGGCTTCCACCCTTCACAACTACAACCTGGATCTCAGTGCCATCGGTCAGATATGGAAAGGGGGCTGCATCATCCGTGCCAGGCTGCTGCAGCGCATCCAAAATGCCTACGCAGTTGATCCCAACCTGCCCAATCTGCTTGTGGATCCCTGGTTCGCGGAGCAGGTCAATCGCCGGCTGCCGGGGCTCCGCCACGTGGTTTCCGGTTCCGCTTTGGCAGGAATCCCCCTGCCCTGCCTGAGCAGCACCCTGGATTACATCGACAGCTACCGCACCGGACGGTTGCCGCAGAACCTTGTGCAGGCCATGCGGGATTGCTTCGGCTCCCACACCTACGAACGGACGGACCGCCCAGGATCCTTCCATACAGAATGGTTGTCATGACCGTCTATCACCTCCGCATCGCCGCCAATGGCGAGGAGCTGGCCCGCCAGACGGCGGAGCAACTGGCCTCCACGCTCGACCTGGCCCTGGCGGAGCGGGACCGGGCCCAGATAGCCCTCGCGGGAGGCTCCACCCCCAGGGCCGCCTATCTGCGCCTTGGTGCGGAGCATCTTCCCTGGGATCGGGTGGATGTGCTCCTCGGTGACGAGCGTTGGGTGAGCCCGGATGATCCCGCCAGCAACGCCAGGCTCCTCCGTGAATCCCTCCTCGCTGATGGCCCCGGTCGAGAGGCCCGCTTTCATGCGGTACCGACCCATCTGGCAACACCAGAAGCCAGCGCCGAGGCCTACGCCGATCTGCTCGTGCAGCTTTGTGGTGGGGAGCCCCCCCCATTGGATGTGGTGCTTCTGGGCCTCGGTGAGGACGGGCATACCGCTTCTCTCTTCCCAGGCACCTCTGCACCTCTGGTCCGCGATCGATGGGTGACCACTGGAGAGGGAAAGGGCCTTCCTCGCATCACGCTCACAGCACCGGTCCTTTCGGCGGCCCGAACGGTGATTTTCCTGGTGAGCGGCGCAGGTAAGAGGCAGGCCTTGGAGAGGCTCCTCGATCCTGAGGAGCCACCGGAACGAACTCCTGCCCGCCTGGTTTCCCCCCGGGGTGAGGTTCTGATCCTGGCTGACGCTGCAGCGGCTTCCGGACTACCTGAACGCATCAGCACCTGAGCCGTGCTTCCCATGGATCCAACCAGCCCGATCCCGTCGTCCACCCCACCGTCGCGAAGCGTTCTCCCAGGAGGGTCCTTCTCGGGTTGGCACGCCCTCAACGACACCGTGATGGGGGGACGAAGCCGTGGTGCCTGCACGGTCCAGTCCACAGGGCTGCACTTCGATGGCGAGGTGGTGGAAGAGGGCGGCGGTTTTGTCTCCATGCGCTCCCCCCTGTTTTCTCCACCCCTGGATCTCTCCGCCACAAAGGGGCTGGAGCTGGTGATCCATGGGGAGGGACGCCGCTTCAAACTGGCCGTGGCCTGTGCCGATGGCGTGGCCGGCCTGACCGAGATTATTCCTGGAGGGCTCCGCTGGGTTCAGGAGTTTGGAACCAACGTGGAGGGGGATACCCGGGTGGCGATCAGGTTTGCCGATCTGATCCCTTCCGTTCGGGCACGGCCCGTCGAGGGATTGCCCCTAGGGTTGCCCCTCCGCTTCGACTCTTCCCGCATCACCAGGCTGCAGCTTCTCCACTCCCGCTTCGGGGATGATGGCGGGCCCAATCCGGGCTTCCGGCCTGGTCTGATCCACCTTGAGCTTCTGGCCATCGATGCCCTTGGTTGACGCTGCCAATGCAGACCTCAGTCGGCTTGTGGCGGCTGCCGCTGATCTCTGTCGCAAACCCCTCCGGCATGGGGTCGTGCTGCTATCAGCTCCGGACGACGAGGATTGCAGCCTTCGGCTTGAGGCCCGCTCTCCGGAGGGGGAGCGTCTGGGTGCGGAGGATCTGGAACTGGAGCTCTACCTCAGCGGCGGAGAATTGAATCTCACCCTCTCCTGGCGGGAGGATGAGAGCAGTCCCATCCTTTGGCACGGGCATCATCCCGTCTGGATGGGCCCCCAGGGGGAAAGGTGCGAGCGCCCGCAGGATGGACTGCCTCTGGAAGCCCTGGCTCGCCGCCTGCGGGCCCTCCTTGCCGACGGTTGATGGCTCCCTCTCTTACGCCGGGGGTTGGTCGGTTACCGCACCCAGGCTGCTGGAGCTCACCTGGCGTGCGTATTTGCCAAGCACACCTGTCGTGTAGCGCGCCGGCAGGGGCGTCCACGCGGCACGCCGTCTGGACAACTCGGCGTCGTCCACATTGAGCTGAATCAACAGACGATCCGCATCCACCGTGATGCTGTCGCCTTCCTGTACCAGGCCGATGGTGCCGCCCACCGCGGCCTCCGGCGCCACATGGCCCACCACCAGGCCATAGGTGCCTCCGGAAAAGCGGCCATCGGTGATCAGGGCCACCTTGTCGCCTAACCCCTGGCCCACGATCGCCGCGGTTGGGGCCAGCATCTCCCGCATGCCAGGGCCTCCCACCGGGCCCTCGTATCGGATCACCACCACGTCTCCAGCCCGAATGCCACCCGCAAGGATCGTCTTGAGACAGCTTTCCTCGCTCTCAAACACCCGGGCTGGCCCCGTCAGGATCGGAGTTTTGACCCCACTGATCTTGGCGACGCTGCCCTCGAGCGCCAGATTGCCCTTCAGAATCGCGAGATGGCCCTTCGGGTACAGCGGTGCGCTGAGGGGATGGATGACGTCCTGCCCTTCGGGGGGCGCATCCGGAACCCCGGCCAGCTGGTCCCTCAGGGTGCATCCCTCCACCGTGCGACAGTCCCCGTGGAGCAGGCCAGCGTTCAGAAGGAGCTTCATCACCTGGGGGATGCCCCCAGCCCTGTGCAGGTCAACAGTGACGTAGCGGCCACTGGGCTTGAGGTCGCAGATCACAGGCACCCGTTGCCGGACGGTCTCGAAGTCCTCGATCGTCAAGGGCACTCCAGCGGTGCGAGCCACCGCCAGAAGGTGGAGCACGGAATTGGTGGAACCACCAACGGCCATGATCACACTGATGGCGTTTTCAAAGGCTTCGCGTGTGAGCAGGTCGCGGGGGCGGATGTTCTTTGCGATGGCTTCCACCAAAACCTCGGCGCTGCGGGCAGCGCTATCCAACTTCTCCTGATCCTCCGCCGCCATGGTGGAGCTGTAAGGAAGACTCAGCCCCATCGCCTCGAAGGCTGCACTCATGGTGTTGGCGGTGAACATGCCGCCGCAGCTGCCTGCACCTGGACAGGCATTTTTCTCGATCGCTGTGAGCTGGTCGGCATCGATCCGTCCACCGCTGTATTGACCCACGGCCTCGAAGGCGCTCACCACGGTGAGATCGCAGGCGCCAAGCTTTCCTGGCTTGATGGTGCCGCCATAGACGAACACCGCGGGGATGTTCATGCGAGCCATGGCCAACATGGCGCCAGGCATGTTCTTGTCGCACCCACCGATGGCCAGCAGGCCGTCCATGCTCTGGGCGTTGCAAGCGGTTTCGATGGAGTCGGCAATCACCTCCCGAGACACCAGGGAATAGCGCATCCCTTCCGTGCCCATGGAAATCCCATCACTGACGGTGATCGTGCCAAACATCTGGGGCATGGCCCCTGAGCGACGGGTAGCCTCTTCGGCTCGCTGTGCTAGGCCGTTCAGTCCGATGTTGCAAGGGGTGATCGTGCTGTATCCATTGGCAATCCCGATGATCGGTTTATCAAAATCCCCGTCCCCAAAACCCACGGCACGAAGCATTGCCCTGTTCGGGGAACGTTGAATCCCCTTGGTGATGGCATCGGAACGCAACATGTTGGCTCGACCAATGCTTTCGACCCTACTGCGTGCATTGCCGATGACTTGACGGTTCTTCACCGTCCATCGTCCTTGAAACCATTCTCAGGACTGGGCTTCCAGCGCTTCCAGCTGTCGCCTCACCTCCTCAATCGCCTGGTTGAGTTGTTGCACCCGCACCGGCAACGCATCCGCTTTGCCGGTGTCTTCCAAGAGGCCCGGCTCTTCCGTCGCCACTCCACCCTGGAAGCGAGAAAGACGAAGCAGACGCCGTTCCCGCTCGGCGAGTTTTCTGCGTTGGCTCTGGCGCCACAACCACCAGGCCAGCCCCCCGGCTCCTGCCAAGGCCCCGAGAAGGGTGCTGGTGAGAATCGGGGCTCCAGCCGAAGCAGCGGAGGGGCGCTGGGGTTCTGGCATGGAGTCGGCCATGGGCAGGGTATTTCCTCACCCTAGGTGCGAGGTCCGATGTCTGCCCTGATCACGTCTGTTCCGTACAACCTTTGAACGGGATCGCCAAATCCTGGAAGGATCTGCCCCTGGTCGTTGAGTTCCGGATCGATACAGGCGCAGTAGATCGTGAGCGAATCAGTGGCTTCCCCAACAGCCTTCAGGCCAGGGGAGGAGGCCAGAGAGGAGATCACCCTCAGCCGCGGCCCTTCCACTCCCGATTGGCGTAGCCGCTCCAGCAGAGCCAGCAAGGTGCGTCCGGACGCCAGCTGGGGAAGCCAAACCAGGACCCCCACCCGTTGGTCGATCAACGCAGGCAGGTCATCGAGATACCAATGGGCAGGCTGCCCCGGAGGGGCATCGATGCCCACATGACACACCCGTGCGGAGGGCACCACCCCCTGGGCCCCTTGCCAGAGTCCCAGGCCTCCGCGAAGCACGGGAACGGCCAGCAGAGGGATGGTGGGATCAATCACCGTTCCCTCCGTCGTGCCCAGCGGTGTCTCCACCTGGACGGAGCAATGGGGAAGCCAGTCTCTGAGTGCTTCATAAGTGAGCCATCGCCCCAGTTCCCCCATGGCTGTGCCGAAGAGGGGGGAGGGGGTGGAGCGATCCCGCAGAAGGGTGAGCCAGTGGGCGATCAGGGGATGGGGGGGGACCACCACCCGCAACGACAGGGCCATGGCTGCCATAACTTGACCCTGAAGCGTAGGACTGCAGCCATGCCTCGATCGGCCATCCTCATGATGTTCGCCCCCATCCATGCCTGGATCAGCAGGGGGGCTTTGCTTGTGCTCCTGGGGGTTGCCCTTCTGTTTCCCCCTTCATCCCTGGCCATCACGGCCCCTGAGTTGAGGGGGCAGCGGGCCCTCCAGCAGATTGAGGCGGATATGCATGGTCGCAACCTGCAGCAGCAGGAATTTCTCAAATCCGACCTGGAGGGTGTGGATTTTCATGGTGCGGATCTTCGGGGCGCTGTCTTCAACGGCAGCAATCTTCAGGGGGCCGATCTGCGGAGCGTGGATCTCCAGGACGCCGTTGTTTTCGCCACCCGACTGGACAAGGCTGATCTGCGTGGGGCCCTGTTGCGCAATGCCATGTTGATGCAGAGCCGCTTTACCGATGCCGATATAGCCAATGCGGATTTCAGCGGTGCCGTTCTCGATCGGGCCCAGCGTCGAGCCCTCTGCGCCAGGGCGGAGGGGGTTCATCCCCAGACCGGAGTAGGCACCAAGGACAGCCTGGAATGCGACTGAGGTGTGCTGCTCTGCATGCATCAGTAGATTGCTGGTCATCGGTTCCGCGGAGGATCAGTCCACGGAGGTAAGGGGGAAAGTCCGGTGCACAGAGTTTCTGGAGTCCGGCGCTGTCCCGCAGCTGTGAAGATCGCATCCGCGATCCAGCCAGAACGCCCGCCGATGTCCACCCCCCTCAAGCCCGGCGAGGACCGGCAGTATCCCTAATGACTCTTCCCCTGCCCAAGGCTGATCGCTCCCGGCCCTGGCTCCTTCTTTCCTTCCTGGTCCTTGGGCTCGTGGTCCTTGGGGTCGGTGGCCATCCTGCGGAGGCCCACCATCTGATGGACCTGACCCACCTGCCCCCCTCCCCAGCAACAGGGCTGCTCAGTGGCCTTGCCCATCCGGTCCTGGGGCCGGACCATCTGTTGTTTCTCTGCTCCCTCTCGCTGCTGGGCTTGCGCCACCGGGCCCTGTGGATGCTCGCGTTGCTGGTCACAGGTTTGCTGGGCAGTGGGATGGGCTTGCTGCTGCCGGGTCTCCCCTTTGCCGAAGCCGCTGTGGCCTTCAGTCTTGTGGTGGTGTCGATGGTGTGGCTGAAGCAGTGGCCCAAGGGCCTTCTCCTGCCAGCTATTGCCCTCCATGGCTATGTGCTGAGCCACACCGTTCTGGGATGGAGCCAGGCCCCCTTGGCGTTCTACGGATTGGGATTGCTCCTGAGCCAGGGTGCCCTCCTTCTGGTGGCCCTCACCTTGCTGAGATCCCTGGTGGATGGGCTTACCACCCAGCAAAGGGCCCTGATGTGTGGGGTGCTGATCGGTTGCGGAAGCGCCTGGACCCTCTCCGCTCTCGTGGCCTGAAATGGCGCTCCAAACGTCATCACGGCTTCCGGTCACCGTGGTGACGGGTTTTCTAGGCGCCGGTAAAACAACCCTCCTCCGCCATCTTCTCCTGAACAGCGGCAAGCGCCTCGCCGTCATCGTCAATGAATTCGGCGATGTGGGCATCGATGGGAAACTCCTGGCCAACTGTGGGTTCTGCCCCGAGGATGAGCTGGCGGGACGCCTGGTGGAGCTCACCAATGGCTGTCTCTGCTGCACGGTGCAGGATGAGTTCCTGCCCACGATGGAACGCTTGCTGGAAAGGGTGGATCGGTTGGATGGACTGGTGGTGGAAACCAGCGGCCTGGCCCTTCCGGAACCCCTTGTGGCCGCGTTCCAGTGGCCCCAGGTACGCACACGCACCCGTGTGCATGCCGTGGTCACCGTGGTGGACGGGGAGGCCCTCTCCGCAGGGCATGTGGTGGGAGACGCGGCAGCGGTGGATAGCCAACGGCAGGCCGATCCCAGCCTGGAGCATCTCTCCGCCCTGGAGGAACTCTTCGACGAGCAATTGGAGGTGGCAGATCTGGTTGCGGTGAGCCGGGCCGACTGCGTGGCCTCAGAGGCCATGAAATCGGTGATGGAAGCGTTGCGGGTCAAGGTGCGGCCGGGAATTCCCGTGCTTCCGATGGTGAGGGGCGCCCTGCCGGCAGAGGTTCTCCTTGGAACAGCCCTTGACGAGCCTGGGCCGCCAGGGCGGGCCACTGACCAGGAAGGTGGCGACGACCACGACCACGACCATGCCCACGTGGCGATGGATGCGATCGTGATCCGACGCCGGGGAGCCATCGCGCGTGCGGAGCTGGAGCAGACGCTGCGAGATCTCCTCCGGCAGCAGCCGATTCTTCGCCTCAAGGGTCGGTTTCAGGAGGCGGGCAAGCGTCTCCCTCTCCAGATTCAGGCAGTGGGGCCTCGCCTGGAGTGTTGGTATGAGGGAGTGGGAAGCACGGATCCCCAGGTCCCCACCCTGGAGCTCGTGGCGCTGGTGCCTGCGCCGCAGCGTGCCCAGATGCTGGCAGCAGCGGAGCAGCTCTGGCCTGAGCTGGGTCTGTCCGGTTAGTCCAGTGGGATCTCGCCCCTGGCGCACACCGGGCCCCAGCACAAGCTCTTCTCCTCTGACCACCGGGGCGACACTTCCGTCCAGACCCCGTTTTGTCCCAGTTGCACTCGCCCCGAGCCGTCGTGGGTGAATTCAAACCGTTCCGCGCCAATCTGTAGAAACCAGTGGCGTCCCAGCTCGATCACCTCCATCTTGCAGCTCTGCCAGGGCCCTGCGGCGATCCTGCACTCCAGGGATATGGGATGCAGGCTTTGGGCCCAGATCGATGGAGGAGCGCCCAGAGAATGGATCAGAGCCCCCAAACCCAGAAGCCAGAGGCCAATCCTGGGGCCCTGTCCCATGGGCTGCCAGGATTGGTGCGTTGCCTTCCAGCTGGTGCCCCTTTTTCGTGCCCGCGTCCAGGTGTCCCTACGGCCTTCTGTGCTCGATCCTGCCGGGGAGGCCACCCGGTCTGCCGCAAACCGACTGGGGGTGACGGGCATCCAGCGTCTCCGGATCGGCAAGGCCATCGAGGTGGAGCTGGAAGCACCGGATCTCACCACCGCGATCGAACACTTGGAGCTGCTGAGCGATCGCCTGCTGGCCAATCCTGTGATTGAAGATTGGACCATTGACGGTGTGGAGGCCCTCTGAGCAGCCATGACCATTGGCATCGTGGTGTTTCCTGGCTCCAACTGCGACAGGGATGTGAGCTGGGCGCTGGAGGGTTGTCTGGGACGACCCACCCGCTTGCTCTGGCATGAGGAGCGGGATCTGAGCGGTCTGGATGCTGTGATACTCCCTGGGGGATTCAGCTATGGCGATTATCTCCGCTGTGGAGCCCTGGCACGCTTTGCCCCCATCCTGGAGGAGGTTTACGGATTCGCCCAAGGAGGGGGTCCCGTCCTGGGAATCTGCAATGGCTTCCAGGTGCTCACGGAGATGGGGCTCCTCCCCGGGGCCTTGACCCGTAACCGGGAGCTCCATTTCCGTTGTGAACCGACGCACCTGGATGTGCGTCCGGGGAACTGCGTCTGGCTCCAGGGCTACGACCCCAGGGAGTCCATCCAGCTGCCCATCGCCCATGGAGAAGGACGCTTCCAGGTGGAGGAATCCACTCTGAAGGGCCTGCAGGAGCGTGGACAGGTGGTGCTGCGTTATCGCCACAATCCCAACGGCTCGATGGGGGATGTGGCGGGTCTGACCAACGAACAGGGGAATGTGCTTGGCCTGATGCCCCATCCCGAGCGGGCCTGCGATCCGGTTCTGGGTGGGTTGGATGGCCGAAGCCTCCTGGCTTCGATCGGTTAGCAGACTGAGCTATGGGGGCCAGCCATGAAAAAGGGGCCCGAAGGCCCCAGGAACTCGGCGGGTAGGCCTCGGATCAGCCGATGGCGGCAAAGAAATCCTTGC
Source organism: Cyanobacteriota bacterium (assembly GCA_035286045.1). Classification (GTDB taxonomy): domain Bacteria; phylum Cyanobacteriota; class Cyanobacteriia; order PCC-6307; family Cyanobiaceae; genus Cyanobium. Next base: position 26,930 of record JAYKIG010000038.1, on the reverse strand, counting down.
TCTTCACGGGGTCGGGATTCATGGTCTTGTCGCCAGGGGTCCAGTTGGCCGGGCAGACCTCATCGGGATGGGACTGCACGTATTGGAAGGCCTGCAGGACGCGCAGGGTTTCATCCACGCTGCGACCCACAGGAAGATTGTTGATCGTGCTGTGCATGATCACACCGTCAGGGTCGATGATGAACAGCCCTCGGAGGGCAATGCCCGCATCTTCGTCGAGAACGCCGTAGGCCCTGGCGATCTCCTTCTTGAGGTCGGCTACGAGGGGGTAGGCGATATCTCCCAGGCCTCCAGCCTTGCGATCGGTTTGTACCCAGGCCAGATGGCTGAACTGGCTATCCACCGAAACCCCGAGAACTTCGGTGTTGCGACCGGAGAAATCACCGTAGCGGTCGCTGAACGCAGTGATTTCCGTGGGGCAGACGAAGGTGAAATCGAGGGGGTAGAAGAAGAGCACCACATATTTGCCGCGGTAGTGCGACAGGGTGACTTCCTTGAATTCCTGGTCCACCACGGCGGTAGCGGTGAAGTCTGGGGCAGGCAAACCAACAAGCCTGGACATGGGTATGGCAGTGAGAAGGGATGAGTCGTAGGGCTGGGACAACGTTGGGGAAAACGCCTTCCCATTCCCGAGGCAGATCAGAAGACGCTCCTGCTTCGATGAAGCTAAGGCGAAGTCGGATCGACTTGCATTTGACCCACCTAACTTATCACGGATCTTTGCAGGATCTTGTGTCCTTGGGGGCTGGGCGGTAAGGACCTGAACCCTGAACCCTAGGCTGGGAGCGTCGAAGACGTCGTTCAGACATGTCCTGGGATCCCACCGTGCTGCGCAAATACAGCACAACTAATCACTTCCGGCTCCTGAATCAGGTCCGCAGCGAACTGAAGAGCAGTCCATTGTCTCGCAATCAGGATGGGGAGCTCAACGTGAACATGGGCCGGCGGGGTTCGAACTATCGGGTTCCCGTTGAGGTCCGCCATGGGGGAGGCTCAGGCGGATCGGGTCGAAACCAGAGAAGCGGCTCGAGCGGCCCATCCCTGCCACTGAGCCTCCCGAGTCAGGAGGGCATGGCCGGAGACCCCTCGAGCTTTCGCGACAGATTGAAAGCCGTGGATATGCGTTGACGGAAAAAACAGGATGGCTCGGGGGAGACTTGAACTCCCGACCTTGGGGTTATGAATCCCACGCTCTAACCAGCTGAGCTACCGAGCCTGATACGGAAAACTGTAAGACATCGGCGCTCAGGTCGTTCAGGCAGGTTGCTGAAGAACATCCATAGGATTGATGGCTCCGTAACCCGGTGCATGGATTTCAAAATGCAGGTGGGGACCCGTGCTCCTGCCCGTGCTGCCCATCTCTCCGATCTGCTGACCCTGGAGTACCTCCTCACCCACCCGCACTAGGATGCGGCTCTGGTGGGCGTACAGGCTTCGTGAGCCATCACCATGGCTGATTTCCACCAGATAGCCGTAACCACCATCACTCCAACCAGCAAAAGTGACCCGACCATGCTGGGCAGCCACGATGGCAGTCCCAACGCTGTTGGCAACATCAATGCCCTTGTGCATCCGGCCCCAGCGCCAGCCATAACCGGATGTCAACAAGCCCCTGGCAGGCATGAGCCAACGTTGGGATCCACTGGGCTGAATGGGGGAGGTGCCGTAATCCGGCGTGTCAGGCCAGCTGACACCACCGCTTGTGGAGGGTTTGAGAGTGATCAGTTGGTGGACGCGCAAACGGGAATCGGTGGTCACCTTGAGCTGGCGACCCACAATGAGGGGCGCTGTCCGAAGTTGGGGGTTCAACTGGACCAGCTGATCAACGGAAAGCTGATATCGATTGGCAATGGAGTCGAGGGTGTCCCCAAAGCGAACAATCCCCATCGGAGTGCTGCCAGGGGAATCTGAGGGGAGAAGGGGTGGTGGTGGGGGAGGCAGTTGATGCAGGGATCGGGCAGGAACACGTTCCACATCCCTGAGGGCTGCCAAGAGATCGTCGGCAGAGGTGGATGATTGAAGATCGGTGGCTAGCGCCGCAGTGAGCGGTAGAACCACCGAAGTACTGAGCAGGGCTGTGAAAATACGACGGTTAAAGAACATGTGAGAGGAGAAAGGGAATGTTGATCACGAGAGTGGGAGTTGAAATCCCCACTCATGCACTGATTAGAAACAAAGGAATAAAGCCTTTGTCTGTCAAACAAATTCCCGCGGACCTTAGCGTCAGTCCCCCGATGGCGCAAGTGTTGCAGGGCCCATGTCGCGACTGGCCATGTCTTCGCCCATCAGGCTGAGTTGTCTGAGGGCCTCAAACACCACCACTCCTACAGCGACGGAGAGGTTGAGGCTCCTGACCCCGCCCGGGATCTCCTGACGGGATCGCGGCATCGGAATCGTGAGCCTCAGATCGGCGGCTTCCAGAAGGGCGGAGCTCAAGCCATCGGTCTCCTTGCCGAACAACAGCCAATCCGCCTCCTGATATTCCACCTCGCTGTAGGACGAGTTGGCGTGGCTGCTGAGGGCGAGCAGCCGGCCCCCCCGCTCATGCCGCTGCTCCAGAAAGGAGCGCACATCCGGATGCCTGACCAAGTTCACCAGGGGCCAGTAATCCAGCCCGGCGCGCCGCAGGTGACGATCACTGAGAGAGAAGCCCAGGGGCTCGATCAAATGGAGTTCCCAACCCGTGGCTGCGCAGGTTCGCGCCACATTTCCCGTGTTCGGGGGGATCAGGGGTTCGAACAGAACAACGCGAGGCATCACGACACAATGGGGGGCACCGGCATACCCAGGTGAGCCAGGTTGACGGCCCGCCCCTGGAGCACCAACCAGGCCCCTTCGCAAAGGGGCGATAGCCGTTGCTGGAGCTGGCCAAGGCGGTCGCGGAACCGACCTCCTGCCGCGGTCATGGGAACCACTCCCCATCCCGTTTCCTCACTTACCAGCACCAGATGGGAGGGGACGCGTTGGATTGTGTGCACCAGGGTGTCCACCTGCTCCTGCCAGGCAGGTCCATCCCGGTCCAGGTGGGCTGCGACCCAGGTCCCCAGGGAATCCACAAGCCCTAACTCATCCGGGCTCAGGCTCAGAAGACCCGGGCTCAGGGCCCCACCTACTTCCAGGGTGCGCCAGGAAGACGGACGGCGTTGGCGATGGCGTTCCACGCGCTGCTGCCAGGAGGGGTCGTCTGGAAGATCCGGCCCGGTGGCCAACACCACCACCTGTTGGCCGCTCCTGTGGGCCAGATGTTCGGCCCAGCTGCTCTTCCCGCTGGCGGCAGGCCCACTCACCAGGGTGATGGGCGGTAGAGGTACAGACACGACCTAGCCGCCTCCCTGCATGTTGCGCAAGGTGGCCACGGAGGATGGGGAGACCCGGTTTAGGTAGCGGAAGATCCAGTATTTGAAGATTGTGGCAAGGACGACAGGGAAGGTGGCAATGAAAAGAAGGATGAAGTTTTCACGGGCTGGTAAACCGAAGTGATGGGCTACACCATCTAGAAGAACAGTCCATCCTTCCGGGCTGTGGAAGCCAACAAAAATGTCTGTAAACAGAATGATGGCAAAGGCCTTTGCACTGTCGCTCAGGCCATAAACCAACTCATCGATGAATCCCCTTAGCACTTGAATATCCCGTTGCCCTAAGAGGCACACGGCCACAAAGCCCATCAGTCCAAAAACATCTGCGAAGACATTCTTGACGGCTTCCGTGCTCTCCTTATCCGCTTCTTCCTTTAATTCCTGAGCCCGCGTTTGTAGTTGTTTCTGCAGTTCCTCTCTGCTGGGCAGGGGTTCGTTGTGGAGAAGGTGATCAAATTCGATCTCCGCCTGAAACACGCGCAGCTTTTCAACGGCCTTCTCCTCAAGTTTGGGTTTGGGATAACTGAGGAATGGGGTGTCTGGGGAGAAGCGATCCACCAGCGGAGAAACAATGTAGGTGCGGCTGATCTGTTGCACCAGGATGGGCACCAGGATCATCAGCAGCAGAATGCGCAAGGCCACCAGTGTGGAATCCCGCCGTCTGCGAAAACCAGCCACAACACTGGCTTCTGCTTCGGGATCGAGCCGCTGCCGCACCTGATCCACCACGCCGAGCAGGCTGCGAGGCAGGATTTCAGGACTTCGACTCAAGCTGGGGAGCTGTTCCCGGGTTCCCGCATAACGGGCTGTCACTGATTCGATCAATTGCAATTGGCGCAGTTCCTGTCCGCTCAATTCCTGCCGATAGGGCTTGATCTTCTCCACACATTGCTGGCACACCTGCAAGGCCGCTCGAAACCTTCGCAATACCTGGGCCTGCATGGCTTTGGGGATACGGAGCTCCAATTCAGGCCTGACGGGCCGATCCTGGTAGTACTCCAGTTCGATGCTTTGAATAAGCAGGGCTGCCTCGTATCCCCTCTCCAGATCACTGCTGAGGTCAAGGGCCTGGGCATTGCCAAGGCGGCCCATCCAGTTGCGGAATCCCATCGGTTGCTCAGCGTGAAAACACCCACCAGGTCGCCATCGGCACAACGGTGCCGATGACAAGCAGGACAATCACCCAGGTGAAGGCATGGCTGCTTTCCGTCTCCTCCTTGCTGGGAATGTTGCCGGCTAGAACAGGAGCCTCTTCCACAACGGGCTCTCCGGGATCTTCGCCCCCTTGCAGCACCGTGTTGAGTCGGCTGAGGGCATCCAGGGTGGCCTGGCGGTAGCGATCGGCGGAGCGCAAGGGGATGGCCATGGTGGTGTCTGCCGTGCTGGCGAGCAATTCATCCGGAAGCCGTCCATTGAGACCCTTGGAGGCGACCACCGCAGTGGAACGGGTCTGGGAGTCGATCAGCAGTAGCAGACGAGATGGGCCAGCGGCCTCCGAAGCGGAGGGTGGCCCATCCCAACGGGCCAGAAGATCCTCACCGAGTTTTTCCAGGCTTACGTCGTAGTCGAGCCTGGGGACGGTGATCACCTTGGCGTCGACCCGCTCATCCTCGAATGTCTGAAGCACCCGCTCAATCTCCTGGGCACTGGCCCGAGACAACACATGGGCCTCATCCAGCACATGGGAGGAGGGTGGTTGTTGGGGGAAATCCGCAGGGCCGATCGCCAGGACAGGGGCAACCCACGCCAACAGGATCCCGAGAGAAACGATGGCAGAGGCCAGCACCGATGCCGCCCGTCGAGGAAATGCTTCGTGCCGTTCAAGGGCACCGCTGTTTGATGGAGGAGTCACGGCAAGCTCCAGGAAAAGGCCTCAATCTCCAGTCTGCCGCGCAAGCGCCGATCATGCTCTCTTGATGTCCAGCTGGATGTCCCTTCCAGCCGCCAACCTCCATGTCCCTTCCTCTTCCAGCCCGCGTTGTTCTGGCGATCGGCCTTGGGGGCCTCCTGCTCACGGTGGTCAACCAGCTCAGCGCTCCCCGGTTGGATCCCCCCTTGGAGCGAGCTTCCGTCTTAGCCAGTTTGCTCGCGGTGGTGCTGATGGTGGTGGCCGCCCTCTGGGAGCGGGTGGAGCCTCCCGCAGCCGAGCGTGCCCCCCTTTCGGGGGAACAGGGCTGGGATCTGGCGGAGGGACTCCCTCAGGACGTGGTGACCGAACTGGGATGGGGCAGTTCCATGGTGCTCACGGCGACCCCTGCAGCCGTTCTTCTCGTGCACGACGGAAACCGAATCCTCCTGCGCCGGGGCTTGCTTGGAGCGGAAACCTTTGTCCCGGATGCGATCTGCCGGCAGGCCCTGACGCGTCAGCGTCCGATCAGCCTCGTCGATTTGAAGCATTACCCAGGTCGGGCTGAATTTGACACGTTGCTGCCGGGGTTACCTGCGGTTGTGGTGCAGCCCATCGGGGACAGGGGGCTGTTGCTGGTGGGAGGCTGGACGGCCCGTTGCTTCAGCCAGGCCGATCTCCACTGGATCGAAGGCTGGGCCGGCAAGCTCAAAACTCAATGGGCTGGGCTTTGGGCCGAGGCCGCTCCGGCTTCGGGGCAGCTGCCTGACGGGGAACCCGCCATTGGCTGAAGACCCTGCCATTGGGTGTGGTGGCGGTCACCCCCCCGCCTGGGCCCAGCTGGCCATCCATGCGCTCAGCACGGGTGAATTGATTCTTTGCAAGGCGTCGGTAGAGCACCTGCCCCTGGGCGCTGATTCCCTGGGTCTTCCAGTTCCAGTAGCACCTCTGGGCTGTCAACTGGTCTCCGTCCTGTTGGAGCTGGCAATTCCTACCGATGCTGGCCGTGGAGGTCCTGCCATCCACCAACAACTCCAGCCCCTGAACCTGCAGATCCCCCTTTTGTCCCTGAAAGTCAGCGCGGTGCGTCAGTTGGGATTCCTTGATGTTGAAGACAAGGTCAGCCCCCCGAAACCAACTGCGCTCGGCGGGATCCAGGAACTCCGCTGGCCCAAAAAGCGTGTAGATCTGCTGCACCGTGTTTCCCTCCAGGCGGGAGCCCTTCAGGAGCTGAGGGGCGAGGTGACCCGCACGTAAGGGCGGCTGACGGGTGATGCTCACGGGTCCCTTGGCCCTCAGATCCCCTTGTGCAGGGCGCCAATCCGCCTCCATGAACGTTCCCTGAAATTCCGGCGCCAGATCGGAGGTTCTGGCGTTCATGGCCACAGGTTGACTCCATCGCTGGAACGTGGGCTCACCGCGGAGCTCAAGCAGGTCTTTTTCCAGAAGCAGGGTGGCCGTCTGGCAGGAGAGTTGGGTCTGAAGGTTGCGAACCTTGGGTCCCAGTTCGAAGCGCATCCTGGATTCCCGGGGAATCCAGAGAACCCGGTCTGCACTGAGCAGAAGGGGATTCTTCCCCAGGCGTTGCAACCGGATCTCTCCCTCCAGCAGCATGACAGCTCCGTCGTTGATCACGGTGCCCGTGGTGGCCGAGAGCCTGTACAGGGGCTTTCCCTTCGCAAAGATCACGCCCTCGGGGCGCAGGGCGCGGGCCACGCTGCTGCGTAGGTCGTAGCGTGCTTTCGGACTCTTCAACGACCAGGCCGGCAGGCCCTGACGGTTGCGCTGCTGCAGATCAAGGGCGCGGAAGCTGAAGGGGGGAGCAGTTTCCTCGGGCTGGAGGCTGTTCTGCCGGCCGCAACTCTGAAGAGCGGCCCCGGTGCTGAGGGCGGCCAACAGCAGGGGAACCCAGCGGGTTTTCCGCCAATGGCGCCGCAGAGAGTGGTGCAGAGGCTGCTTCAAAGGGGATCTGGCAACTCCAATCGTTGCATCACGGGGGAAGCCTCCGGGAGCAGGCTCAAGGCAGACAACCTCCCCCACTGACGAGCCAGGTGCCAGGCGTCCTTGGCCGCGGTCGCATCGGCCACAGCCGCCTCCCGATCGCTGTGGGCCGGCCAGAACGCATCGCACGGGATGGTGGGGCAGGCCAGTTGCTGCAACATCCGCGAAGACAGGTCGGGAAGAAGTGGCGTAAGAAGCACCCCGATCCAACGGCAGCTCTCGAGAACGGCATACAGGTCGGCCCCAACCACCTCTTCCTGGTTGGGCTGTTTCATGCGCAGCCAGGGAGCCTGATCATTGAGATAGCCATTGGCCGTTTCGGCCAATCCGAGCAGCGCCTCTGCGGCTGAGCGGAAATCCAGTTGCTCCATGGCAGCATCGAAGCGATCGGCAGCCTGCTCACTGGCCACAGCCAGGAGGTGGTCTTTCGCGGCTCCTGCTCCGGAGGGTGGCACGGCCCCCGCGAACCATTTGCGCGACATGGACACGCTGCGATTGAGCAGATTGCCGATGGTGTTGGCCAGATCATTGTTCACCAGGTCGCTGAAGCGTTTCTGCTGAAAGTCCCCGTCCTCTCCGAAGGGAATGTCGCGCAGGAGATACCAACGCACGGCATCCCTGCCACATGTCTCAAGCAGCGCCTGAGGATCGAGCACATTGCCGAGAGACTTGCCCATTTTCTGCCCTTCCCGGGTCAGAAACCCATGGCCAAAGACCCTCGCCGGCAGGGGCAGATCAGCAGACATCAACATCGCCGGCCAGAAGACCGCATGGAAGCGGAGGATGTCCTTCCCGATGACATGCAGCTGGGCCGGCCAGCCGCGGGCCTCCAGCTGGTCGAGGCTCACGGGAGCCGCTGGATCCAGGAGGGCGGAGAGATAGCCAAGCAGGGCGTCAAACCACACATAAAAGGTGTGACCAGGGTGGCCTGGCACGGGAATCCCCCATGGGAGGTTGATCCTGGAAATGGAGAAATCCCGCAACCCGCGCGCGACGAAATTTTCCACTTCCCGCCTCCGCGTGGCCGGGGCAATGAACCCTTCCCGCCGCACCAATTCCTCAACCCTGTCTTGGTAGCGGGAGAGACGGAAGAACAAATTGGGCTCATCCCGCCATTCCAGGGGGCGTTGGTGGATGGGACATGCCGGCTCCACAGCCTCCGGGGCCTCATCCTTGAATTCCTCACAGGCCACGCAGTACCACCCCTGCTGACGCCCTTCCACCACATCGCCCTTTGCTTCCACGCGGGAGAAGAACTGCTCCACCAGCTCTTGATGGAGCCCGGAGGTGGTGCGGATGAACCGGTCCTGACTGATGCCCCAGGCCTGCCAGAGCTCGCTGAAACAGGCACTGTTGCGATCACAGAAGGCCTGGGGAGCCAAGCCTGCTGCAACGGCCGTGCGCTGAATCTTCAAGCCATGCTCATCGGTGCCCGTCACGAAGGTGACCGCCTGGCCGTGCAGCCGCTGGTAGCGGGCGATGGCATCGCAGGCCAGGGTGGTGTAGGCGCTGCCGAGATGGGGCTTGTCGTTGACGTAGTAAAGCGGAGTGGTGAGGGTGAAGGACATCACGGGCGGCTGGCTTCGTTGGCGCGGCTGGTCTCGCCGGATCGGCTCGCCATTGCGGCCCTGCCTGGGTCTGGATCTTACCCATGGCCACTGATCCCCTCTCCCATCGGCGATGCTGTGGTTGAAGCGGCCCTCGGCCGCGCCCTGCGCCTTGGACGCCGTGAATCAGAGAACCGTGGAGGTGGTGGTGTGGGGGGGAGGAACTGGTGGGGTGGCGGCAGCCCTGCAGGCAGCTCGCAGCGGTGCCCGGACCCTCCTCCTTACCCCTTCCACCTGGCTTGGCGGAATGGTGAGCGCCGCTGGTGTGTGTTGCCCCGATGGCAATGAGCTCTCCCCCTGGCAGACGGGTCTTTGGGGTGCCTTCCTTCGGGCCCTGGCCGCCGCAACCCCCGGAGGACTGGATCACAACTGGGTGAGTTGTTTCGGCTACCTCCCCTCCACGGCTGAAGGGATTCTTCGCTGTTGGTGTCAAGAGACACCGCTCCTGGAGTGGTGGCCCCAGGCCCGTCTGGAGGCCGTCGAGCGCCGGGGAGATCGGATCATCGGTTTGGAGGTGCAATGGGGTGGTGCGCCCTGGAATGTGCAGCCGACCATCGTTGTGGACGGCAGTGATCGGGGCGATCTTTATCCCCTGGGGGATGTGCCCCATCGGCTGGGTTGGGAAGCCCAGGAAATCTGGGGGGAACCAAGTGCCCCCCTCCAAAAGGATCTGCAGAGCCAGACGTTCTTTCAGAACCACCCAGTGCAATCGCCCACCTGGGTGGTGATGGCCCAGCTCCTGGAGGAGAGCCCGCTCCAGATGTCAGCCGATGTTGAGGCTCGTTTCCCGCCGGTGCAGCCCTTCACGGAGGCCACTGCTCGCTTTGGTCTGCAGCGGACTCTCACCTACGGCCGCCTTCCTGGGGGAGTGGTGATGCTCAACTGGCCCCTCTCCGGCAACGACTGGCACGAAGGTCTGGCGAGGGCCTTCGATCCCGCCACCCCCGCCGGAGATGTGCATCCAGACCTCGCCGCAGACATGCAGGGCCACAGCCGGGCCTTTGCAGAGGCCCTGATCACCATCAGCCAGGGACGGTTGGCACCGGCGACTGTGTTTCCAGGCCCTGCTGACGCTGCAACTGGCGCGCTCAGAGGCAGCCAGGATCTCGCCTTGATGCCCTACTGGCGAGAGGGCAGACGGCTGTTGGCAATGGAGACCGTGATCGAGCAACACCTCCTCCCTCAAAGTGAAGGCCCGACCATCGCCACCTTGCCTGTGGATGCCACGGGCCGGATGACTGCCATCGCCGTGGGGAACTATGCCAACGATCACCACTATCCTGGAGATGACTGGCCCCTGGCCCCCAAGAGCTGTCGCTGGGGGGGGCGCTGGACCGGCACGCCCTTCACCATTCCCTACGGTGCCCTCGTGAGCCATGGGGTGGGGAATCTTCTGGCGGCCGATAAGGCCATCGGAGTGAGCCACATGGCCAATGGCGCCACCCGGCTCCAACCCCTTGTCCTCAATATCGGCCAGGCGGCTGGGCTGGCGGCAGCTCTGTGTGTGCATCGCGGTCTGCGGCCTGCGGAACTTCCCGTGCAGGATCTGCAGCGGGCACTCATTGAAGATTCCCTCGCCCCCGCAGGCCCCTTCCCCCTCTGGGACACCCCTTGGCACCATCCCGAGTGGGCCCTCCGTCAGAGCGCCCTCCTGGATGCCCCGGAGCGCATCGGGCCATCGGGGCGATGGGAGCAGCAAGCTGGCGATCCCTATCGCGCCCCCCGGGAGCCGGGAGAGCGGCTGTGGCAAGGCCAGCTCCTGGCCGATGGCCAGGGCGGGTTTTCCCTCGAGGGCCCCAGGGGGCCAGACGGGAAGCCCTGGCCCCTCATCACCCTGGAGCCAGCCCTGAACGCATGGCTTGCGGCCCAGCGCACCCCCTGCCCTGTGGCCCTGATCGGTTGCGCCAATCCCTGGGGGCCATGGTTGAGGGTGTCCCGCTTGGGCTGACCAGCCAACAAACAAGACAACGTCCTAAAGGCTGCGGGCGTCCAGCCGGAGCCGATCTTTTAGTTCGTCCACCTCCCTCACTCGCACCAGCACGGAGTCGCCAGGTTGGGGGGAGCCCTGGCACTCGGCCGCCAGATCCATGGCCAGGCTGTCCAGATGGACCAGCGCCAGGTGATGGTCCTCCCGTAACCATCTGAGAAACAGGCCGCGCCATTGCTGGCCCCGATGCTGGGCAAACCACACCTGTTGCCAGTGCCGCTGGTCTTCCCTGGAGATGGTGAGTCCCTCCCTCACACCCCCCTCCATGGCCGTCAGCGCATCCGTGAGGGTGCTGGCGTCCATGGGAGTTGTCCCCGCCTGGAGGGCCTGGAGCTGCCGTTGCACCAGCAGATCCCCGTAGCGGCGAATGGGCGAGGTGGCTTGCACGTAGGCTTCCAGCCCCAGGCTGAAGTGGGGGAGGGCACGGGTGCCCACGACACCGCGGGTGAGGCACTTCTTGATAGCCGCCAGCCGCACAGGGCCCGCCGGAAAGGCTTCGAGCTCCTGGGGGGTGGGCACTGGCGCCACTGGCTGGCTGCGATAGGGCAGGGCCAGCTGGTGACGGTGGCCGTGGTCGGCGATGGCCGCTCCAGCGAGGATCATGGCCTCTGCCACCATCTGCCTGGAGGGTGTGGGTTCAATGATGTCGAGCACGGCTCGGTCGCCGTTGTCGGTGTCCGCAGCGGCCCGAATCCGTCCCTCGGGCTGGTCGAGAAACAGGGCACCCCGCTGGGCACGCCACATCCTGCGACGGTGCATCCACTCCTGCAGCATCACCAGGTCGCGCTCCTGGGGGGGGGCGAGCTCCAACAGCTCATCCGCATCGGCGTAGGAGAGCCGATAGGCCGGGCGCACCCAGCTGCGATGAAGGGCGAGATCGGTGATCCCGCCCTCAGGATCCAGACGGATGCCGAGGCTCCAGGCGGGGCAGCGCTGGCCAGCCCGCAGGCTGAAGGGTCCCGTGGCCAGCACCTGGGGAAACATGGGCCAGGTTCCCTGGGCAAGGTACAAACTGGTGCCCCGGCGGCGGGCCTCAAGATCCAGGGGGCTACCTGGGGCGATCAGGCGGCCCGGATCAGCCACATGAATCCAGATCCGGGGAACTCCGTCCCCAAGCCATTCCAAAGAGAGCCCGTCGTCAATGTCGGCGGTGTCGTCGTCATCGATCGTGACCGTGTGCAGCCCGGTAAGGTCCCGTCGTTCCGCGTCGCCGCTGCAGGGGCCCTCCGCCAGGTTCAGCAGATGTTCCGCCTCCCGTTGCAGGCTGTCGGAAAAGCCCTGTTGCCAGCTGGTTCCCTGCAGGGACGGCAAGTGGTGACGAGGCCAGAGGCCCACATCGACCAGGAGATGGCGCACGTCGGCCGCTTCGCGAGAGCAGCGCACCTGTTGGAGCAGATGGTGCATCTCCTCCGGGAGAGGCCCATCACCCCCTTGCCCTGCGGCGATTCGTCGCAGGGTCGCCAGTTCCTGGGCCTGCCTGCCATCCAACAGCTCCGGAGCGATCTGCTGCCGTTGCCTGAGCGCATTCACCCAGAGCGTCTGTTGCCGTTCTGCGCGCTCAAGGCGATGGCGCTGCTGGGCGAGCCGTTTGATTTCGGCTGCCTTTCGCGGGTGGATCCAGCCTTGTCTGCAACGAAACAAGAGCTGGGACCCATGTAGCCAGAGCCAGCAGGCGCAGCGGGCCAGAGGATCAGAGTGGCCGCACACCAGGTGAGTGAACGCCTGCAAGGTCAGGGGTTTGGGGTCGCCATCGGGAGTGATCTCAGCCACCAACATCTGCCAGGCCAATCCGAAATCCCGTCGACTCGGCGTTGTGGCCGAAAGAGTCTCATTGTTCGGTACGACAAGAGGAGGACCACCCGCAGACGAGGGGCCCGATCCAGGCTCGGGGCGGGGAACCAGGAGTTCCAGTTGGCGAAGGGGGAGGGTGATCCGTTTGCCTTTGGGAAGCAGGTTCAGCTCCGCCTTTCCACCCTGAAGTCCTTTGACAACGGCGATCTTGGGGCTGGAGTCACCCGATCGGCCAGGAATTCCTACAAGATCACCTACCGCAACAGGGCCGGCAGGTGGGCTCTCATCAGGCCCTGACAAGCCCTCAGCCTTCTGGATTCACGAATGGCAGCAGGGCCAGGATCCGTGCACGCTTGACGGCATTCGTCAGGTCACGCTGCTGCTGGGCAGTCAATCCCGTCAGGCGACGGGGGAGAATCTTGCCTCGCTCGGTGATGAATTTTTTGAGCAGGTCGATGTCTTTGTAATCAATCGGATCACCGGGCTTGATCGGTGACAAGCGCTTTTTGAAAAAGGAGCTGCTCATGGTCGAACGGTGGAGAAAGGCAGGGGAGAAAAAGAAATGTCCGGACGTGCTGGGAGGGCCTGACCGTGGGAGATCACTTGATCTCCTTGTGCACGGTGGAGCTGTTGCAGTGAGGGCAGAATTTCTTCAGTTCCAGCCGTTCGCTGGTGTTGCGGCGGTTCTTCTGGGTGGTGTACCGGGACACACCAGAAGACCGCTTGGCGGGGTTGGACCGGCATTCGGTGCACTCAAGAGTGATCACGATCCGGACGCCCTTGTTTTTTGCCATGGAAAGGACGTGCGCCGCTGAGCGAGCATGTAACAACTGCCAACCTTACTCCTCGGAAGGGGCCAGCCCTGCGTTCTTAGGATGGGTGGCTGTCGCTGAGCGCAACGATGCGGGTCTCGCTCCAATGGTTGAAGGAGCTCCTGATCTGCAACCCCGAGGCGTTGGAGGCCCAGCCTCTTGCGGAGAGGTTGTCTCTGGCCGGTTTTGAGGTGGAGGCCATCGAGGATCTGGCCGCCCGTGCCGCAGGAGTGGTGGTGGGCCATGTTGAGGCCCGTGAGGCTCACCCCGGTTCTGATCGTCTCAGCGTGTGTCAGGTGCGCACGGATGCCGCAGCAGCACCACTGCAGATCGTGTGCGGTGCCCCAAACGTGCGTGCCGGCATCCATGTGCCCGTGGCCCTGGTGGGCAGCCACCTTCCTGCGGTCAACCTCACGATCAAGCCTGCCCAGATCAGGGGGGTGGCGAGCAGCGGCATGATCTGTTCCGAGCAGGAGCTTGGCCTGGCGGAGTCGTCTGCGGGGATCGTGGTCCTGGAGGATCAGCTCGAGGTCATACCACCGGTTGGAACCCCCGTGGGCCCCCTTCTGGGCCTAGACGATCAGGTGCTGGAGTTGGCGATCACGGCCAACCGACCCGATGGGCTGTCCATGGAAGGGATGGCCCGTGAGGTGGCCGCCCTATGCGGTGGCAAAGCGGCCTTTCCGCCGGTGCCTGCGTCACCCCCTGCCCAACCTCTGACGGTGGCTGTTGCTGACCGATCCCTGATGGAAGAGGGGGGGATCTTCAGCATGACCGCCCTGGAGGAGGTGGAGGTGGGACCCTCCCCGCCATGGCTCCAGCGGCGGCTGGAACGGGCCGGCTTGCGTCCCATCAACAACGTGGTGGACATCACCAATCTGGTGATGCTGGAAACCGGCCAGCCCCTCCATGCCTTCGATCGTGACGCCCTTGTCGGGGGCAGCGGTGGAACAGCTGACCCCAGCTTTCTGGGGCTTCGCCAGGCGCACCCTGGAGAACCCTTCGTTTCCCTCGATGGGGAGGAGCGCTCCCTGGAGAGCGAGGCCCTGGTGGTCACCTATGGCGACAGACCCATCGCCCTGGCAGGGGTGATGGGTGGGGCGGATACGGCGGTGAAGAACAGCACCCGTGCCATCTGGCTTGAAGCTGCCGTGTTTCCTTCCCAGCGGGTGCGGCGCTCGGCCCGCAGCGTGGGCTTGCGCACGGAAGCCAGTGCCCGCTTTGAGAAGGGCCTGCCCCTGGAAAGCACGCTCCATGCCTCGGATCGGGCGGTGGCCCTCCTCCAGGATCTGGCAGGGGCCAAGGCTGTTGGGCGCTGGGTGCTGCAACGGGAGAGCCCCCCCAGGCCACCTGTGCCACTGGAGCGCGACCACCTCCACAATCTGCTGGGACCGGTGATCGAAGACAACGAACCCGTCGACCTAGACGATGCCACGGTGGAACGCACCCTGGAGGCGCTGGGATGTCGGCTCGAACCCCAGGAAGGGGGTTGGCTTGTGGAGGTTCCTCCCTCCAGGGCCCTCGATCTCACCCGGGAGGTGGATCTCATTGAGGAGGTTGCCCGGCTGGTGGGCTACGACTGTTTTGCGTCCCACCTGCCCGATCCCCTCCTCCCAGGCGGACTGGCACCGGCCCAGCAGGTGGAACGTCGCCTGCGCAGGACCCTCTGCGACGCCGGCCTTCAGGAAACCATCGCCCCCTCCCTGGTGGGGATGGCGCCGGGGAGGCTCCCCCTGGCCAATCCACTGCTCAGCGATTGCGGCCATCTCCGCGACAACCTCCACGAAGAACTGCTGCAGGCGGCCCGCCGCAATCTGCAGGCCTCCCAGGAGGGGTTCTGGGCGTTTGAGATCGGCCGGGTGTTTCTCCGCTCCGGAGAGGATGAACGCGCCGACACGGAGGTGGAGCTCGTGGTGGGGGTGCTGTGTGGGGAGCGTCGCAGTGAGCGTTGGAGCAGCAGTGGCAAACCCAGACCCCTCACTTACTGGGAGGCGCGCGGCGTTCTTCAGCAGGCCTTGAATGGCTTTGGCCTCCCCCTGGAGGATCGCCCCCCTCAGAATCAGGCACCCCGCCATGGAAACGGGGATGAAGCCACCCTTCTCCATCCCGGTAGAAAGGTGAATCTGGTGTTGGAGGGCAAACCCTTCGGCTGGTTTGGGCAGCTGCACCCCGCCCATGCGGCCGCCCTTGATCTGCCCGACAGCACCTATCTTTTCCAGTTGGCCATGGCCCCCCTCCGGCAGGCGGCCACCCGCCCAGGACGATGGACTCCCCAGTTCCAACCGTTTCCCACGGTTCCCGCCTCTGAGCGGGACCTGGCCCTGGTGGTCCCTAATGCAACCTCTGCCTCCGCCCTGATGACAACGATCCGCAAGGCCGGTCGGCCTCTGCTGGAGCAGGTTGAGCTGGTGGACCGCTACGAGGGCCATCCGATTGCAGATGGCCACTGCAGCCAGGCATTCCGACTGCGCTACCGCGATCCCCAGCGCACTCTCACCGACGCAGAGGTGGAAGCCACCCACCAGAAGGTTCGGGATGCCCTGCAACGCCAGTTCAAAGCCCAGCTGCGCAGTTAGCCATCCGGGCTTCCCTACCCCTGACCCTTAAGAACGGCCAGACATTCCACATGGCTGGTGTTGGGGAAGAAATCAAGGGGTTGCACGCTCTCCAGCAGGTAGCTCCCATGTCCGCAGAGGGTCCGGAGATCCCGGGCCAGTGTGGCTGGATCACAGCTGAGATAGAGGATCAGGGGGGGGCGATGGGCCAGCAGGGAGGCCAGTACGGTTGCCTGTAATCCCTTGCGGGGGGGATCAAGAACAACCGCCGATGGAAGCTCCCGGCACAGGGCCTGCTCCAGATGGAGGGCCACATCCCCTTCCTCGAATCTGCATCGCCCGTGCAGACCATTGCGTTGAGCATTGGCCCGGGCCCGGGCCACAGTGCCGGGATGCTGCTCGATGCCAAGTACCTGCCATCCCGCCTGGGCCAGGGGGAGAGAAAAGGTTCCGATCCCGCAAAAGCCTTCCAGGAGGGTCCCTCCAGGCGAGTCCAGACGCTCCAGGAGAAGCCCCATCACCCTTTCGGCCTGTTCGCTGTACACCTGAAAGAACGTATCTGCGCCGATCTGGAGCTCTACGCCACAGAAGGGCTCCTCAATCCAGTCACGGCCAACAATGGGAATCGTTTCAGGGCCAAACAATCGGTTGCCACCCTGGGGTTGGAGATTGAGGGTCACCCCCACCAGCTCCGGCCATCGCGCCATCCAGCGTTCGGAAGCGGGCACCAGGCCAGGCAGATCGCCATGGCTGGCGATCAGGGTGATGAGCCGCTCTCCACTGCGTCTCCCGATACGGAGGGCCAGGTGGCGCAGTCCGGAACCTGCCCGATCCATGGCGCCGTGGCGATCCACAGGCCAGGCGCTCGCTTCCAGATCCATTTTCAGGGGAGCCACCATGGCATCAAGACGGGGGTCAAGGATGGGGCAGCGATTCATGTTCACGATCCGGTGGCTGCCCCGGCGGTAGTAGCCGGCCCGGAGCTTGCCCTGTGGGCTCCGCTCCAGGGGGATCACGGCACGGTTGCGGTAAGCCAGTTCCTGGGGGGCCGGGATAAGTGACTGCACCACGGGAGGAAGCCGGCCGATCCGCAGGAGGGTTTCATTCACCCGTTCCTGTTTCCAGCGTTGCTGGGCATGGGCCTCCAAGGGTTGGAGCGTGCAGCCCCCACAATGGTCCGCAAGGATGCAGGGCGGTTTTCTTCGATCCGGCGAGGCCTGAAGCAGGCGCACCACCTGACCCACGGCATGGCGTTTGGCCTGATGCACCAAGCGCACCTCAACGAGATCTCCCGGGAAGGCTCCCTCCATCAGCACCACCTGGCCTTTGCTCCGACCCACCCCCAGCCCATCACGGGTGAGGTCTTCCACGGTGAGGGTCCGCAGGCCCCCGTCCAGCCCCTGTCGCTCTTGCATCGTTTCCGCTGTCCACTCCGACCCTATCGGCCGAACTGCAAAGGGGCGTTACACCTTCAGCCCTTGCCCCTGGGAAGCTGCGGCGGGTCTGGATAAGATCACTCGGTCTGTGGTCGCTGCCATGAGTGTCGTTCGCGATCTGATCCTCCAGGCCGATGATCAGCTGCGCTACCCCACTGGGGGCGAGCTTCGCACCATGGTGGAATTCCTCAGCGGGGGGAGCCGTCGGCTGGAGGTGGTGAAGGTTCTGACGGCCAATGAGAAGAAGATCATTGACGAGGCTGCCAAGCAACTCTTCACCCGTAAGCCTGAATATGTGGCGCCAGGGGGAAATGCCTTTGGCCAGAAGCAACGGGCCCAGTGTTTGAGGGATTACAGCTGGTATCTGCGTCTGGTCACCTATGGGGTGCTGGCTGGGAGTACGGAGCAGATCCAGGCCATCGGCCTTGTGGGAGCCCGTGAGATGTACAACAGCCTCGGAGTGCCAATGCCAGGCATGGTGGAAGCCATGCGCACGATGAAGGATGCGGCCATCTCGCTCCTCAGCACAGACGACGCTGGACTGGTCGGTCCATACTTTGATTTCTTGATTCAGGGAATGCAGACCAGCACCTAAAACCCAACCCATGGCTGCTGCGATCACCTGCCGGACACGGCAGGTTTTTTTGTGGGCAAGGATCAATCGAGCGCCGTCAGCACCCTGCACACACTCTTAATTGTCTCTAGTTGGTCCATTATCAAGACACAACAAGAGCCTTGAATGAGATTGCTGATTGTTGATCACGGCATAGAGGCGGGCTTCAGGACGGAGGCTGTTCGCCAGTCGCCTTCCATCCCGGAGTTCCAAGAGGGGACTTATTTTGGGTCTATTTCATGGTCTGATCTGATTCTTCTTGGATGAATCAGTCTCGTGAACCATCTTCAGGCTCAGGTAAGCCCAGCTTGGGTTCAGCACCGCACGCGAGTAAGCAGAACGGCTGCTGATCTGTCTTAAACACAGATCAGCGAACCCCACAAGACCTTTCCCTGGCTGTGTTCTCTGTTGGCCAGAATGGATTGGACAGAATCTGGTTCCGCCTATCTGAATCACGTAGCTGTTTCTGGTTCTGGTGGCGTGCGTGACAGGCAGAATCCCACCTTTTTTGAAAATCAATCATCTGGGCTAGATCCCAGTTCAAGGCCTAGGAAGCGCCTCATGCGGGTCCCGGTTCCTTGATCTCGCTTGTCCTATGGTAGACACAGGACGAATCTAGCGCGTAGTCTATCTCAGGATACTTGAGACGCTTTGGTGATCACCAATCGAGACCAGGAGCTCTCTCTTGTCTCATCCCGGACCGGTTTATAGTCCAGAATAGTGTCTGATATGCATGCGCTGAGACTATTTATCCGTCCTGGGGCTTGGGGCGATACAGCTCCTTAAGCAGTTGGTAGGCCTCGTTCAGTCGGCGCATCGCTTCCAGGGAGCCACCGGAATCAGGATGGTGTTTGAGCGCCATCTCCCTGTAGGCATCTCGGATCTGGGTCAATGTGACCCTTTGGCCGGGATCCGTGGGGAGCTGAAGCTGGCGCAGGGCGCCTTGGAGGGTCATGGTGGATTCCAGTGTCTGGAAGGATGTGCCCCGCTGCCGACGCCGGAATCGGTGGACGAAGCGATGCATCAGGGTGGGAATCCGCAGTGGGAGGGTGTCCGCGCCAAAGGGATCTTCCAGGACACCAGCGATGACCATCACCCCTTCTAGACTCGGGGTGTGGTCGTTCCAGCTGGGACCCAGTTGCCTCATCAGCTGTCCCGCGGCAGACCAGGTGAAGATCTTTCCCTCACACAGGTCGGCATGGGGCCAGATGTCATGGGCCAGCCAACCCATGGCCGCCTCCACGACTGCCGCATTGGGGGGTTGAGGAAAGAGGTTGAGCCATTGGCTCTGGGCTTTCTCCAGACTTTGTTGCAGCAGATTCTCAGAAAGTTGGGGCCAAGGGGTGACCCCTTCGGGTGAGGGGGGATCAGACTCGACATTGGCTGACAAACTTCGTTTGAGATTTTGGGATCTCTTGCGGACAAATCCAGGGAGGTCGATTCCCTTGCCTGTGGGTTTCCCCTTGTTCAGGGAAGGACCGGCGGGCTCTCCATCCCCTGGTTCCAATCGCCAACCCTCCATGGCGCCCTGGCCCGATCCGACAAGAACAAGGGCAGCACAGTCATCGAGAAAGGTTTCCACCTCGGCCGGATCTGCTGAGGTCGATGCCTCAGCGGCGCTCGGAGCGGAACCCGTCGTGAAGAGTTCTTCGAGAAGACGCTCCAACACATCCCCACGATTCCTCAGGCCCCACTCCTTTTTAAGAGCATCGATATGGTCGATCCTCTCCCGCGACAGCTCCAGGGTGAGGCGCCTGCGCGGGGGAGGGGCAGGGTGGGTTGGGGGTTGATCCATGGGCGCTGCCTAGGGCGATAGGTGCCATTGCTCGAGCAGACGCCTCTGGACATCAAGGGCGTCCTTGTAGCGATCAGCCAAACCCCCGCCGGGAGAGCGCTGAGGCTGGGGGGATGGTCGGGCGGGTGAGGGTGGAGTCTGATTGGGGGTGTTGGGATAGCGAAGGATCTCCGCAGGGGGGAGGATGGGGGAGACCACCCGTTGTCGGGCAGGCTGTTTCCGGGGGGACGCAGCAGGCATCTGAGGGGAGCGGTGCACAGCTGGTTTATCGGTGGCCACAGGCTGCCTTCGCTCCCTCTGCTGCACCTCCGTGAGCTGGGTCGTTGGCACGATGCTGAGAAGGTGACCAGGGGTGGAGTCTGCCGGATAGACCAAGGAAATGCGAACAGGCGTACTGCGTCCCCTCTCCAGCTGGAGGGGGGCCAAGGAGAGGCTCTGTCCCGATCGCAATCCCACATGGACCGACTGAACGCCCTCGGGTCTGCGGATTTCAATGGAACCTCGAAAGGCTGTGAAGTGGGCCCGACCGGCTACGGGAGATGGGTGGCTCAGGACAATGTCGTAGGAGCCCTGCCCGACCAGGCTGAGGTCGACATCAAACCGCACGCCATAGGTGCCGACATTATCCAGAGCGGAATCCGCCACACGGGTGGCGAGCGGATTAACTTGCACCTCCCCCGTACCGAAATGGGTGCGCCTTGTGCTGGTGAGCGGCACATGGAGGGGGCCCTGCAGGCTCAGATCGTGACTCAGGGACGACTGGTAATGATCTCCAATGGCCACTCCCCCCACCCGGGAGAAAATGGTTCCTGCGTGGATTTCAGGAATGCGATGTAGGTACACCCGTCCGGGAGCCAGTCGGCCCTGATCCATCACGGCAAACAGATCAGCATCGCTCTGGGGATTTTTCGCAGCCAACACCACAATCTGAAAGGGACCATCACTGCGCCCTTTCAACAGCGCGTTGGCAATACCAAGCGCAGGCAGTGGTGTATGGAACAGCACCACCCTTCCCTTCGGTGGCAGGATGACTGTGTCCTTGAACTGGGAATCCAGACGACCCCTCAGAAGCTGCACTGCCGTTGCATCCCCAGGACCGGTGTTCCAGGGCCTGGGGCCTAGGGGGCGGACCCCCATGAGATGTTGCGCGAGATAGGGCGCTTCAAAACTGTTGCGAACCGCACCGGCAGAAAACTGAATCCTGACGGGTTCCGCCTTGGGGTTGACAAGAATCGTAGCAAGGGTGAGTTCACCTCGTCTTTGCGATGCCGAGATTGAACGCCTGTAGGTTGGAAAGTATTTGTGGTGTAAATGTAGGCCAAACTCACCGTTGAAAGTATAAGCGGGCATCTCTACCGGTATTCCATTTTCGGCTGCAATAGCCGTCCCTGGAACCGTGCTGATGAGGATGCCGGGTCCCTCCACCTCCTCCGGCTGGTTGGAATGCAAGACGGGCACCTGATTGAACCGACCCTTCAGGGGCACGGCCCGTTGGCCATCCATCAGGGCAACATAGGACTGAGCCCAGGCCCTGGGTGACAGGACAAGGATGGATCCACAGACCAGGCTCAGGAGCAAGCGGGCTGGAATGGAAGGGAACACCGCAAGCACGTCGCGCTGGGAACTGTCTCTGTGAAGCAGCCCATCATGGCGACTCGCGGCCGATCTGACCAAAATCCACCCACTCCGTCTCAAAGGAACGTCTAGGCCCGCTAGAACCTCTCCAGTGCGAGCCCCACCCATGTTTTCACCATTCGGTTGCTGCGCACCCCTGGCGGACGACCCAGGGGTGCGACATATCCGTTACCAGGAGCGCAAGTTGCGCATGCTCACCTTCTGGCGCGATGGATTGGAGCGTCAGTTGGCAGCGGTGAATGCCGCGATGGCCACCCTTCAGCAACAGATGGAGCGAGACCGTGGGACTGCCCAGAGCTAGTGCGGGGCGCCTGGGGGACAGGGCACAGTTTGTGTCGCAGATTGGCCAGACCGCTGTGCAGGCATCGCTGCACGGTCATGGCGCTCACATTCAGGGCAGCAGCGGTGCGTCGATAGCTCCAACCCTGCAACACCACCCTGCGGAGCACCTGCTGGGTACGGGGATCCAGCCCCTCCAGTAGCTCCTCGATACGCTTCTGGCTGCCTTGCTCTTCCTCCTGAGGCTCCAAGGCGGGAGAGGAAAGCTGTTCGATCAGAAGAGCATCGAGAGGGGCTGGCCGACACATCTGCCGATGCCGTCTCAGGAGCTCCCATTGCTCCTCCGACATCCCCAGACGATGCCCCTGCTCTCCCTTGGACGCTTGCGGTCCCACGGATACGGGACCACCGCTGTTCTCCAGCTGTTGCAGGCGACTCCGCAGCTCGGCCTGCCGACGAGGCAAACGCACCGGAGCGGCCACATCCCGGAGGTAATGAAGGATCGCCCCGCGGATGTGGGGCCTTGCGAAGGCCGAGAAGGGGGTCTCGGTGTCGGGGCGGAACAATTCCGCTGCCCTGATGAGGCCCAGCAGACCCACCTGGTTTAGATCCTCCCGGGGTTCTGAGCAACGGCGCCAGTAGTGGTGGGCCACGGGCGGCACCAGGTGACGATGGGCTTCAACAAGGGCATTACGAAGCTGGAGCGTCTGGATTTCTGTTGCAGAGGGGTTGCCGTGATGGCGAACGGAGCGGGCTCGACGTGCGGTGCAGGTGTTCATGGGACAGCGTGTTCAGTGATTGGTAGGCACCGAGACCAGGTCTCCCGTTTATGAGGGGAGAGATCCTTGCCTCTTCTCCAGATCAGCCTGTTTGGCAACCCCTGGCCAGCGAGAAAACACCTGAGTTTTCGGGTGTCAGCCTGACGGAGGAGCTGCCACATCCTTCAGGAGGGCCCAGGGACCATGAGCTCTTAGCCAGTCGAGATCGGAGTGGGTGGTGCAAAGGAGAAATCCGGCAAAGCCAAGGCCGTTGATGCTGAACCCTGCGCAATGCTCCTTCACCCGCCGAACGGTCAGAAACCAGCTGTCATCGAAGAGCAGGTTGTAGGCATGTCTGGGATCCTCGTGCCCATCCGGATCACCAAGCTCCAGAAGCAGGGCGTGCTTGCGATAGAGGGGAAGCAGATCCATCCCCTCCCTGGCATCCCATCGGGCACTGATCGCATAGCGCCAGGGCCATGGCCGGTGCGAATCCTGGAGCTGGCCCTCGAGCAAGGGAGCCAGAGGGCAACTGGCTTCCCCCTCCTTCCGCGGCAGAAGCTGAAGGTGACGGTGGGGTTGGCTCGCGCCCGCCGTCGGGCAGCTGTTGAAAAACCACAGCCCGCCCGTATCCGCTGCCACATGGGCCACGGCTTGCCAGTCGGCCGGTGTGAGCCAACCGGCCTGGGGCTGCCATTGCTGGGTGATCAGCAACAGATGGGCGGGCTGAACGGGGTATTTGTTGAGAATCAATACATGGCTCTGGCCAAGCCGTCCCACCTCCAGGGGCTGGTCCCAGGGGAGGAAGGGATTGGGCCTTGGCCCCTGCTCCGTGAGATGGCGGGGGGGCAACCCTTCCAACCGCCTCAACAGGAAAGGGGGAACCCCCTCGATCTGCAGCTCACTGGTCTGAAGGGGCACCAGGGCCTGTTTCTCCAGGGCCGACAGGGTGACATCCTGGGCCGCACGCCAGTAGCCCTCAGCTCGCACCGACTTGCAGGCGGGCCAGGGAAGCACCCTGGTAGTAGTGGGACAGGATTTCATTGAACTGGAGCCCCTGCTTGGCCAGTTCCTGGGCACCTGTCTGGCTCATGCTCGCCCCCAGATGGCTGTGGGCCTCATCCACAATCTGCTGGGTGGCCGCATAGAGGCTTTCGACAATCCCACCCTGATAACTGAGAATCACTCCTGCTGTGGAGTTGGTGGCCTGCAAGGTCGGCTCGGACACCGTCCGGAGGCCTTCATAGTTCTGCCACCGGGTGGTGTCTCCGAGATGCCAATGGTCATTGGCAGGCCGGGCCATATGGGCCATCGCATACGACCGGGCCGCCACCGCCTGGGCACGTAGGGCCTCCAATCTCCAGGAGGTGGGCATCTCTCCGCCCACCACCGAACTGACGTAGCTCTCGAGGGGGAGGTGATTCACCACCTGAATCCCACTGCCAGCTCGCAGCACCCTGAGTCGACCGGCATAGGGCCGCCCATCCACCCTCAGGTCGGCCCCCCCCGCCGGAGCAGGCTCGATCCACACCTCGGCCAGGGACCCCAGCAGATCAGCCGCCTGGACATCCCCTGGGTCCCCCTGACGAATCAGTTGACCATCCCGGCTCACAACCCGCCATGCTCCCTCTCCGCCCACGCTGGGCTGGGCCGACACCTTGAGCAGGGCCACCCGGATTTCCAGATTGACGCCTTTGCCGGGTTCGGTGTCTGGAACGGGGGCCCCACCCCCCACGCTGCCGATCCGCCTGGCCTGCAGGGTGCCGGGGTTCGATCCCGCTCCGGGAGGGGATGGCTTGCCGGAGGGCAGAAGCGTGCCTGCGGCAGGTTTTCTTTCCGGTGCTGGGGCCATCAAGGCATCCAACACATCGTCTTGCTGGGATACCGGCGAGGGTCGCAACAGGGCCTGAGAGGCAAATCCCATGCTGATGGCTGCAGCGGCAAGAGGAGCCGTAAGCATGTAAGGGTGTTGGAGGGCCTCGATTCCTAGCGACCGCAGACCCGTTCCCACTCGTGCCAGGCCTGTGAGGGGTCTGAGGAGTGCCCTGGCTTGGCCCACAAAGTGCCTTCCCACAAGAGATGTCCTGCACCAGTCAGGCGGATCATGCCTGAAGAACCGGGTTCGCACACCATCCCCCCCGGACGGTCGGAACATTGCCAGCCCACCACCCGAGGTCGTTGGAGTTCCCCCATCCAGTAAGGAGCGACCAGGGCATGGGCCGATCCCGTGACGGGATCTTCCCCAATTCCAAGCCCCGGAGCGAAGAAACGGAGCTGGTAATCGGCCTGTTCTCCCGCCACCTGAGCCAGCTTGTTCCCGCCTGGCGCCAAGGCCTGCATCAGCACCAGCCCCTGCCGGGCTGCTCCGGTCAGCCTTGCCTCCAATCCTTCCAATAGGGCGAGAGCCGCCGTGGAAGGGAGCAGGGCCACTTGATAGCCCAGGGCGGAGTTCCAGAACCGCAGCGGGGCATGGTTCAGCTCCTGGAGGAGCAAGGTCACCAGCTCCTGGTTGGCCTCCTGGGGAGCCAGGGGGAGGTGGGGGAGCTCGATCCAGGCAAGCGGGGCCTGAGACCGTTCAGACGTCGCTGGGGGCGGCACAAGGCTCACCTGAAGCGATCCACTACGGGTGGAGAAGGTAGCCGCCCCCCCTGAAGGCAATAGGCCCCAGGCCCCCAGTGCTAGTGCAGACGCCAGAGTGGCGTGGCCGCAGAGCTTCACCTCCTGTGAGGGCGTGAACCAGCGCAGGCCCCAGCCCCCCCCTTCCAGATGGAGCAGAAAGGCGGTTTCCGATTGCTGCAGGCTTCTGGCCACCGCTTGCATCCATGGGGCTGGAACGGCTTGCTCCAAAAGCACCACAGCCGCTCCATTCCCCCCCAGGGGCTGGTCGCTGAAGGCTTCCACAAGGGCTGCACGGCACCCCCTCACCACTGGAGCTCCTCCTGGCGTGGTTCCCGATCCATCAGGGCCTGAACGGCCTCCGGGGCGGAGAGTTGCCCCTCCAGAAGCTGCACCACCTGGCGGCAGATCGGAAGGGACCAGCCCTCGCGATCGGCCAGTTTCAAGGCCGCGCGGGCGGTGCCAGGACCTTCCACGGTGGCTCCAATCTGATCCCGGGCAATCATTTCGGAGGCCCCCTCTGCGAGGAGAAGCCCGAAGCGATAGTTGCGGCTGAGGGGGCTGTTTGCTGTTGCCAGCAGATCCCCCAGGCCGGCGAGTCCATAAAGGGTGCTGGGTTGTCCTCCGAGGGCCTTGAGCACCAGGCCGGTTTCGGCCAGCCCTCGAGTGAGCAAGGACGCCTTGGCATTGGAGCCCAGGCCCAGCCCATCACTGATACCGGCAGCAATGGCCATCACGTTCTTCAATGCCCCAGCCACCTCAGTCCCCAGAGGATCCTGGTTGGTGTAAAGCCTGAGGTGGGGCGTTCGCAGTTCCGACTGCAGGCGCTGGGCCAGAACCCGGTCGGTGGAGGCAATCACACTTGCGGCAGGAAGCCCCCTGGCCAGCTCCGTGGCCAGATTGGGCCCGCTCAGTGCGGCCATGGCGGCCCCTGGCAACTGGCGCTGCCAGAGCTGGCTGGCGCTGCAGAGTTGGGCTGGATCAATGCCTTTGCTGCAGCTGAGCAGGGGCACTCCCTTGGGCCAGAAGGGCGCCAGTTGGGCTGCCAGGGCAGGCACCCCCGCCATGGCCACCGCGGACACCACCAGATCGGTGCAGGACAGGCTCTCCTGCGGGTTCTCCCCCATACGCCTGGTCCAGGTCTTGAGCTCGTGCCCTTGGGCACGCCAGAGATCGGCAAGGGTGCTCCCCCACGCGCCCAATCCCAGCACGGTGATGCGCAGGATGACCTGCTCCTTTTTCGCTCTCCTGCCATCATGCGACAAGCCTTCGCACCGCCTGTGCCAGCCAGCCACAACGCCGCCCGTTCCTGGCTCACCTGGGAAGGTCACGCACTGGTGGTGGGCATGGGAGGGATCGGGAAGGCTCTTCTGGCCGCCCTGCCTGAGCGTGCTCCGTCCATGCGGCTGTGGTCTGCCGGTCGACGGGATGCGGACCTTCCTGTCGATCTGGGCGATCCGGCCAGCCTGGAGCACCTTGGCCAGGTTGCCAGGGAGCAGCTCACTCCCTTAAGGCTGGTGATCTGTGCGGCAGGCTTGTTGCACGGACCCGACCTGCAGCCGGAGAAACGTCTCAGTCAGGTGGATCCGCTCGCTCTCCAGAAATCCTTTGCTGTGAATGCCTGGGGTCCCCTTCTGTTGGCCCAGGCTCTGGAGGGCGCCCTCCCCCGGCAGGCCCCCTGCCATTTCGCCAGTCTTTCCGCCAGGGTGGGAAGCATCGGCGACAACCGCCTGGGGGGGTGGTACGCCTACCGGGGGGCCAAGGCTGCCCAGAACCAGCTGTTGCGGACACTGGCCCTGGAATGGCGTCGGAAGCTCCCGATGGCCTGTGTCACCCTTCTCCA
>JAYKIG010000037.1:0-33561 GCA_035286045.1 Cyanobacteriota bacterium | reverse complement strand
AACTCGGTTGTGAAACGCAGCAGCGGCAACGATAGTTAGGTGGTAGCGCCTCGCGAAAATAGCACAATGCCAGGATAAATCTTTTTTTCTCTCTCCTCATGCCACCCTTTGGGTGGCTTTTTTGTGTCATTGCCTATGGGGGGTTTCCTCCGAAAAGCAAAGGGGAACAACAAACGAATGGGCCATGGCCTTGCGAAGACACATCCGCACTCTCTGGCTGTCCTACAGACTCTGGCTTCGCTGCGATTGCATTGATCTGAGTGCAGCTTTTGCCTTTCACACACTTCAATCTTTCTTTCCTGCCCTGCTCATTGCCCTCGCCCTTGGCTCTCGTTTTCTTGGCCAGGATGAGACCTTGCTTCAGCAGGTCAAACTGGTCGTGGGTCAGTTGATTCCCAGTGATTCAATGCCCCTGTTTACGGATGCCTTGTCGCGGTTTCTGCGCCAGGGTTTCGGCGCAGGACTTGCGGGCATCGTGTTGCTGTTACTCAACGCCAATAATATCTATCTAACCCTACAGCGGGGGGCCGATCGGCTTTGGTGGAATCGCCCCTATGGCCTGGAGTCTTTATCTTGGCTGCGTGTTGTTCAGCGCTTTTTCTGGCTGCGATTGAAGTCGCTCTTGATCTTGCTCCTGATTGGTCCCATACTCATCGCCGACCAAGTCATCGGAAATTTTAGAGTTTTTGGCTCCACTATTTTGCGTGATTGGCTCTCCACTTCGCTTCCAGATCGATTTACATGGGTGGGAAGGCTGTCGTACGGAGCTGATTTTGTGCTCTCCAACATTCTTGCTTTTCTATCGGTTATGGTTCTCCTCTGGCTCCTGCCGTCCCGCAGGGTTCCCTGGCGCCCACTTGTGCCTGGCGCCTTACTGATCAGCAGCATTTCCACCCTTCTGACCGTTATTTTAAGACAATTGCTATTTGCAATGGGTCTGCGTTTCCAAGCTTATGGCGTCGTTGGTGGCGTCCTGCTTCTGACACTCTGGTTGTGGTTGCTTGGAGTGATTCTTTATTACGGGCAGTGCCTGAGCGTGACCCTTGCCCGCTGGCCCCGTGGTGGGCCATCCGCACCCCCCCCCATCTAAAATCCGCGATCCAGGCGCCAGGATGTGGGAAGCAATCCCAACCCATTCCAGTGATTCCCATCCCCCGCTTCTCGCCGAACAAGATTGCGCCACTTCCCGCGAGTCTTCTTCTCATCGCCACGGCACTCGGCTCCGTTGTTCTGGCCGGCATCGCTCTGGTCACCCTGGTGCCCCTGGTGATGATAGTCGGAGGGATGGTCATCGCGATTGTGGCCACCTTGCTGCTGGGCTGGGCAGGCATCGAAGCTCTGGCCGCGTTCGAGCGCTGGATGGATCGCGACCCGCGATTCCAGCGCTGAATGCAACGGTCCTCCTTCCCCTGGTTCTGGGTGGCGCTCGCCGCCCTCCTGCTGTTGCTCCCGGGACCGGCAGGGAGATTCCTCCTGGACATCGCTGGGGGATTGGCCCTGCTGCTTCTTCTCCTTCCACTCATCGGCGCAGGGGTGGGAGTCCTGGCATGGCAATGGATCCGACGACGGCTCCACACCTGCGAGGCCTGCGGCACCGTCAGTTTTGACACCCAGGTGTGCCCGGCCTGTGGATCCTGGTTCGACGAACAGAGCGCCACAGCGGGGGACACAAGGGATACCCGAGCCTTGGATCCCTCCCAGGTGATCATCAATGTGGAGGCTGTCGATGTGGAGCCGTCCACGGATCGAAACAACCCGCCCCCATCCTGAGGAACGGCGTTTCCTTCCCATAGGCTCATGACAGAACCGGTTGTCTATGGCCCCGTTGTTGGCTGCTCAGTGGGATGTGGTGGTGGTAGGCAGCGGGGCAGCAGGGCTGATGACCTGTCTGGAACTTCCCAGGAATCTGCGAGTTCTGCTCCTTAGTAAACAGTTGAACCCTCGCTCAGCCAGCCGCTGGGCCCAGGGAGGGATCGCTGCGGTGACCAGATCCGAGGACAGTTTTGACAGCCACATTGCCGACACGCTCAAGGCGGGTGCAGGCCTGTGTGACCGACCGGCGGTGGATCTTCTGGTCCGTCAGGCCCCAGCTTGTGTGGAGCGGCTCCTGGCCTTGGGCATGGCCTTCGACCGGGAGAACGGCAAGCTCAGCACCACGCTCGAAGCAGCCCATACCCACCGTCGGGTCCTGCATGCGCAGGACCGCACGGGTGGTGCGCTGGTGGATGCCCTGGAACGGGAAGTGCAGTGCCGCAAGCTGTTGGAGCGCCACGAAGGGGTCCCCGCTCTTCAACTCTGGGTGGAAGGAGGTCGCTGCGTGGGCCTGCAGGTACTGGACGGCCACCACCTCCGCTGGCTCCGTGCCAGGGCCGTGGTATTGGCCTCTGGCGGGGGGGGCCACCTCTTTTCTCACACCACCAACCCAAGCCAGGCGTCGGGTGATGGGGTGGTGATGGCCTGGTCGGCGGGAGCCCAGATCCGGGACCTGGAATTCGTGCAGTTTCACCCCACTGCCCTGATGCTGCCAGGGGCTCCCCATTTCCTGATCAGCGAAGCCGTGCGCGGGGAAGGAGCCCGCCTATGGGATGCCCACGGGAACAGTCCCGTCGCCCATCTGCCTGGGGGAGATCTGGCCCCCAGGGATCAGGTGAGTCGGGCCCTGGCCCAGTGCATGCAACACCAAGGAGTCGACCATCTCTGGCTGGATCTGCGGCCCGTGGGGGAGGAACGGCTGCGCAAACAGTTCCCGACCATTCTTGGCCGCTGCCTGGAACTGGGGCTGCAACCCACCCTCTCTCCCCTTCCTGTGGCTCCCGCAGCCCACTACTGGATGGGGGGCGTGCGTACGGATCTGCAGGCCGCCACAACCCTCCCGGGGCTGTATGCCGTGGGGGAAGTGGCCTGCACCGGAGTCCATGGAGCCAATCGCCTGGCCAGCAATTCCTTGATGGAATGCCTGGTGTTCGCCCGGCAGCTGGCCGCCCTGGATCTGGCACCGGCAGCCTCTACAGGCTTCCAGCCCCTCTCTGAGGCCCTTCCCCGCCACCCCCGACCAACCCGAACGGAAGGGAGCCTGCAACGGCAAATGGAGCAGTTGCGCCATCTCTGCTGGAGTGTCGCCGGGGTGGAACGCTCAGGCGAGGGCGTGCGCGGAGGCCTGCAATCGGTGCGCCAGCAACGTCAGGAGCTGGAACAGGAAGCCCTCTGGCAGATCGTGGAGCATCAATCTCCAGACGTGTGCTGGGCCATGGAACCAAGCCAGGTGACTGGCTTTCTGCTGTTGCACGAGCTCCATCAGCGACTGGTGGTGGCGGAGCTCCTGATGGAAGCCGCGCTGTTTCGGGTGGAAAGCCGGGGAGGCCACTTCCGCACGGATGCCCCCGCCCGACAGCCCTTCTGGGAGCGGCACAGCCGCCAACAGAAGGGGAGGGCCATCCAGACGGATGGGGTGGATCGGGGTCAGAACCCGTTGGGGCCGCTGTAGTTGCTCATTGCGGCGAGCTTGGCCAGGGGCTTCACGCCGGAATCGACCGTGCCGTTGATCTCCCAGCTGGGAAACCCCTTGATCTGTTTTTTCTCGCACAGGGCAGCTTGATTTTTGTAGCCATCGGGGGCGCACTCCACAACCTTCAATTCCGCGGCTCCTTCCTTGCCGAACAGTTCCTTCTGTTCCCTGCAGTGGGGGCACCAGTAGGCGGAGTACATGACCGCTCCCTTGGCGGTGAGGTGTTTCGCCAGGGCGATCGCGGCCGGAGAGCTGGGAGTGGTGATCGGAGGGGCCATGCCCTTGGTGAGAGCGCTCTGTGGGCGATCCAAGGCTGTGGCCCACCCCATGCCAACCACAAGCACAGCCAGGCTCACCAGGATGCCGCGGAAGATCAGCTGACCCCGCTCCTGCCAGTCCCCACCGAGGATGGAAAGAACGAAGAGGCCCAGGGACAGGCCTGCTGAGAGAAGACAGAAGGCGCAGAAGGCCTGGATCTTGAACACCATGACCCCCATCAGCACCAGGCTGAAGATGGCCATGGCGGTGCTGATCAGGAACAGGGCCCACCAGCTGGCGCGATGCAGGCCAGGCCTGGCCTCTCCCCTCAGGAGCAGGGGAAGGAGGGCGAGGATGAGCACCGAGAGGTAGGCCAGCGCCCCGAACAGGGACAGGGGTTGGCCGAACAGGGATCCCCAGGCGCTATTGAGCACCTTGTCGCAGCCATCGGAACCCCCAGGACAGACCAGGGGACCGAGCACGCCCCAGCGGTGCAGGGTGATCGACCCCGTATCCAGAAGCCCAATGGTGGCCAGCACGGCCATCGCAACCCTGGCCCAGCGGTGGCCTGGATCGCCCCGGCGTCGCGTGCTGCTCAGGCGGCTGGCAAGTCGGGTCGACGTCACGGAGAACACAAGGGCATCTGGAGGGGATTCTGGCAGCGCTCCCGCCATTCCATAGGGTAGAGAGACAGCCATTCCCAGCCGATATGCCCTCCGGCCCCGTCAGGAGCAATCCCACCGTCGCCTTTGCTCACCTGGGCTGCGAGAAGAACCGGGTTGACACCGAACACATGCTCGGCCTCCTGGCTGAAGCGGGATATGGCGTCAGCGCCGATGAGCGGGACGCCTCCGTAGTGGTCGTGAACACCTGCAGCTTCATCGAAGAGGCCCGCAAGGAATCCGTTCGCACCCTGGTGGAGCTGGCGGAACAGGGGAAGGAGCTCATCATTGCCGGCTGCCTGGCCCAGCATTTCCAGGAGGAATTGCTGGCTGCCCTGCCGGAGGCCAGGGCCATCGTTGGCACCGGCGACTACCAGCACATCGTGAGCGTGCTCCAGCGGGTGGAGGCTGGACAGCGGGTGAATCAGGTGAGTGCTGTGCCCACCTTCATCGCGGATGACCATGTGCCCCGCTTCCGCACCACCAGCGAGGCGGTGGCCTACCTCAAGGTGGCTGAGGGCTGCGACTATCGCTGTGCCTTCTGCATCATCCCCAGGCTTCGGGGAGACCAGCGCTCCCGATCGATTAACTCCATCGTGGCCGAGGCCCGGTCCCTGGCTGCCCAGGGGGTGAAGGAGCTGATCCTGATCAGCCAGATCACCACCAACTACGGCCTGGACCTGGCAGGGAAGCCCCAGCTGGCTGAACTGCTGCGGGAGCTGGGCCAGGTGGACATTCCCTGGATCCGGGTGCATTACGCCTACCCCACGGGCCTCACCCCGGAGGTGCTGGCCGCCTTTCGGGAGGTGTCCAACGTGCTCCCGTATCTCGATCTCCCCCTGCAGCACAGCCATCCTGAGATTCTTCGGGCCATGAATCGACCCTGGCAGACAGGGGTGACCGGAGGCTTGCTCCAACGGGTTCGCGATCAGTTGCCCGGGGCCGTGCTCCGCACGACGTTCATCGTGGGCTACCCCGGGGAAACCGACAGCCATTTCGAGCACCTGCTCGCCTTTGTGCAGGAGCAACAGTTCGACCATCTGGGGGTGTTCACCTTCTCCCCTGAAGAGGGCACCCCTGCGGCGGAGCTCCCCAATGCGGTGCCGCAGGCGGTGGCTGAGGAACGCAAGGATCGGCTGATGGCCCTTCAGCAACCCATCGCCGCGGCGCGCAACGCGGCCTTGGTGGGGGAGATCGTGGATGTGTTGATCGAACAGATCCACCCCAGCAGCGGCGCCATGATCGGTCGTTGTGCCCGCTTCGCCCCCGATGTGGATGGGGAGGTGCATGTGCAGCCAGGGGCTGAAGGGATGGTGGCAGCACCTGGCCAGCTGGTGCCCGTGCGAATCACGGCCGCCCACCCCTACGACCTGGAGGGAGAGCTTGTGGGAGCGACAGCTCTCGTGCAGGAGGCCCGAGGGGCAGCGCGGAGACCCGGTTGACGCTCACTTCTGCGTCCCGGGCCGCTTTGGCTTGGCTCCGCCAACGCCAGAAGGGTGTGTTTCTGGCCGCCTCGGGATTGAGCACGGTGGGCTCCTTTGCCGGCCTGACGGCCAAGAGTTGGATCCTCCTCGATGGCACGGGCAATCCCATGCTGTTGGCCCTGCACTTCGCCGCCCTCTCTCTCCCCAGCCTGATGGTGAGTGGCCCCGCCGGCGTGCTCACCGACCGGATAGGCAGTGAACGGGTGCTGATCCGGGCTCAGTGGGCCCTGCTGGCCTCCGCCTCCCTGGCGGCCCTGGCGATTCCATTCTTCCAGGGACGGGCCCAGGTGGTGGTGCTCCTGCTCAGCACCCTGTTCGGGGGCGTAGCCAGCACCTATGAGCTCACGGCTCGAAACAAATACACGGGCCTGTTGGTGGATCGCCCGGAAGACCTCCCTCCCTATCTGGCGAGCTTTTCCATCGTGTTCAACGTGGGCAAATTGCTTGGGCCTCCCATCGGCGGCTTGCTTCTCGCCCTGGCGGGCCCCACGCTAGCCCTGGCGATGGATGCAGCCAGTTTTCTGGGGCCCATCGCCGTGCTGCTCTGGGTGCTCCGCCCCAATACCCACCTGGAGCAGAGAACGGGGGCGGGTGAAGGGGTCTCCCTCTGGGCAGCCTGGCGGGACTGTGGCCCTGTGCTGCGCCATGTGCTGCGCTTCACAGCCCTGGCCTGCCTGGTGGGCTTTTTCCACCCCGGCCTGGCTCCTGTGATCGCCGCAGGGGTGCTGGATTCCTCCCCCCAGGCCCTGGGAGTCTTCACCAGTGTGATCGCGGCGGGAAGTCTCTGCGGAGGGGTGGTGCTGCAGCGCCACAGCACGTGGTTATCCCAAAGACCTGGACTATTGATGGGAGCCACTGTGCTGCTGACCGCCTTGGCCCAGATCGGCATGGCTCTCAGTCAGGAGGGCACCCTCAGACAGCCCCTGGGGTTGCTGATGAGCTTTCTCATCGGCGCTGGCACAGCAACGTTGCTGAGCGGGGTAAACCTGATGGCTCAGGTGGGAGCCCCCATGGCCCTCAGGGGCAGGATGGCAGGGCTGGGGCAGATTGCTTTTCTTGGGGGCGGCGGCTTCAGTGGCCTGCTTGCTGCAGGCCTTCTGGACCGCTTCGGCATGGGCTCCACCTTTGGTTTGCTGGGAAGTATCGGCCTGGTGCTTGGCTTGGCCGAGCTGATGCAGCGGGGAAGGATGAGGCTCAGATCAGGCGGATTCCTTTGAGAATCACGGTAAGCACATAGGCGGTCACAAGACCGGCTCCCACAAGACCCAGGTAGTAAGCGACAGCCATGGTGCCTGCTCTGAACTTGAACCCATTACAGCAGATGACCCTGGGCGTGCATGGGCCGAATTGGCCGATCCACCCGCCCATTCCTCGACAGACGGCGTAATGTTCATCATCTTTCTCAGCCCCCAGGGTCCAGGCCGTGGGGGTTCCGCCAAAGCTCTGTATGCGTACCCTGTTGCTCTATCCAGAGTTTCCCAAGACCTTCTGGAGCTACGAAAAAATTCTTGAGCTGGTCAATCGCAAGGTTTTGCTTCCGCCCCTGGGCCTGGTGACGGTGGCAGCCCTCCTTCCCCAGACCTGGGAAATGAAGCTGGTGGATCGCAATGTTCGAGAGGTCACAGAGGAGGAGTGGGGCTGGGCCGAACTGGTGATCGTTTCCGGAATGATCGTGCAGAAAGCCGACATGGCTGTGCAGATTGCGGAAGCGAAGAGGCGGAGGCTTCCTGTGGCCGTGGGCGGCCCCTTCGCCAGCTCCACCCCGGATGCCCCGGAATTGAAACAGGCGGATTTCAAAATCCTGGATGAGGGAGAGATCACGCTGCCCCTGTTCATCGAGGCCATCAATCGCGGCGACCAGGGCGGTGTTTTCTCTGCAAAAGGGGAAAAACCCGATGTCACATCCACACCCATTCCTCGCTTTGATCTGCTCGATTTGTCTGCCTATGACTCGATGTCGGTGCAGTTTTCCAGAGGCTGCCCGTTTCAATGCGAATTTTGCGACATCATTGTTCTTTACGGCCGCAAACCACGAACCAAGACTCCGGAACAACTCATCAGCGAGCTGCAATATCTCTACGACCTGGGGTGGAGGCGATCCATCTTTCTGGTGGATGATAATTTCATCGGCAACAAGAGAAATGCAAAACTTCTCCTGCCTGAGTTGAAGCAATGGCAGATCAAACATCGCTATCCCTTCAGCTTTGCCACCGAGGCCTCCGTCGACCTGGCTTCCGATGATGAGCTCATGGAAATGATGGCTGAGTGCCGCTTCGACAGTGTCTTTCTCGGCATCGAGACCCCGGACGAAGCCAGCCTGGAAACAGCCCGGAAACTCCAGAACACCCGCTCATCCCTGGAGGAGTCCGTGGACAGGATCACGTCCTATGGCATTCGCGTCATGGCGGGTTTCATCATTGGTTTTGATGGCGAGAAGCAGGGCGCCGGAGATCGCATCGTGCATTTCGTGAGCCGCACCGGCATCCCCGCAGCCATGATGGGAATGCTGCAAGCCCTTCCGAACACGGGCTTGTGGCACCGACTGGAGAAGGAGGGTCGGTTGATCCAGGAGCGTGCGGATGCGAAGGGCGTGAACCAGACCAATCTGCTGAACTTCAAGCCCACAAGGCCCATCCGGGATATTGCCGAAGAATATGTGGATGCTTTTTGCCGACTTTATGAGCCCAATGCCTACATCGATCGTGTCAAGCACTATTACCTGAAGGTTGGCAAGCCTCGCTGGCAGAAATATGTGCCGGCGGCCCTTGGCAAACCTGCCCTTCCCACCTGGACAGATGTCCGAGCCCTCTTGATTGTGATCTGGCGCCAGGGGGTGCTCCGCGACACCCGTTGGAGGTTCTGGTCTTCCCTGTTCACCATTGCCCGGGCCAATCCTCAAAACTTCGAGCAATTTGTTGTCACTCTGGCCCACAACGAACACTTCCAGGAATATCGCGCCGTTGTGAAACGAGAAATCGAACAGCAGCTCGCCCTTCTCCCTCCTGATCCAGCGCCCGAAGTGAAGAGCGATCCACGGGAACTTCAACCCGCTTGAACCTGCCCCAAAGCCTCAATCCTGAATGTAGAGCTCCCCACTCTCCAGGCATCGCTCTGCTTTCTGGAGTTCCCTACCGAGATAGAGGGCATGGTCGAGCCGGCTGAGGGGAACCTGATCCCCCTCTGTGAGAAGCATGCCGAGTTCTTTGGCCGTACGGCCCCGGAAGATTGCTGTTGGCGTGCGGGGCCCAGCCCCCTGGCAGCGAATCACTTCACCGGTTTCGGGGTCGCGTGCCAGCCCCTTTTCATCAATGGTGTTGCCGTAGTGCTCCGCCACCAATTCCTGCTGTTGGTCATCAACACGGATCAGGAAATATCCGGAAGGATCAAGGTCGATGAAACGGTTGGACAGGGATTCATCCAGCGCCAGGCGACTGGAACATCCTGGAGAAATGGGCTCGGTGGAGTTGGCCTTACTCATGGGGTTGGGAGAGGTTACTGTCAGGAGAAGCCTGGAGAAGTTGGGAAGGATCGTAAGCGGATGTGAAAGGCAAATCGGCGTTGATGGCTTCTATTTCTGCCAGCAACTCCTGATTAGCTCCGGGCAGCCACTCCTGGAGAATTGCTGCGAAGCGTGGTTCAAACCAGCGGTGAACACTGGTGCGGGGCTGGGCCATGAATCCCCGCCGCTTCTTGTGGCGGCCCCCCGCACCTGGATCAAAACTGCGCAGGCCTCGCTGGATGGCCCATTCCAAAGGGGCGTAGTAACACACTTCAAAGTGAAGATGGTCGACCTCCACATCACTGCCCCAGTAGCGGCCCCAGAGCTGAGTGTCGTTGTGCACACACATGGACATGGCCACGGGCATGAGCGGATCTCCCATGTGGGCACTGAAAAGCACCACATGGGAGCAGAGATGATCGGCCGCCAGGGAAAAGAACTCTGCGCTGAGATATTTGCTGCCCCAAGGGCCCCATCGACTGCAGTGCTGGGCATAAAACCCATGCATTCTCTCCATCAGGCAGGTTGTAATGGCCTCTCCCGTCAGGGGGGTAACCGAGAGGCCAGCTTCGGCAACAGCTTTGCGCTCCCGTCGGATGTTGCGGCGCTGATTGGCATTGAACGTGGCCAGATAATCCGCAAACGATTGAAAGCCCTGATTGGTCCATTCACTCTGCTCATTCAGCCACAGCGACCAACCGCAGGCTTGCGCCTCTCGGGCAAAGGCAGGATCGACGTAGAGGAAATTGCAGCTAAGCAGGCCTTGCTTCTGGCAAAAGGCCTCGATGTGTTGAAACAGCAGCGCCGTGAGGGCACGGGAATCCTGGCCAGGGCCGATCAGAAACCGATAACCCTGCACCGGGCTCACCGGACTCATCCCCAGGAGTTTTGGGTAGTATCGCAACCCCATCTGCCCGGCAAGCTGGGCAAAGGATTGGTCGAACACAAATTCCCCATAGCTGTGCCCCTTCAGATAAAGGGGGGCCAGGGCCACCAGGTTGTCGTCCTGCCAGAGGCCCAGATGGCAAGGTTGCCAGCCCTGGTTGGGAGCAATGCTTCCGCTTGCCTCGAGCACATGGAGCCAGGTCCAGGTGTAGAAGGGGAGCGGCTTCTCACCCTCAGGAGTCGCGGCCTGCAAGAGCTCCAGAAATTGTTCAGCTGGGATCTCTGCCATGGATCCGTGCCAGCGGGCTCGCAGTTCGGCCATCCCAGAACCCCCCAAAGGAGCGCGCGAGGAGCAAAACTAATCAACTCCTCCGATCCCCGTGCCCCCACCCGGAGGTTTCCCCCCCTGCCATGGCCAAAGACGTGAGGAACTGGTCCTGCTTCGCCAGAGGGGCCTGGTGCCTACAGAGCAGCCTCCTGACGGGCGGCATGGTGGTCGGGCTGGCTTCCCCATCCTCGGCGGGCTTGCTGATGCCAGTGCTGGAGCTGATGCGTCCCCGCCTCGAGTCGCGCCTGGCGGATGTGTGCATCCAAACCACAGCAGGGGGTTCCCCCCAGCTGGGGGCCAGCATGGAAGATCTCTGTCGCAAACTGGCCAAGCCCACCAGCCGCTGTCTGATCGAAGAGACCAACCGCACGGGGCGTGGGCTGGGGGTGCTCACGGAAATGCTCGGTGGACGGTTCGGCGACGACAGTGAGGTGGTGGTGAAGCGTTGCCTGGCTCGCCTGCTGGGACTACCTGCGGACACCCTTAGGGATGTGCCGCTCCGCGATCTCACCCGCCGCTTCAGCGCCCTGGCCCCGCTGCCCGGAGGAACCCAGGGGCTTTAGGTGTGCGACAGGGCTTCGATTGCTGCTGGCACCATTCCGAGCTGGGCCGTTTCCGCAAACACCTCCGAAGCATTGTTGGGGCTCTCCTGCAAATGCACCTTGTGAAGACGGGCTCCAAGGGCAGCGACTGGAGCCGTGAGCAGTTCGACAATGTGCAGGGCGATGTTCTCCGCCGTGGGGACACAGCTGGCGAAGTGGGCAATGTCCTTGTTGAGAAAAGTGTGATCAAACTTCTCCACTACCTGGTTCTGCACCACCTGCTGGAGAGCCCCCAGATCGCAGACCATGCCTGTGCGCGGATCCACAGACCCCCTCACGGTGACCTCCAGTAGGTAGTTGTGGCCGTGGCCATGCACCCGGGCACACTTTCCATAAATGGCCTCGTTTTCAGCCTGGCTCAACTCTTCCCTGGCCAGGCGGTGGGCTGCTGCGAAATGGGTGCGAATGGAGAGAAAGGCTTCCATGGGAGGGATGGCAGAACTCCTGAGCACGTCGGCCCAGAGATCGGGATGTTCGTAAAGGCGAAGGCCCACAACAGGCAGATGGGGAGCCAGCCTGTCGCGGATGGCCAGGGCAAGAGCCTCGGTGGTGGGAAGGCGTCCCTCCGGTCGGCTCAGATCAAACTCCGGCCAGGTGTGGTTCAGGAAGCGGAAATTCAGCGGTTCGATCACCACCTCCCGAATGGCGTGCTTCACCTCCGAGAGGTTGAGCACCATGCCATTGGAATCGAGTGGGCCGGCCATGGCCACCACCAGCTCGTAGTTGTGGCCGTGGCCGGGCTCCAGGCTGCAGAGGCCGAAGCGGGCCTGGTTCTCCCCCTGATCCAGCTCGGGTAAGCGGTAGAGATGGCTGGCGCTGAACCGGGCCCGACGGGTGATCACGCAGGGCCGTCCCCGGCCATGGGAGGAGGGAAGGGGTGGTGGTTCCGACTGGACGGGCAGGCTCAGCCCGGCGAGTGACATGAGGGACTCCCTTTAACCGATCATCCTAGGAATCCTGCCTCAACTCCTGAGATTCCATGACCGCTCTCGAGTCCTTCGATCTCGCCCGCAGGCTGCAGGGCCTCAACCTCTACCTGGTGGGAATGATGGGAGCAGGAAAAAGCGCGGTGGGCCGCCCGCTCGCCCAGGCCCTGGGCTACCGCTTCATCGACGCCGACACAACGTTGGAGGAGACGGCAGGGCGCACGATTTCTGACATCTTTGCCGAAGCGGGGGAGGAGGGCTTCCGAGCCCTGGAGAGCGCTGTGTTGAACGAACTCTCCCGTTGGCACTCCCTGGTGGTAGCCACGGGCGGCGGCGTGGTGACCCGGCCAGTGAACTGGGGCCAGCTGCAGCAAGGCGTAGTGATCTGGCTGGATGCCCCCGAAACCATTCTGTTGCAGCGCCTCCAGGGCGATCCCACCCCTCGACCCCTCCTGGCAGATCCCGATCCGGCTGGCCGCCTCCGGGATCTCCTCGCCGAGAGGCGGCCCCTCTATGCCCAGGCCGATCTCCATGTGATGCAGCAGGGGGAATCCCCCGAGGCCTTGGCAGGCCGGGTGCTGGAGGCCTTGCCCACGATCCTCAAGCGCGAGCACCAACCTCCCGGGGAGCCCATCCGCCTGCTCCATGGGGATGGGCACACCAGTGACAACCTCAATGGCTAGAGCGCTGGAGCTGCCTCAGTCCGGACGCTCCAGGCGAACCGCAAACCACTGGATGGCGACCCCAGGAGACAGTTCGAGTTCGCAGGCGGTGTCGATGAGCCGCTCCACCCGGGCCTCCACGCTGCCCAGGTGCCCCAGATCGGCAGGGAGACTCTCACAGGACGCCAGATGGCGGGCCAGCCAGCTTCGGGTCTCCTGGACGCTGAGAATGGACTCCTCGCCGCCGGGTTCCAGCACCACGTAATGATCCATCTCCCGAAGCAGGGGATCGCTCATGGTGCTCTCCTTGCCGTCAACCGCTCCACAATCCCATCGCGCCAGCGAAACAGGGAGTGAAAGAGGGGGTTGTCGGCGATGCCGCTGACCCCCTCCCCCGCCAGGGCGACCCCTGCGCTGGTGGGAAAGCGCAGCAGCGACAATTGGGCCACAACAGCCAGATCCGCCAGGCTCAGCTGATCCCCCACCACATAACCGCTGGAGGCCACTAGGGCGCTCAGCTGCTCCAGGTTGCGGGGGAGCTGCCGAGCTTCCAACGGTGCCAGCAGAGAGCCCACGGTGTCTGTCACCGATCCCATGAGCCCGCCAGGGAGGGCACCCACCAACTGCCGCAGCGACGAGGGGGTGGCCTCAGGCAGCAGGGCCTCGCGCAGCTTGGGGTTGGTGGCTGCCGCCTGCAGGAGGGCGCGACGGCAGCTTGATGCCAGGGCCGTGTCCGCCCAGTCCTCAAGGAGCAACACCTGGCTCCGCTTCTGGGGATCGGCGGGTAACAAGGCGGGCATGGGGTGCCGCTTCTCCAGATAAAGGGCAATTTCAGTGGAATCGGCGATCACCTCTGAGCCATCCACCAGCACGGGCACCTGCCGCTGGCCGGACAGGCGGAACAGTTCCAGCTGGCCCAGGCCGGGCACCACCTCCACCAGGGTGGCCTCCAGCCCCTTGGCAGCGAGCACAAGCCGCACCTTCTCGCAGAAGGCGGAATGTCTGAACTGATGGAGCTCCATGGATCCTGGCTCGGGTGGCTGGCTGCACGGCGGCAGAGTAGCCAGCATGGCCACGGACAGCTGGGCGCCCCATGAAAGAGTTCTTCCTGAATGTCACCCGCTACCCGCGGTACCTGATCGCCCTCTCCCTGGGCATCCTGCAGACCTTGGTGGAGCCTCTGCAAGGTCGCCGGACCCATCCGGTCACCGCCGTGGCGGTGGTGGGGGCCCTCGTGAGTGGCCTGCTGAGCCTGGTGCTGGTGTTGCGTGCGATGGTGGCACCAGCTCCATTGGGATAGCCATGGCACAGGGTCGAAGGGTGGAGCGGGTGGCCTCCCTGATCCGCCGTGAAATCAGTGAACTGCTCACCACCAGCATCCGGGATGGGCGGGTGCATCAGGGCTTGGTGAGCGTCACCAGCGTGGAGGTGGCAGGCGACCTGCAGCACTGCAAGATTTTCGTCAGTGTGTATGGCTCGGAGGAGGAGCGGCGCCAGGCCCTGGAAGGGTTGAAGGCGGCCACCCCCTATGTGAAGGGGGAGCTGGGGCGACGCCTGCAGCTGCGCCGCACGCCCGAGGTGGTGTTTCAGGTGGACCGGAGTCTGGAGAGGGGAAGCACCGTGCTGGGCCTGCTTCAGAAGCTGGAACAGGAACGGGGCACCCAGGCAGCAGAGGAGATCAGCGATGCCCCCTGAGGTCGGCGACGACGCGCTGCGGCGTCAGGTGGCCAGCCTGCTGGTCATTCGAGCCAGCGGCCATCTGGCCGATGGCCAGCGCCGCTACCCCCGCTGGGAGCTGGACAACGCTACGCTCCAGGCTCTCCTGGCGGAAGGCGTGGGGGGGGTGATCCTGCTGGGGGGGAGCGCAGCGGAGTTGAGACTGCGGACCCGCCAGCTCCGCTCCTGGAGCCCCCAGCCCCTCCTGCTCTGCGCCGATGTGGAAGAAGGGGTGGGGCAGAGGTTTGAGGGCGCAAGCTGGTTGCCCCCGCCCCTGGGGGTGGGTCAGATCCATCGCCTCGACCCCCAGGGTGCCCGCAATCTGGCCGGGCGCTACGGCACCTGCACCGGCCGGGAAGCGAGGGCCCTGGGCCTCAACTGGGTGCTGGGACCTGTCTGCGATGTCAACAACAACCCCGCCAACCCCGTGATCAATGTGCGGGCCTGGGGAGAGGATGCCGCCGTGGTGGGCGAGCTGGCCACCGCCTTCCTGGAGGGCGTGCAGGCCCAGGGGGTGCTGGCCTGCGCCAAGCACTTCCCCGGCCATGGGGATACCACCGCGGATTCCCATCTCGACCTGCCCGTGCTGCCCCATAGCCGGGAGCGGTTGGAAGCCATTGAGCTCCCTCCCTTCCGGCAGGCGATCGCAGCCGGTGTGGCCTCCGTGATGACGGCCCATCTCCTCCTCCCGAAGCTGGATCCCGATCGGCCCGCCACCCTCTCCGAGCGCGTGCTCACCCAGCTGCTGCGCCAGGATCTGGGCTTCGATGGGCTGGTGGTGACCGATGCCCTGGTGATGGAGGCGATCGCTGCCCGCCACGGGGCAGGCGAGGCGGCCGTGTTGGCGCTGGAGGCCGGGGCCGATCTGGTGTTGATGCCCGCCGATCCCTGGCAGGCGATCGAAAGCATCCTGTCCGCCGTGCGGGAGGGCCGTCTCAGCGAGGAGCGCCTGTGCAGAAGCCTGGAGCGACGCCGCCGGGCCCTAAAGCGCACCTGGAGCGATCCCGGGTTGGAGAGCCTGGATCCCCGCGAACCCCTGGGCCCCCTTAGCAATGGCCCGGGGCAGGAGGATCGAATCCTGGCCCAGGAGCTGTTGGCCCGCACTCTGGAGCGCCAGGGTGGAACCGTGCGGCGACCAGCAGAAGGGCAGGGCCTCGCCCTGGTGCGGGTGGATGCCCAACTGGGGTGCCCCTTCCTCCCCCCCTCAGCCCCGGCCCTGGAACTGGCCAGGACCGGGGGCTTCCAACCCTGGGTGGTGGATGGCCAGAGCCCCCCGGGGTGGACCCAGGCCGCAGACTCCGATCCCCTCCCCGAGCCCCCCTGGAGCCGGGCGGGATGGCATCGGGAACCCGTACTGCTGCAGCTGTTCGTGCGGGGCAACCCCTTCCGGGGCTCCGCCGGTGGAGGGGAGCCCTGGGCGGCCTGGATCCAGGAGCTGCTGGATCAACGCCGGCTCGCCGGACTGGTGGTGTATGGAAGTCCCTATCTGTGGCAGAGCTTGCGCGTGCTTCTCCCTCCCGATCTGCC
Organism: Cyanobacteriota bacterium; assembly: GCA_035286045.1. GTDB lineage: Bacteria > Cyanobacteriota > Cyanobacteriia > PCC-6307 > Cyanobiaceae > Cyanobium. Next base: position 17,507 of record JAYKIG010000037.1, on the reverse strand, counting down.
AGCGGTCTGGAGTGCGGGGCAGATGCCCGCGGCCCAGGCTCTGGTGTTGGGCCACATGGGCCTGGGCCAGAACGAAGGGGCAGGAGGGTTCACGGATTGAGCGTGAGCCTCTCGATGATCGTGCGCGATGAGGCGGCTTGCCTGGCCACCTGTCTGGCGTCGGTGCGGGGATTTGTGGCGGAGATGGTTGTGGTGGATACGGGGTCGGTGGATGGCACGGTGGCCATCGCCGAGCAAGCCGGCGCTGCGGTGCACCACCTGCCCTGGCCAGGCGACTTCGCCGCAGCTCGCAACGCCGCCCTGGAGAAAGTGAATGGCGACTGGGTGCTGGTGCTGGATGCAGACGAGCGCCTGCGAGCGGAGGCCATGGCACCCCTGCGGGAGGCCATGGCCCAGCCGAATGCCCTGCTCATTACCCTGCTGCGACAGGAATGCGGTGCCCAGCAATCCCCCTACTCCAGCGTGAGTCGCCTGTTCAGGCGCCACCCAGCGATCCGCTGGAGTCGGGCCTACCACGCTCTGGTGGACGACAGTGTGGAGGCCCTGCTGCGGAACGAGCCCCATTGGCGCTTGCTCCACTGTCCGGAGCCGGCCCTACTGCATGAGGGCTACCGCCCCGAGCGCATCGAACAGGGGCACAAGGCCCAGCGGCTTCGAGAGGCGATGGAGGCCGAACTGGTTCAGAATCCCGCAGATCCCTACACCTGCGCCAAACTCGGGGGGCTGGAGATCAGCATGGGCAACCGACAGCGGGGGGTGGCCCTGCTCAGAAAAGGCCTGGAGAGCTGCCCGCCGGAGGCCCATCCCGAGCGGTACGAACTGCTGCTGCATCTGGCTCTCGCCCTGGGAAACACGGATCCAGCGATGAGCGGGAGGCTCTACAGGGAGGCTCTGGCCCTGCCCCTGGATCCCCGGCTCACCCTGGCCGCCCGCCTCAACCTGGCCTCCCTCCTGCTCCAGCAAAACAAGACGGTGGAGGCGGTGGCGGTGGGACAGGAGGCCACCCGCATCGCCCCGGAACTGGCCCGTGGCTGGCTCCATCTGGGCCTGAGCCTGCGCCGCAGCGGGGATCTGGCTGGGGCGATCGGGGCCTACCGCCAGGCCCTGGCCATCGAACCGGACCAGAGCGAAGGCCATCAGAATCTGGGACTGGCCCTTCTGCTGGCAGGGGATGTGATGGGAAGCCGCCGCCATCTCCAGCAAGCGATCCACCTTCTAACAGCCCAGGGCCGGAGCGGGGAAGCGAACGCTCTGCGACGGTCCGCCGGCAGCCTGGTCAAGCTGGACCCATGAGCGACAACGTTTCCCCACCGCTTCAGGGCTGCCGCATCGCGGTCACCCGGGCCGAGCAGCAACTCGGGGGCGCCCGCCAGTTGTTTGAAGCGGCAGGGGCCGAGGTGATCGACCTGCCGGCCCTGGTGGTGGGGCCTCCGGAGGATTGGCGTCCCCTCGACGAGGCCCTGGCGGATCTGCACCAGTTCCACTGGCTGCTTTTTTCGAGTGCCAATGGGGTGGAGGCCGTGCAGGCCAGGCTGCGGCGCCGGGGTAGCGACCTGGCACGCCCGCCGAAGGGCCTGCGGATCGCTGCGGTGGGCCGCCGCACCGCCGAGCAGCTGGAGGAGATGGGCGTGGCGGTGGATTTTGTGCCCACCCGCTTCGTCGCCGACGCGCTGATTGAGGAATTTCCCGTGTCCGCCTGGGGCCTTCACCTCCTGCTTCCCAGGGTGGAGAGTGGGGGGCGCACTGTGTTGGCCGAGGCCTTCGGCAGTGCGGGGGCCCGGGTGGTGGAGGTGGCGGCCTACGAAACTCGATGCCCGGAGGGTCTGCCCAGCCAGGCTGTCCAGGCGCTGGAGCAGGGAACCCTCCAAGCCATCACCTTCAGCAGCGGAAAAACAGTCCACCACTGTGTCCAACTGCTGGAAAGCGCCTTCGGCCCCCAGTGGCTCAAGGTGCTGGAGGGGGTGAAGGTGGTGTCGATCGGTCCCCAGACCAGCAAGCCCTGCCTGGCGTTGCTCGGGCGAGTGGATGGGGAGGCCGACCCCCACGATCTGGAGGGCCTGGTGACCGCCTGCGCCAGGGCGCTCAGAGCCGGAGGGTGACCGATTGGCTGCCTGCCTGGAGCACCAGCACTCCGCGGTCCACATCGATGGCCCGCACCCTCCAGCCTGGTGGCAGCAGGGAGTCTTCCTGACCTGTGCCCCCGACCCCGACACGCAGGGAGCCGGACCGCGTTCCCCCGGCCTTGGCCTCGGAGGGAGCATATTCCACCAACGCTTCCCCCCCCATGGGGCCCAGGAGCACACCCTGAAACAACAAGCCTTTCGGAGGCCCCAGCGGAGGGAGGCGCTGGGAGCTCCCCGCTGGTGCGGCAGATCGCTGTTGTCCCGATGGGCCCCGCTGCCCCGAGGCGATCGCCACCTGCGGGGAGGCCGGAGCACGGATCAGGCGAGGAGTGAGGACAGCGGCAAAGGGATCGGGGCGGCCCACCTCCACAGCCTGGACCACCTGTTGGGGCGTGGCCAGGGGGGCCAGGGAGGCCCCCTCCGGCTGGGGATCGGGCCGATCCGGCACCTTGGGCAGGTTGGGAACCGGGGGCTGCACCTCCACCTTGGGACTGGGCGTGCAGGCCGCCAGCAGGGCTGGGATGAGAGACAGTGCCATACCCTGGAAGCCTCTCCAGAGAGTGGGGCAACGGCCGCTCCGGCGAGCTTTCCGGAAAGGTTCAGGTTTGGGCGTTGCTTTCGACAAGATCGCGAAATCGATCCAGGTTGGCCTGGAGCTCCCGGTTGACGATCCCGCCCATGATGGAGGGTTCCATCAAGGGGGCGAGCATCGCAGGCAACTCGTAACTCACGCTGAGTTTCACGGCCGTGAGGTTGGGGCCCAGGGGGTAGAAGCGCACTCCCCCTTTCGTGGGAAGCCCCCCCACCGATTCCCAGTGCAGCTGCTGCTCAGGCACCCGACGGGTGATCCGGGCTTTCCACTGAAAGCGAAACCCCTGGGCCATGAGGGTCCACTCCGTGAGATCCGGATCGTCCAGTGTGATCACCGATTCGATCCAGTGCATCCAACGGGGCATGGCCTCCAGATCGCTCCAGACCGACCACACCTTTGCAACGGGAGCCTGGATTTCGGTGGTCACGGTGTGTTCAAGCCAGCGTCCCATGATGTGCTCCTAGGCCGCGGCGGCGTTGCGCGCCAGGCTCACGGGACGATCCATAATGGCTGCTGCCGCAAGGCGTCCACTCATGGTGGCACCTTCCATGGAATCGATGTAGTCCTGTCGGGTGTAGCTGCCGGCAAGAAAGAAGTTGATGATCGGCGTCCGTTGCTCCGGCCGGAAGGGCTCCATGCCAGGGGCCTCTCGGTAGAGCGACTGGGCCAGCTTGACCACGTTGCTCCACACCAGTTTGAGTTCGCGGGAAGAGGGAAACAACTCCCTCACCTGGCGATCAGTGTGGGCAACGATCTCTTCGTTTTTTTTCGGTATCCAGGGATCCCCAGGCGTGAGCACGCACTGCAGGAGAGAGCCCAACCCTGGCTTGCGGTAGTCGGCCGGACTGGCCAGGGCCAGATCAGCGAAACAACTGAAATCCGCATCCGCTGTGTACAGCAGGTTGTCGAGGCCCACGGGGCTGGAGAGATCGCTCCGCCGCTGCCCATTTCCAGGCCCATCCCCCAGCTCCGTCACCCAGCCGTCGTAGCGCAGCTGTACGGTGGCCACGGGAACGGCCTCCAGCCGATCGAGATTGGCGAACAAGCTGTGGCAGCGCCAGGCTTCGGGCACCAACCGCTGGATCCCCGGCACATCACATGCCGCAAGATAGGCATCAGCCTGCACCTGGATGTCACCCTCCGGCGTCCCCAAGGTCAGCCCCGTCACCCTGGTGCCGGCAGGGGTGTCCTCGTACGCAAGCCGGATGGCCCGGTGACGAAGGTGGAGCCGGCCACCCCGGGCTTCGATGTACTCGAGGATCGGCCCGGTGAGCCAGCGGTGGGGTGAACCCTTGAGCAAATTCAGTTTGGAGGCCTCGGTGCGAGCCGCAAACATCAGGAAGATGGTGAGCATGCAGCGGGCCGAGATGGCCTCGCAATCCAGAAATCCAAGGGCATAGGCGATGGGATTCCAGAGCCTCTGAATGCTGTGAAGATTGCCGCCATGCCCCAGAAACCAGTCCTGAAAGCTGATGCGATCCAGATCCCGGATCACCCGCATCGCCCCGTCGTAATCCACCAACCCCCGCACGATGGGACTGGTGCCAAGGGCCAGGGCATTTCTGACCTTGTCGATCGCTTCGAGTTGGGGTGTGGTGAAAAAGGCCTTCAATCCGTTGAAGGGGGCCCCGATGGGGAAGCGAAAATCCAGGCTGCGCACATCCCCGCCCCGGTTCACGAACAGATGGGTGTGGTCCTTGGGGAGGAGATGGTCGATCGCCCCCACCTTGCGCATCAAGGCAAAGAGATTGGCGTAGTTGAAGAAAAAGACATGCAACCCCATCTCGATGTGGTTGCCATCCGGGTCTTCCCAGCTGCCCACCTTGCCCCCCATGAAGGGACGGGCTTCATAGAGATCCACCTCCAGGCCGGCATCCACCAGGTCCACCGCCGCGGCCAGCCCTGCCAGCCCTGCTCCAACGATGGCAACCCGCACCAGAACACTCCAATGGTGCTCCGACTTTATGGAAAGGGTCACCGTGCCTGCGGGGGAGAACCGACCAGCCCGGTAGTGGACAGTCGTTCATAGACTTTCAGTGACAATGAATGTGCCAAGACCGTGGAAGCCGCCATCTCCGGAGAAGTTCTCCAACAGGCCACCCACACCGGCGTGGACGGGCGCGGTATTCAGATCACGGAACCGGCCATGCGCCAGCTCGCCACCCTCGTGGCCCAACAAGGCCAGGGGAAGATCCTTCGGGTGGGCGTGCGGTCCGGGGGGTGCAGTGGCATGAGCTACACCATGGATTTCATCGACGCTGCCGGGATTCGTGACGACGATGAGCGCTACACCTATCAGCCTTCCGAGGGAGGCGCCTTTGATGTGGTGTGCGATCCAAAGAGCCTCCTTTACATCTACGGCATGCAACTGGATTTTTCTACGGCCTTGATTGGAGGTGGCTTCAACTTCACCAACCCCAACGCCACCCAAACCTGCGGTTGCGGGAGCTCCTTCGCCGTTTGATCATGCCCGCCAGCGCCGTGGGAACCTGAGAGGTTGAGCGTCCGGCACAAAGCCATGGCCACCAGCCACGAAGCCCTCTTTGAGCAGGCCCTGGAGCGCTATCGCCAGGGAGACCCCCCCGAGGATCTGATCGATGATTTTCTGCAGCTCACGGCCCAGGCCCCGGGCCAGTCGGCGGCGTGGACCTGCCTGGCCTGGCTTCAATTGCTCCTGGATCAGCCGAAGGAGGCTCTGAAATCGGCCCGCACAGCCGTGCGCCTGAATCCCCAGGATCCCCAGGCCCGGGTGAATCTCAGTGTGGCGATGTTGGAAACCGGTGCCAAAGGGGTGCGTGAACACATCGAGATGATTCAACGCATCACCCTCATGGCTCCGGAGCTGGGAGAGGAGTTGAATGATTCCATGGCCGATGGATTGGCCCGGCGCCCCGGCTGGTCGGCGATGGAAAAAGTGCGGGGCTGGCTGCAAGGGTGAGCCGGCTTTTGCTGATCAGCAATGGCCACGGTGAGGACCTGAGTGGGGCCTTGCTGGGGAGGGCCCTCCAGGCCCAGCAGGGCATGACCGTGGAAGCGTTGCCCCTGGTGGGGGATGGGGAGGCCTACAGGCGATCAGGCCTGCCGGTGGTGGGGCCCACCCGCGACTTCAGCACGGGAGGCCTGGGCTACACCAGCCTGGCCGGACGCCTGACCGAACTCAGGCAAGGGCAGCTGGCCTATCTGCTGGGTCGGCTGCGGGCCGCATGGCGCCATCGCCGCTCCTGCGACTGGGTTGTGGTGGTGGGGGATGTGGTGCCCCTTCTGGCCGCCTGGCTGACCGGAAAGCCCCTGGCCGTTTATCTGGTGGCCTATTCCAGCCATTACGAGGGCCGCCTGCGGCTGCCCTGGCCCTGTGGATGGCTGTTGCGCCATCCCCGGGTGCGGCTTCTCTGGAGCCGCGACGCCCTCACCGCAGCGGATCTAACCCAGCAGCTGGGGCGCCCAGTGCACTTTGTGGGTAACCCTTTCCAGGAGGGAGCAGGGGCCCAGATGTCCCTCACCCCTGAGGCCGCTGTGGGCTCCGTGCTGGGCCTGCTGCCGGGAAGTCGGCTACCAGAGGCCCGCTCCAACCTCCTGCTGATGCTGGAGGTGCTGCGCCAGTTGCCCCAGCCGTGGCCGGCCCGCCTTCAGATCTTGGCAGCCCTGGTGCCGAGCCTGAGGGCCGAGGAGATCGGGCGGGCAGCGACGGCCAGAGGCTGGAGCCTGGAGCCCAACCAGACGGAGGGGGCCAGGCCTGTGCTCCTCTGCGGAGCCCTGCGGGTGGAGCTGGTGTCAGATCGCTTCTGGGGCGTGCTCCACAGCAGCGATCTCCTGCTGGCCATGGCGGGCACAGCGGCCGAACAGGCTGTGGGGCTCGGAAAACCCGTGCTCCAGCTTGCAGGAGCCGGACCCCAGTTCACGGAGGGCTTTGCCGAGGCGCAACGCCGGTTGCTCGGACCGGCAGTGAGCTGTGCACCGGGTCCCGTGGGAGCGGCCACCACCCTGAAGGCCACGGCACAGATGGCCGCCGCCCAGCTGGCCCGTCTGGCCGATCCCGTGGCGGGGCCGAAGTGGCGCGCAGAGATGGCCACGGTGGCTCTGGATCGGCTCGGCGAGCCAGGAGGCACAGCGCGCATGGTGGAGGCTCTGATGGCCAGACTGGAACCTCTCAGCCCTCTCTCCCGTGCCACCCCCTCCCGCTGAGTCCCCCCGCCCATGGTTGGAGCCATGGCAGAAGGGGCTTGATCGCCTGCTGGTACTGAATGTGTTTCTGGTGCTGACAGGTGCCTTGTGGTTCGGGATCGGGGTGGGGCTGCATCTGAGGGGGGTGGAGTCGGTGTTATCCCCCTTTCAGCGGCTCTGGCCGGTGGTGTTTCAACCCGCGATCGGCATTCTCATGCTGGGAGCCCTGGTCAGCGGGGGGCTGGGCTGGTTGCGGCGGCGAGGGCAGCCCTGAGATCGGGGGTCTCATACTGGAAGCCCTGCTCCTGAAGCCGCTGGGGCTTCACCTGCTGGCCTTCCAGGACGACGGCAGCCCCATCGCCCAGCATCACCTTGAGCACCGGCGCAGGCACGGGGAGCAGGGAGGGCCGACCCATCACCTCCCCCAGGGTTCTGGCGAAATCGCTCATGCGCACCGGCTCGGGGGCCACCGCGTTGTACACGCCCTGGTAACTGGGATCCTCGAGGGCGGTGGCCACCAGACGGCAGAGATCGTGGCGATGGATCCAGCTCATCCATTGCTGCCCCGATCCCACAGGCCCCCCGAAGCCAGCGCGGAAGACCGGAAGCATTTTCCCAAGAGCACCTCCATCGGGCCCCAGCACGATGCCAAGGCGCAGCACGACCACACGACAGAAGCCAACGGCCGCAAGGGCAGCCGCCTCCCAGTCCTGGCAGAGCTGGCCGAGAAAATCACTGGCTGCCGGGCTGGATTCCACAAACGAGGCGGTCTCGCTGGAGCCGTACACCCCCACTGCCGAAGCACTCACCAGCACCTGGATGGGGGTGGCAAGCTGCTTGATCGCCTGGACCAACGCCGTGGTTGTCCGCAAACGGCTGTCGCGGAGAAGCTGCCGTTGGGCCTCCGTCCAACGGCGCTCTGCAATCGGCTCTCCCACCAGGTTGACAACTCCCTGGGAGGAGCCAAGGGCCTCGAGGAGCTCGGCTGATTCCCAGCTCAAAGGATCAGCCGGGTCGAGCTGCAGACAGCGGAGGCGATCACCCTCCCGATGGGGAAACGGATGGCTCTTCCGACTCACCAGGGTGAGCTCGTGACCGAGCTCCAGGAGGAAAGGCACCAGTTCACGCCCCACGAATCCCGAACAACCCAGCAGCAGCAAGCGCACACCCGACTCCCGATCTGCGGCCCGAGGCTAGTGGCTGATCCGACCGCCGTGGGCCCGCTAGGGTGCCTGCGATCCTGCCACCTGGTCATGGCCGATCCCTCCGCGAGCACAGAGCCCCCAGCAGCAAGCAAGCCGGCAGCCCTGAAGAAAGGAGCGCTGGTGCGCCTGAATCTTCAGGCTTATCAAGGCAGCCTGGAAGCATCAGCCAGCGATCCAGTGCCTCCTGCCTATGTGGTGGAGGGGCCCGGGGAAATTCTGTTGGTGAAAGGCGACTTTGCCCAGATCCGCTGGCGCAGGCCCGTACCCGACGTCTGGCTTCGCCTGGACCAGCTGGAAAGCTTCGGGAGCTGAAGGGTTTAGATCTCCAGCCGACGCCGCTCCTGGTGCAGCTGATCCCGTTGCCGCTTGGCCTCCCGCAACATCTCCCTGCCGTCCCGTAGGTAATCATCCACATAGCCCATGGTGTAGCGCTCCAGTTCCATCAGGGCGTCCTGCACCTGCCGGAGGCAGTGATAGAGATTCAGGCTGAATCCCCTGGCCACGGCGGGACAGGCCTTGGAGCGATAGAGCTGCTCGGCCCTGTCCATCCGAGTCTGACTGTCCTGAAGAAAGCTGGTGAAGGCTTCCATGAGCGCATCGTCGTAAGGGTCGGCCGCGAGGGCGCGCAACTGGGCGGCGAAGGGATTGATCACCTGGCCCAGGCAACGGTCGATCGGGGCGTACACCTGCTGCAACCAGTCCAGAAGCAGCCCCTCGGCCGTGCGACTGGATCGGGTCGAAGCGCTGGGGGGGGACGTGCCACCCGCTGGTGCACGGCCGTTCAGATGGAGCATCTGCTGCGCGTCGTACTGCCGCCGCCGTTCCCGGTCGCCGAGAACCTCCCAGGCCGCATTCAGGGCGAGGATCGTCTGATCATCCCCTCCCGCATCAGGATGGTGGCGTTTGACCAGGGCCCGATAGGCGGCCTTGATGTCTGCGGCCGAGGCCGCAGGATTCACCCCCAGCACGGCATAGAGGTTGGCGGACGGCTGGCCTGCCAAAGGGGGGGCTGGAGGAAAGATCCCATCTTCCTGCGGCGACGGGCAAAAAAAAAAGCCCCCTGGCGGGGGCTGGGGGTTGTGTGTGAGGGGAACAGGATCAGAAGCGGAATGTGGTCTGCACCAGGCCGCCAAACACGCCGAAGGTGTTCGAACGATCCGTTGTGCCATCGAGGTTGAGGGTGTTGGTGAGGGCACCCAATGGACGGCTCAACCAGAAGATGGCAGGGGTGACGCTGATGTTGTCGGTCACCTGGAATCTGTACCACCATTCCCAGGCGTAATTGCCGTCGTTGACAAAGGTGCTCAAGTCTTTGTCGCTGCCCTTGCTGAGACTGGTAGCAAAGGTGGGCTGGCCCACGGCCATACCGAGGGAGTTGCCGCCCCAGAGCACATCGTTCCACTGCAGACCGACATACCAGCTTTGGGATTCGGTGACGTAAGGAAGGACGAAATCGAGACCGCTGCTGCGAACCTCATTGTTGGACAGGGAGTTGAGGCCCCAACCCAAGCTGATGGAAGGAATGAAACCGCTGCTCTTTGGCTGGTAGAAAGCATTCAGAGCCACGCTGTTGGATTCACCGTTCGCCAGGAACCAGCTGTTACCGGCTACGAAATTTGTGCCACGGCGGAAATTCGAGCCTCGCTGGCCATAACGATATCCAGCAGAAACGCCCCAAACCTTGGAGGTCCAGCCCAACTGGCCAAGGAAGCTAGCCCTGGAACAATCATTGCCAACGCCACCCTCGAGGGCATTACAAGCAAAGTAGTTGTCATCGACATTGGTGAAACCGGAATCACCGTTCGGAGCCACATAACTTGCCGAAGCACTGAAGCGACCACCCCAGAGTTTGTAGGGGGTTTTCCAGATCAAGCCACCGCCGGCGCCAGTGGCTTTGTTATAAACACCGGGGGCGCCATGGAGGGAGAAGTAATCAAGAATACGATCGCCTTTTCCGCTGCCATAGACCCCTGGAGTGGCACCCAGGAATTCGGTATTCCGGTACTTGGCGCCGATGATGGCTTCGAACTGGCTGCCAATCGGGAAGCGATAGTACAGACGGTCGATGCCCACCACATCGGAGCAGTTATCGTCATTCGAGCAACTGACGGCACCGAAGCCATTGGAGGCCACATCCAGAGCCGTGAGGTTCACGCCATTGCCATTGAAGGCATTGCTGAAGTTGCCGGTGCGCAGGCGGGTATAGAGCTGATCTTTGCCAGTGAAGCTCGTGATGAGATTCAGACGCAGGTCGTAGTTGAAGGAGGTGGCGCCATAGAGGCTGTTGTATTTCTCAGCCGCATCGCGCGTGCCCAGGTTAGCTGTATTAAACACACCAGCGCCAGAGCGATCACCGCTGGCGTTCACCGCGCCGAGCACGAAGGTGGCCTGACCCTGAAGCTTGGTGGTGGTGGAGAACTGATTGGCCTCCAGCTCACCCACCTTGGCTTCCAGACCATCCACCCGACCGCGCAGCACGGCGAGCTCCTTCTCGAACTCCTTCATGAGCTTCTTGAGCTCATCGGTGATCTCGGTGATGCGATCGAGACAGGCGTTGAGAAGAGCAGCCGCCTCATAACGGGTCATGGCCCGCTGGCCGCGGTAGGTGCCGTCGGGATAACCCGCCACACAGCCGTAGGTTTCGATCAGGTTGGAAAGGGCCTGGTAGGCCCAGTCGGTGGGCTGAACATCACTGAACTGGTTGATGCTGGTGACCTGATCCTTGCTGGCGTATTTCTTGACGCCTGAGAGGTCAATTTCGGCCGCATGGCCGGCAAAGGGAGCAAGCAGGCCCACGGCCGCAGGTCCCACCAGCAATTGCTGGAAAAGTTTCATTTGGTCCTCACACCAAAAAAGAGGAAGCTCCCGAAGGAGTTGGGGTGAGTGTAAAGAGTTTCGACCATGCCTTCGGGCGCAGCGACTACCGGCGGATGTAGCACAGATCACATGGAATTCAGATCAGAAGCGAAAGGTTGTTTTCACCAGAGCGCCGAAATTGCTGAGGGTGCCGCCTTCATTTTTCTGCAGCTGTCCGAGGGGAGCACTCAGGTAGTAAATCGCTGGCGTGATCGTGATGGAATCACGGAGCTGGAATTTATACCACCATTCCCAGGCGTAATTGCCGTCATTGGGAATACGAAGGTTGGGATCATCGGGGATCGCCGTGTCGAGTCGGGTGATGAAAGTGGGTTGCCCCACAGCCATGCCAAAGGTATGGCCCCTGGCTAACACATCAGACCACTGCAACCCCACATACCAGGACTGGCTCCTGGCCCCATCAATCCAGCTGAACAAAACACCGCCATCCTCCAATCGGTAGCCGCTCATGCCCCAACCAACGCTGATGGATGGAAACAGGGCATGGAGGAAAGGCGACCAGTAGCCACTGATCCCGACCGAGCTGGCGTTATTGGCAAAGGAGGAGGCGGCCACCGCGAGAGGCGTTCCATTGCCGCCGTAGAGGCCGGCCCCCCCCTGGGCATAGCTGTAGGCCAGGGCCAGGCCAAAGCTTTCCCCCCCGTACGCGATCTGCCCCGTGAAGGTGGATTGGGAGCAACTGGTGGCGATGCCCCCACTGTTGTCATCACAGGATTCTCCAAAGGAGGTGCCCAGCCCTGGTGAACCACGGTCGCCATTGAGGGAGACATAGCTCGCACTGAGGCTGAAGCCTCCGCCCTTCCACCACACGCCGCCCCCAGCGCCCAGGCTCTTGTTGTACGCACCGGGGGCTCCGGCGTAGGTGAAGACATCGAGAGCAGTGTCCGCCGGGTAGGCACTGGGCCATAGGGGGAGCATGTCGTCCTGACGGACCCGCCCACCGATGGTGGCGGTGAACCCGGCACCGATGGGGACTTGGTAGAAGAGACGGTTGACGGACATCACATCACCACAATCCGCCTGGCCGCAGAGCTCCTCAAAGGCAATCTCCAGAGCATTGAGGCCAATGGGATTGTTGGTGCCAAACCAGGGGCTGTTTCCGAAGTTTCCAGCACGGAGGCGAGCACGCAGCAGGTCTTTCCCGGTGAAACTCGTATCGAGATAGAGACTCAGGTCGTAAGCGAAGGCCGTGGCGGCGTCGAGGGCCCGGGCGGTGTTGGCATATTGAACGGTGTTGGCCGTGAAGGGGAGCCCGCCAATGCCGAAGAGGATGAGCGCATCAAAGAGATCGGGCTGGGCTTCACCCGCAAAGCTGTTGGATCCCACCACAAAGGTGGCCACACCCCTGAGCCGGGTGGTGGTGGAGAAGGGCAGGGCTTCCAGTTCGCCCACCCGCGCTTCCAGGCCGTCCACCCGGCCACGGAGCACGGCCAGTTCCCTCTCAAATTCCTTCAGGAGCTTTTTCAACCCATCCGTGGTTTCGCTGACGCGATCCAGGCAGGCATTCAGAAGGGCAGCCGCTTCATAACGGGTGATGGGCCGCTCACCGCGATAGATGCCATCGGGATAGCCCGCCACGCAGCCATAGGTCTTGATCAGGTTCGAGAGCGCCTGGTAGGCCCAATCGCCAGGTTTCACCTCGCTGAACTGGTCGATGCTGCTGACCTGGTCTGAGCTCGCGTAAGACCTGATGGCGGCGAAGTTCCCATCGGCGGCCTGGCTGGCCGGGGGAGAGAGCAGGCCCAGAGAGGAGAGCAACAACAACAGTTGCTGTAAGCGCTTCATTCCTTTCTTCACCACAGACCCTCTTGGGGGGAAATGTAGCGTCCCTCCCAGAAAAAAAAAGCCGGCTGCAACGCAACCGGCTTGGATTTGAAGGAGTGATTCTTGTGAATCAGAACCGGAAGGTGGTCTTCACAAGGCCGCCAAAGTTGCTGAGGGAATCACCATCATCCTTCTGCAGCTGCCCCAGAGGAGCACTGAGGTAATACAGGGCAGGGGTCACACTGATGTTGTCGGTGACCTGGAACTTGTACCACCACTCCCAGGCATAGTTGCCGTCATTAGGAGTCTTGTTGTTGAGGGCGTCGTCAAGAATTGAATTCTTGAGGCTGGTGATGAAGGTGGGCTGACCCACGGCCATGCCGAAGGCATTCCCCTTCCAGAACACATCAGACCACTGCAGACCCACGTACCAGGATTGGCTGCGGGCTCCATCGATCCAGTTGTCGTCGATTGCACCATCCAGGCTGTAGCCACTGATGCCCCAACCCGCGCTGATGGAGGGGAACAGGCCACCCGAGAAAGGAGACCAGTAGCCACTCACACCGACGGAGTTGGTCTTGTCGGCCGCTCCGGAGGCATAAACAGCCAGAGGGGTGCCGTTGCCGCCATAAATGCCAGCACCGTTCTGGGAGTAGCTGTAGGCAACAGCCAGACCGAAGTTGTCACCGCCATAGGCCACCTGGCCGGTGAAGGTGGAAGCGGAACAACCGGTTCCGATCCCACCGGAGTTAGGACCGCACAGCTCGTCCTCCACGAGGGGAAGGTTGATCCCGGGGGAAGACCCGTTGCCGTTTGCGCTCACATAGCTGGCGCTCACACTGAAGCCGCCGGACTTCCACCACAGACCACCACCAGCACCCAGGTTCAGGTTGTAGGTACCGGGAGCACCGGCGTAGGTGAAGATGTCGAGAACGGTGTCAGCGGGGTAGGCGCTGGGCCACATGGCCAGCATGTCGTCCTGACGGACCCGTCCACCGATGGTGGCGGTGAAGCTGCTGCCGATGGGGAACTGGTAGAAGAGGCGGTTGACGGCCACCACGTCGCTGCAATCGACGTCAGAACCGCAACCTTCCTCAAAAGCAATCTCCATGGCGTTCAGGCCGATGGGATTGTTGGCACCGCTCCAAGGGGAGGAACCGAAGTTACCGGCCCGCAGGCGGGTGCGGAGCAGATCCTTACCGGTGAAGCTGGTATCGAGGTAGAGGCTCAGGTCGTAGGCGAAGGAGGTGGCTCCATCCAGGGTCTTGGCCGTGTTGGAGTACTTGGCGGGGAATCCGGAGGTTCCAAGGGAATTGAGGATCGCCGCATCAAACAGACCAGGGCGGGCATCGCCACTGAAGCTGTTGGCGCCAAGGACGAAGGTTGCCACACCCTTGAGCTTGGTGGTGGTGGAGAACTGGCTGGCTTCCAGCTCACCCACGCGGGCTTCGAGACCATCCACCCGACCGCGCAGCACGGCGAGCTCCTTCTCGAATTCCTTCATGAGCTTCTTGAGCTCATCAGTGATTTCGGTGATGCGATCGAGACAGGCGTTGAGAAGAGCAGCTGCCTCGTAGCGGGTCATGGCCCGCTGGCCGCGGTAAGTGCCGTCCGGATAGCCGGCAACGCAGCCGTAGCGCTCGATCAGGTTGGACAGCGCCTGGAAAGCCCAATCGGTGGGCTTGACATCGCTGAATTGATTGATGCTGGTGACCTGTTCTTCACTGGCGTACTGGTTGACGCCATTGAGATTCAGATCGGCGGCATTGGCCGCAAAGGGTGCCATGAGGCCAAGGGCCGCTGGCGCCACCAGCAGTTGCTGGAAGAGTTTCATGGGGATTAAACCTCACACAACAGGCGCAAGGCGCCGCGTGAATTGTGGCGACATGTTGTAAGAAGTACCCCATAGGGTGTGACAGAACACTGAACGCCCTCGCCTGAACTGTGGCGGCAATGGTTTGCGTGCTTTTTCACTGGGGACGTCGGGAGCCACACTGCTGGAAGCCTCCTGAGCTGCGCTGCAGACCATCCCTCCCCCTCCTCCAATCAGCCCGAAAGCGCTGAATCTCCTCTGGTGGATCAGCCTGGCGGCGCTTTGGGCTGTCGCCACCAGCGCGGATCGCCTCTGGCTTGCCCTCGACCAGCGCCTTCCAAGTTGGGACCAGGCCGATTATCTCAACAGCGCCTTGGACCATGGGCGGGCCCTGGGCCTCCTCAGCCCCGGCCAGTGGAACGGCTGGCTCGCGTTGTTGGATCTCTCCCCCAAAATTCCGCCCCTGGCCTCCCTGGTGAACGGCACCGTGATGGCCATGGCCGGCGACTCACCCGACCAGGCCAGCTGGGCTCTAGCCCTCTGGCAAGCCCTCCTGATGGGGGTGGTGGGCCTCTGGGGGCGGGACCTTCTGGGGCGGGGGTTCGGCCTCCTCTGCGCCGCCTTGCTTGTGCTGACGCCGGGGCTGATCCACCCACGGGTGGACTACACCCTGGATCTGCCCTTGAGCGCCAGCGCAACCCTGGCCCTCTGGCTTCTGGGGCGCTGGCAGGGCCAAGGTCCCCAAGGGGGACGGTGGAGGCACCTGCTGGCGGCAGCCCTGGCCATGGCCGCTGCCCTGCTCGTGAAACAGAGCGCCCTGCTGCTCCTGGCGGGTCCCGTGCTCTGGGCTATAGGAACAAACATGGGTCGGCGCCAGCGACGCTGGCAGATGGTGGTGGGCGCCGGGGTGGTGCTTGCCCTGCTGCTGCCGTGGCTCCACCACAACTGGATCACAACCCTGGGGGGCACCAATCGGGCGGTTCTGGAATCCGCCGCTGCAGAGGGCGATCCATCCGTGGGGAGCTGGGAGTCATTCACCTGGTACCTGAAGCGTCTCCCGGCCCAGTTGGGCCTGGTGCTTCTGCCGGCTCTGCCCGTGGCGGTGGTTCTGGTATGGCGAGGGCTGACAAACATAGGCCGGAAGGAAACCTGGAGAGCTGTTCCAGAGGAATGGGGATGGCTGGGGGTCTGCGCCCTGGCCGGCTGGTTCTTCACCACCCTCAGTCCCAACAAAGACGCCCGCTACATCATTCCGGTGCTCCCGCTGGTGGTGATCGTCCTGGCCCGAGCCTGGTGGGAGGTGGGCATGTGGCTCAGGCGCCGCGGCGGCCCCTCCCTGGCCTGGGCGCTTCTGCTGACAGGTGTGGCTGGAGCGGCAACACAGGCGGCCAAGGGGGCTGCAGAGCAGATCACGTCCAGCGCACCGGCGCCCGTGGTCGAGGTCACAGGCCACCTGCGGACCCTGGTCGGGGAGGCTCCTACCACCCTGCTGGTGGTGCCAGGAAACCCCGAAATCAATGAGCAGACGGTGACCACATTCGGCCGCCTCCGGGGTGGACGCATCGAGGGACGGCGGCTGGGCCGAGCTCGCCATGAGCATCCACTCGTGCTGGAGCGAAGCCAGTGGATCCTTCTGGCCACAGGGGATCAGGGCACCAATCGCCCCTACTCCCGCGAGCTCAGCCATCGGGTACGAGCTGATGGGCGCTTCGAGCGGGTGGAGGCGTGGCCTTGGAGTGAAGGACGGAAGGTGGAACTTTGGCGGCGCAGGCCAGGGAAGCCACCCGAACGCTTTGATTCCACCTTCATCCAGTTGGCCAGAGGGATGGAACAGGGCCCAGCGGGTCTGGGGCCCCTTTTTGCCCGCATCGGACCAGAGCACCAACTCGACGCCCAGTTCCTGTATCAGGATCGGGTTCGCCCATGGGCCGAGCAGCGCCTGCGGAGCGACCCCCGCGACCCCGATGCGCTCTGGAGCCTGGCCCTCATCGCCACCCTGCGCAACCGACCCACAGAGGCCGCCCACTGGTTTGGCCTTCTCCAGCAGCAGGCTCCTTCCAATCCCTGGCCAGTGGCGTACCGCGCCGTGGTGCTACTGGCGAACTGGCAACCAGCCAGGGCCCATCACCTGCTTGCCAACGCTCCGGACGATCTACGCCGGGAACCCGTGCTTCGGGCTTTGGAGGATCTCACAGGGGTGGTGTCCGGCCGCCTTCTCCGGCTTGGCGCCCTGCAGCGCAGCCTTCCCCTGGCCATCTCGGACATCCGGCAACAGCTGGAAAGCGACCAAAAGAAGGAGCAATAAAAAACCCCAGGTCGAAGACGTCCTGGGGATGCGTTTTGGGTCCGCACGGTGCGGAACCGAAAGATCTAGGAGAAGTGATCAGGCGATCAGAGCCAGATCAGGCGGCATTCTCCGCGAACTGCAGACCCGATTGGTAAAAACATTCGGCCATGGACACCTCCTCCGTTGGGAAATTGACAGCCGGTGACGCTTTCGGCTCTAGATCCGATTGACCTGAAACCACGACACTGCTGCCGGGACGTCCATATCTTAACGGCTCTTCATCAAAAGAGAAGAACAGACCAACAAAAAAAGCGCCTTTCGGCGCTTTGTGAAAATGATGAGAAGACACCCATTTAAAGGGCGTTTCCACGTGGCAGAACCTCTTCAGGGAAGACGAATTTTTCGTGGGGTTGGTCTGCGGGAGCCATCCAGGCGCGCAGCCCCTCGTTGAGCAGGATGTTCTTGGTGTAGAAGGTTTCGAACTCAGGATCCTCAGCGGCGCGGATTTCCTGCGACACGAAGTCGTAGGCACGCAGGTTGAGGGCGAGGCCGATGATACCGATGCTGCTGGTCCACAGACCCATCACCGGCACGAAGAGCATGAAGAAGTGCAGCCAGCGCTTGTTGGAGAAGGCGATCCCGAAGATCTGGCTCCAGAAACGATTGGCAGTCACCATCGAATACG